>NZ_JAHLQG010000053.1 GCF_018919065.1 Blautia sp. MSJ-9 | reverse complement strand
CGGGCCGCTGGTGCATCGGTTAGACTGCCAAGTCTACGGCCGAGTAGCCAAGCCCGGAAGGGATAAACGCTGAAGGCATCTAAGCGTGAAGCCCCCCTTAAGATGAGATATCCCATTCGAAAGAAGTAAACCCCCTTGAAGACGACGAGGTAGATAGGGCAGAGGTGGAAGTGTAGTAATGCATGGAGCTGACTGTTACTAATCGGGTGAGGGCTTGACCAAGAATCGCAGGAAGTAATGAATCTCAAGGAAATGTCAACATGTATGTAGTTTTGAAGGTGCAAAACCTTTAATGGCCCAGTGGCTCAGTTGGTTAGAGCGCCGCCCTGTCACGGCGGAGGTCGAGAGTTCGAGTCTCTTCTGGGTCGTTAGCAATGAGCTAACGATGTTTAGTAAATTGCATATGGATATGGAATCTTAGCTCAGCTGGGAGAGCATCTGCCTTACAAGCAGAGGGTCATAGGTTCGAGCCCTATAGGTTCCATACTTGGATGGATTCCCGAGTGGCCAAAGGGGGCAGACTGTAAATCTGTTAGCAACGCTTTCGAAGGTTCGAATCCTTCTCCATCCACTTAGCTTAACAGCTAAGCCGATGTGGCTCAATTGGCAGAGCAGCTGATTTGTAATCAGCAGGTTATCGGTTCGAGTCCGATCATCGGCTTTTAAATTAATACCGCGGGGTGGAGCAGTCTGGAAGCTCGTCGGGCTCATAACCCGAAGGTCATAGGTTCAAATCCTGTCCCCGCTATTTTGCCCAGATAGCTCAGTTGGTAGAGCAGAGGACTGAAAATCCTCGTGTCGCTGGTTCGATTCCGGCTCTGGGCATTCACTTTGGAAAGTGACAATTGAATATGGAGCATTAGCTCAGTCGGTAGAGCACTTGACTTTTAATCAAGTTGTCCGGGGTTCGAATCCCCGATGCTTCACTTTATGACTTCTGTGAATTTCACAGAAGTTTTTTTGTGTTATAAGAATTTACTTTGTAAAGCTCTAATGACATAAAAAAGCTCTCAAGGCAGGATATTTTTTAGTTCGATTTTAGTTCTAAAATGGTATTCATTCTGCATAAAGTATTAGTACCTGATAACCGTAGGAAGTGCGCAGTCTTAACGGTGGACAGGCTGTATAATATTATGAAATCATGTAATGCAGAACAGGAGGAGTTTCTATGAAGAATTCGATAAAGAATCTGAAGAATTATTTTCAGCTGATTGTGACAGCTGTTACCTGCTTTGTAATGGGATTTGTAAAGGATAGAGAAAGTGCATGCACAGGTAGCTGTGATGAGCGCACAGTAAAAAGAAGCGGATTTTTGGGAAGATTATGGAAAAGTCTGGGAATGTGTTTGGTATATGAAACTCCGAAAGCAAAAATGATCTCAGAATATATTGTAAAAGATACAGATTCTAAGAAAAACAGGACGGATCTGCATCCAAAAGAAAAAAGGAATACCAAAAAAAATAAAATTATATACTGGAATGAACCAAGAATCCAGAATAGAATAAGTAAAGCTGCATATTTTAATACGGGGTGAGTCCCCGTATTAATAAGCTGATAGAAAAGTTAGGAAAATATTCTTAATGAAGTCAAAAGAGTGATTTGATTAAAAGTGTACATACAGAGAAAGTTATATGTATATACTAAAAGGAAAGAGGTTATGAGAAATCATGGCCGTACGTCTGGATGGTCTTATTATGAGAAAGTCTTTTTTTCCCGGAACAACGGGAATCTTTTGTCTGTTTTTTATCCCTTATCTGATTACGATTGTTTTTAACGGTGTAGAAAGTACTCTGGTCAACAGAAAATTTGATATGGAAATGATTTTACCAGTTATTGTTGCATCGCAAATTGGAGAAACTTATGAATTAGAAACAATAAAAGCGCAGACGATCATTGCACGGTCCAATTTTTGCAGAAAAATACAGGAGCAGGATAGTTTTTCAAAAGTATTGAATGAAATCAGGAATGAAGTGAAGGGAAAATCCTTATATCTTGCAGTCTCGCAAGAAAAATACGAAAAGGCAGTGACTGATACAGAAGGGATGGTTATGACATGGGATGGAGAACTAAAACAAATTCCTTATCATGAGTTAAGTGCCGGACAGACAAGGGATGGCAGGGAAGTTTTCCACAGTGAGGAGGAAGATTATTTAAAATCTGTCCAAAGCAGTGTGGATAAAGAGTCAAAAAATTATCTTAACAGTGTATACATAAATCAAAAGATACTTCCAAAGGAATTGAAAGTGAAGGAGAGAGACAGCGCCGGATATGTAACAGAACTTCTGGCTGACGGGAAAACGCTGGAAGGTGAATCTTTTCGAAAAGGTATGGGACTTACTTCTGCAAATTTTACAATACAGAATATTGGAAATCAGGTGCGTTTTTTATGCAAAGGAAGAGGACATGGAATGGGATTTTCGCAGTACGGAGGGAATGAGCTGGCAAAAAATTCTAATAGTGCAGAGGAAATTCTGGCGTATTATTTTCCAAGTATGGAAATTCAGGAGATTACAGAAATTTTCTGAATAGATGTAATAATTCTGGACACCCTATAGATATGAAGATGAAAATAGAGGTGAAAGGAATATGATGAATAACAGAGTCACGCGAATTATCGCCAATACCGTTGGTCTGGCAGCTGTAGCAGCATTAGGAATTACTGTATATCAGTTAGGTACATCTCCGATTAAAGAGGAAGCACCTAAGGAGCAAACTCAAGATACTGCTCAAAGTGAAAATACGGATGATATATTTGCTGGAGAGGATGGAATAAGTCAGACAGAATCAGAGAGTCAACCATCACTGGAGGAGGAAAATCAGGATGATGTGGAAATGACTTCCGGAGATGGAAATACACTTGTAAACCCGAATGGGGATATGAATGAAAATACTGTGGATAAGAATAAAGCTGAAGTATCTGTGAATGTGGATAAAAGCAGTGATGTTAACAGTACAGATGGAGAATCAGCGGATGTAGAGGATACTGATGCAGGAGAAGCAACGGATGTTTCGGCATCTGCAATCAATCTGCCGACAGTAAATTTCTCAGAAGATACATTAATGGAGTGGCCGGTAAATGGAAATATTCTGCTGGATTACAGTATGGATCAGACTACGTATTTTCCAACTCTGGATCAGTACAGATTAAACCCTGCCATTGCAGTTGGGGCAGTAGAGGGAGCACCGGTAGTTGCGGCAGTAAACGGTACAGTTTATTCAGTGGAACAGGATGCACAGACTGGTACAACCGTGACCATGGAGCTGGGAAACGGATATCAGGCGGTTTACGGACAGCTTACAGATCTGACTGTTTCTGAAGGGGATACAGTAAAGAAAGGAACAACTATCGGATATATTGCACAGCCAACAAAATATTACAGTACAGAAGGAACGAATCTTTATTTCGAAATGAAGAAAGATGGAGAACCAATCGACCCAATTGCATATCTTCCGTAATTCAATCGAATCAAATAGATTCTCTGCTTAGAATCAAACACGCTTCAGCCTCAATTGCGAAAAGCAATAAGCAGTGGGTGGGGACTTACTTGTATCAGGAGGAGTGTAAGCTTCTCCTGATAAACTGAGGATCAGTTATTCGGTATAGAGCCGCATATCGAGGCGGAGAATTTTGTCCGTTTGGACAGAAGTTTTGCCATTTGCAACCTAAAGGATATCTGTAGTATAATGTAGAAAATACTTTCAGAAGGAAACGATGTGAAACAGTATCTAAAAACATCACATCAATAGCATGAAAAGGAGCTTTTGCATGAATATTAACGAGATAGCGAAACTGGCAGGGGTCTCCAGGGCTACGGTATCCAGATATTTAAATAATGGCTATGTTAGTGAAGAGAAGAAGAAAATTATCCGCAAAGTGATCGAAAAAACCGGATATCAGCCCTCTTCACAGGCACAGATGTTGCGTACCAAAAAGACGAAACTGGTAGGGGTGATTCTTCCGAAGATCGATTCCAACACGATCAGCAGAGAAGTAGCCGGAATCAGTGATATCCTTACGAAAAAAGGCTATCAACTAATCCTGGCGAATACAAATAATAATATTGAAGAAGAGTTGAAATATCTTTCACTATTTAAGGATAACCAGGTAGATGGAGTTATTTTCATTGCCACAATCCTGACGAAACAGCACCGTGATATGCTCAAAGAGTATAAAGTGCCAATTGTTTTGCTGGGACAGCGTCTGGAAGGGTATCCATGTATTTTTCAGGATGATCAGAAAGCGGCAATGACGCTTACAGAACAGATGGTAAAGACTGGCAACAAGTTTGGATATATTACAGTTACAGATAAAGATGAAGCTGTTGGAAGAAAAAGAATGTCCGGGGTTGAAGAGATTCTTAGTAAGAATAAGATTGAATTTGGCAGTGAATATGTGAAATGTGGTGATTTTACATTGGAATCGGGATATGAAAAAGCAGGAGAACTGTTTGGCGAACATCCGGATATTGATACACTTATCTGTGCAACGGATACTATGGCAGTTGGAGCAGTGAGCTGGTTAAAGAAGAATGGATACCGGATTCCGGAGCAGGTTCAGGTTGCCGGTATGGGAGATAGTTCTCTGGGAAAAATTATAGAGCCGAAGTTGACAACAGTACATTTCTATTATAAAACGAGCGGAATGGAGTCTGCAAAGATGTTGGTAGAGCTGATGGAGGCGGAGAATGTATCGATACATAAAGAAATTAAGATGGGATGTAAGGTGGTAATGAGAGAGTCTCACAGGAGCAGATAAATGAGAAGAGAGCTAAGAATTCACGAAACAGGTGAAAAATCTTAGCTCTTTTTATGTCTTAGAAAATTATTCCGTAATATTTTAATGACATAGAAAAAAACTTTGGTTAGGATCACTTTGCGTTGGAGAATCCTGCTTCAATTGCGAACATCCATTTAATAGATAAAACCTGTTTTGGATATTATGTATAAAAATGCGACAAAATATTTGTGCTAAGTTACATATTTACAAATGAAAATCTGACGGATATAATGAAAACAACATATGAGAACGATTCCATACAAAGAACACACATAAATGTATATTAACAGTAAAATAACCATATATACATAAAACAAATAGTGTATATAAATGTGGGAACGATTACATAAATAAGAAGGAGGATATTATGGATTATAGAAAGACAGCTCAGGAAATATATGACCATATCGGTAAAAAAGAGAACATTATTTCCGCAGCTCATTGTGCCACACGTCTTCGACTGGTTATTGGTGACAACTCGAAGGCAGACAAGGAATATGTTGAGAACATTGAAGGCGTTAAAGGCGTTTTCTTTGCACAGGGACAGATGCAGATCATTCTGGGAACCGGTGTTGTGAATAAAGTATATGATGAGTTCATCCAGATTGCAGGAGTTTCTGAGAGCAGCAAGGAGGATCTGAAGAAAGTTGCAGCTTCCAGAGCAAATCCTGTACAGAGACTGATTAAGACTCTTGGAGATATTTTTGTGCCGATCATTCCGGCTATTGTTGCAAGTGGTTTCCTTATGGGAATCATGGAAGCGCTGAATTTCATGGTAAATAATGGTTTCCTGAATATTGATACCAGCGGCTCTATTTATACTTTTGCGCAGCTTTTCAGTAATACGGCGTACACATTCCTGCCAATCCTGATCGCATACAGCGGTGCAAAAGTGTTTGGCGCTAATCCATATCTGGGTGCGGTTATCGGTATGATCATGATTCATCCAAACCTGCAGAATGCATGGACAGTTGCAACAGAAGGGGTTCAGGTAACTCAGAAAGTATGGTTTGGACTTTATTCGATTGACATGGTTGGTTATCAGGGACATGTTATCCCAGTTATCATTGCTGTGTGGGTACTTGCACAGATTGAGAAGAGGCTTCACAAGGTTGTACCTGCAATGTTCGACCTGTTTGTTACTCCGCTTGTAAGTGTATTTGTAACAGGTTACCTGACATTATCCATTATCGGACCGATCTTCGTAGCCGTTGAGAACGGACTTCTGAATGGAATCCAGTGGCTGATCGCATTGCCGTTCGGTATTGGAAGTTTTATTATGGGTGCTTTTTATGCTCCGACAGTTGTGGCCGGTGTACATCATATGTACACGATCATTGACCTTGGACAGATTTCCAAGTTTGGAGTTACTTACTGGCTGCCGCTTGCATCTGCAGCAAATATCTCACAGGGCGGTGCTACACTTGCAGTAGCACTTAAGACTAAAGATCAGAAGATTAAATCCATGGCAGTTCCGTCTGCATTAAGTGCATGCATGGGAATTACAGAACCGGCAATTTTCGGTGTAAACCTTCGTTTCGGAAAACCTTTTGTAATGGGCTGTGTCGGCGGTGCAGTTGGTGCGCTGTTTGCATCTATTACAGGACTGGGCGCTACAGGAACTGGCGTAACCGGTATTTTCGGAATTCTGCTTTGCCTGAACAACCCGGTATCTTATATTCTGATGTTTGTGATTGCATTTGGCGTAGCATTTGTACTGACATGGCTGTTTGGATATAAAGATGTGGCAGCAGAGAGTAAAGCTGTAAAAAATGAAGATAAGAGTGAAGATGCTGTAAAAGCAGAGAGTATTGAAGGGCAAAAAAATTCTGTGGTAAGTGATGAAAATGCTACAGCAACAGATGAAAACAAAACAGCTTCTGAAACAGAAAAAACAGCAGGCGGCGCAGATGATTTCGTACTCTACAGTGCATTAGATGGAACTGCAATTCCACTTTCTCAGGTAAATGATGCAACATTTGCTTCTGAAGTTCTAGGAAAAGGAATTGCTGTAAATCCGGCTAAGGGTGAAGTAGTTGCTCCGTGTGATGCAACGGTTGAGACCGTTTTTGACACCAAACATGCAGTTGGTTTAAGTACAGAAAGCGGTATGGAACTTCTGATCCATATCGGTATCAATACTGTAGAACTGGGTGGAAAATATTACACAGCTCATGTAAAAGACGGTGATCGTGTAAAGAAGGGACAGCTTCTCATATCCTTTGATATGGATAAGATCAAAGAAGCAGGATATGATGTAACTACTCCGCTTATTGTAACAAACACAGACGATTACAGAGATGTGAAAGCCTTACATGAAGGTCCGGTAACACCTGCAGATAAAGTATTGGAGATTGTGAAAGAATGAGTAATTTAACAAAAGTTCTTGAGAGAAATGTATCACAGATTGAAAAGAATGCAAATATGAAGGAAGGAAGATTCCGCCTTGGGCATCATCTGATGCCTCCGGTGGGATGGTTAAATGATCCGAATGGATTATGCTGGTACAAGGGCAGATATCATGTGTTCTTCCAGTATGCACCTTTTGATGTGGAAGGTGGACTGAAGTTCTGGGGACATTATACAAGCGAGGATCTGCTTGACTGGAAGTATGAAGGGACAGCTCTTTATCCGGATTCCTCCTATGACTGTCATGGGGTATATTCCGGGTCTTCACTGATTGATCAGGATAAAATGCATCTGTTTTTTACAGGCAATGTAAAGATTGATGGTGATTATGATTACATTAATGAGGGAAGGGAGACAAGCACCCTTCATGTAGAGAGTGAAGACGGAGTTCATTTCAGCGATAAAGAAGAGGTTATTTCCTTTGAGAAATATCCGGAGGATTTTACCTGCCATATCCGAGATCCAAAGGTCTGGAAGGAGAATGACAGATATAAGATGGTTCTGGGCGGACGTCTCAAAGAGGATAAAGGAGCAGTTCTGGTATATGAATCAGAGGATTTAAGAGACTGGAAACAGGAACGTGTGATCACTACGCCGGAGGTATTCGGTTATATGTGGGAATGTCCGGATTATTTTGAACTGGATGGACAGAAGTTCCTGTCTGTTTCTCCACAGGGGCTGAGTCGTGAAGAGTATCGTTTTCAGAATATCTATCAGTCCGGATATTTTCCGATGAAGGAAGATGGCTCTGTAGATGTGAATGACTTCAGAGAATGGGATATGGGATTTGATTTCTATGCGCCACAGACGTTCACAGATAATAAGGGCAGACGGCTTCTTATCGGCTGGATGGGAATGCCGGATGCAGATGAAGAATATGTGAATAAGACTATTGATGAAGGATGGCAGCATTGTCTCACTGTTCCAAGAGAATTAACGGTACGTGACGGAAAAATTCTCCAGGCTCCTGCAAAAGAACTGGAAGGTCTTCGAAAAGAGAAGACAGTTCTTCATGATGAGAAATCAATCGTAGAGATTCGTGTGGAAGTAAATGAAGGGTTTGACCTGGTACTTGATGAGATCGTTATGACGGGCAGCAGCTTCAAGATCAGTATGGGCGGACAGATGATTTTTAAATATGAAGATGGAGTTGCGGAGATTGGCTTTTCCGGAATTGCAGGTGCAGGAAGGTCGAAACGAAAGGCAAAGATTGGTGAGCTGAAGAATATCAGACTTCTTGCAGACACTTCGGCAGCAGAAATCTACCTGAATGATGGAGAGACTGTTTTTTCTACAAGATATTATCCGGATCGTGAGGATCTTCAGTTAAAGATTCTTGGTGGAAAATTTAAGGGAAATCTCTGGAACCTCCGAAAAATGATATTCACAAAATAGGAAAATAAACGTATAATAAAGCAGGTGGGAAAGAAAATCCGCAGTCGGTTTCCCTGCCTGCTTTTTTGACATAAAAATGACTTCAGATACTGCAAAAGGTATCCGGGGACGTGGATATGTCCGGGTGAAATACGTGCTTTAATGCCGGCTGTTTATTATAGAAATAAGGATGACTGCAGATGGTAATGTGCGGTTATCCTTTACATAGATCAGTGTACAGGATGGACAGTATAAGTTATGTCAGTGAAAGTGCAGATGGTATAAGTGGAATACCGAAATTAAGGTTTAAACGGTATTTGTCACAGGTACATTGGGAGTGGAGATTATAATGAACTATACTTACATTGTAAGATGTGCAGACGGAACCCTTTATACAGGATGGACAAATTGTCTGCAAAAAAGGCTGAAAGCACATAATGAGGGAAAGAACGGCGCAAAATATACGAAGACCAAAAGACCGGTTACGCTTGTATATTATGAAGGATTTTTGACAAAAGAAGAGGCAATGAGAAGAGAGTATCAGATTAAACAGCTTACCAGAAATAAGAAACTGGAGCTGATGAAATTCTGATATTGCTGCCTGTATTTTCCCAAATTGTATCAGGAGGATAAAAGAAAATGAAAAAGATGACCAAATGCTTTGCCATGTGTGTGGCCTGTATGATGCTTAGTGTTCCGGCTATGGCAGCAGAGACACCGGATATTACAGTAACACCAATTCCGATTGAGACTCCGGCTCCAGATATCACACCGATTGAAACACCTGCGCCAACACCAACACCTGCGTTAAAGAATGGATGGTATACTTACGGAACAAAGAATAAGAAATATTTTAAGGATGGCAAGTATCTGACAGGAATGAGAAAGATTCATGGAGAGGTTTATTACTTTAGTCCAAAGGGATTTATGAAAACCGGATGGATTAAATATAATGATAAAAAGTATTATTTCGGTTCCAATGGAGTACGCTGCACTGGTGTAAAGAAGATTTCAGGAAAATATTACTATTTTAGTGATAAAGGTGTTCTGAGAACAAAAACTGTTAAAGTAGGAAATACCACTTATTACTGCACAGAAAAAGGAATTCTGGAAGCATGGAAAAAAGGCAGCAGCTTTTACTATGCAAATGGAAAGAAAATGAATTCTACAAGAGCATATGAGTATGAAACTCTGCAGAGAGCAAAGAATGTGGTAAATGCGATTACCAAACCAAGTATGTCAAAGAGTCAGAAATTTGAGACTTGTTTCAGATGGGTAATGTATCAGCATTATTATGAGACAAAAAGAATTTTCCATAATCAGACTGCATGGCCGGCATTATATGCTAATGACTATCTGATCCTGAGCGGAAAGGGCGGAGATTGTTTCTCTGATGCATGTGCGTTTGCGTATCTGGCGAAAGCACTGGGATACAATAATGTATATGTCTGCGTAGATACAACATCAACAGATGGAAGCGGACACTGCTGGGCTGAAATCGGAGGTCTGGTATACGATCCATTATTTGCAGAAGCAAAGAGTTATTATGGATATTTTGGTGTAAGTTATGGCTCTTATGGTCTGTATGCTGAGAGAAGAGTAGCTGTCTGAAAAAAACAGATTTATAAATAGGATTTGCCTGTATCAGGAGGTAAGTTACTTCTGATAAATTGCGGAGTAGTTATTTGGTTATGAGTAAGCAGCGAAGCGGATGATTTTATCCGCTTGATAATAGAAAAGATGTCCGGGAAGATTGACGTGTCAATCATTATCCTGGACATCTTTTTATATATGATGTTGGTCAGACAGGCAGTGGCGCAACGAAGAAATACATTACGATAAAGTGGCAGGCACTTCCAAGCATCACAAATATATGAAAAATTTCATGGGAACCAAAATTCTTGTGTCTGGAATCGAAAAGCGGAACTTTCAGAGCATAGATCATACCGCCGATAGTGTAAATAATTCCACCTGCAAGAAGCCAGTCAAAACCAGCACGTGGGAGTGCATGAAAGATTGGGACAAATGCAAGGACACAGAGCCATCCCATGCCAATATACAGTACGGAAGATAACCATTTCGGGCAGGTGATCCAGCATCCTTTTAGGATCATGCCAAGGATCGCAATACTCCATACCAGGGCACACAAAATATAGCCAATATGATTGTGAAGAACAATGAGGCACACCGGAGTGTAACTGCCTGCGATCATTACAAAGATCATCATATGATCCATCTTTCGAAGACGGCGGTTAACTTTCTCTGTAGAGTCTACGGAATGGTAGATTGTGCTGGCAGCATAAAGCAGGATCATTGTAAGGATAAAAATGCTCAATGCTACGATATGGATCACATCATAAGAACGTGCCGCTTTGATAATAAGCGGGACAGCACCGACTGCTGCGAGGAGAAGAGCGATGCCATGAGTGATCGCACTTCCTGGATCTTTTAATTTGAATTTCATAGTAAACGCCTCCATTCATTTGGGTGTATGTTAATGAGATTATGATCAGATAACAATGTAGATTGTGAATATCTGTCTGACCTGCCGGAGTTCTGAGAAAATTTAACAGAAATTCGGTTTTAACATGCAAATATAAATAAAAACAATATCAAGTAGTAATTAAAACTATATATTAAGTATACGAATACTATACCACAAATATTCAAAAAATCAAGCACCTATTTTGAAAATCAAAATAAAATAATGAGAATTGCAGGAGCAGCGAAGCAGCGGAGCAATTCGTAGATATCAAGTTAGGGGAAAAATACTTTTTGACCCTAACATCATATAATGGAAGTATGAGTAAAGCTTCGGTCAAATTGGGGCTTGTCATAGAAACTGGAATTTGCTATGCTAAATCTAAGCAAGATGGGCAATCGGTTGCGTAAAAGATAAACGGGGTGTTTTTATGAAAACAGAAGAGAAGAAGGTATATACGATTGAAGACATTGCCCGAGAACTGGGGGTAAGCAAAACAACCGTATCAAGAGCTATTTCAGGAAAGGGAAGAATCAGTCAGGCTACCAGAGACAGGGTGCAGGCATTTATTAAAGAACATGATTACCGGCCTAATGTGGTGGCAAAGGGACTGGCACAGCGTAAAACTTATAATATTGCACTGCTGATGCCGAAGGATTATGTTGCTACAGAATTCCTTTTTTTTAAAGATTGCATGAATGGAATCTGTGAGGTGGCATCTTCCTATGATTATGATATTATTATTTCTATGATTGATGGGGAAGATGTATCGCAGATACAAAGGCTGGAAGCAAATCGGAAAGTCGACGGAATCATTGTCAGCAGGACGGTAGTAAGTTCTAAGGTTCAGAAATATCTGAAGAACTGTAAGGAACCATACATATTGATCGGACCATCTTCAGATCCGGAGGTTCCATTTGTGGACAATAAGAACCAGGAAGCCGGAAAAGAGCTGACAAGTATTATGCTGATGAAGGGATTTAAGAATCTGGCACTGCTTGGAGGAAATCAATCTTACGATGTAACTGGAAGCAGATATCAGGGATTTCTGGAAGCTCATAAGGAGATGGGAGTTCCTGTAAATGAGCACCTGATTTTTATGGATGCGGATAATCAGGTAGCGGTATCTGAGGCGGTGAATCAGCTGATCGAGGAAGGGGCAGATGGAATTGTCTGTATGGATGATGTGATCTGCGGTATGTGTCTGAGCAGTCTGCGGGAAAAGAAAATACAGATTCCGGCAGATATAAAAGTTGCAAGTATGTATGACAGCAAAAATCTGGAATATAATAATCCACCGATCACCAGTATTCGGTTTGATACAATAAGACTTGGGAAGATAGCCTGTATCAAGCTGCTTAAGATTCTTGGAGAGAATCCGGAAGAAGATATACTGCCATTAAATTATCAGGTAGTGCTGCGTGAATCGACACAGTAGAAAGGAACATCTGCTGATAATAAATTGAGGCGTAAGTCACGCGGATAAATGAAGTCGATTTTATGAGCAAGTCCCCACCCACTGCTTATTGCTTTTCACAATTGAAGCAGGGGATTTACTTGATTTGGTTAAAAACTTAGAAATGAGCGTAAGAGTTCTCTGTATTATTGGAAAACAATAAACAGGGAACTTTTTATATTGTATCATGGGAGGTTCCGTTGCAGGCGGAGAATCATGCAGGCGGTTTTTAGTGAAAACGGTTGCACAAAAGCGGATGATGTTTGCGCAGAAAAACGGAAAATCAAGTCCTGAATTGTGCAATATAGCAAAAATACAGTACTGAAATTAGATAATAATGGCTAATTGACTTTGATGATATAATGGAATATACTAAAAACATGAACAAGCGGTTGCGCAGACAAGACAACGAGCGTTTATTCCGGAAAAGCGGATGATGGAATGTTTGGGCAGACCCACCAGAAATCAGGAGGAAGAGAAAATGAGAAAAAATGTAAAAAAGGTGATCGCACCGTTGCTGGCAGCAGCTATGGCACTTTCCTGCACAGTATGTGTAAGCGCAGCAGAGGATGAGACAATTAAACTGACTGTATGGGGAGCTGAGGAAGACCAGGATTTATTAAAAGAACTGACAGATAAATTCCAGGAGAAGTATGCAGATCAGAAATTTGATATTCAGATTGGCGTAGAATCTGAGTCTACTGCAAAAGATACTATTCTGACAGACGTAGAGGCTGGTGCAGATGTATATGCATTCGCAGATGATCAGCTCACAGATCTTGTAAAAGCAGGAGCACTTCTGAAACTTGATGATTATGCGGAAGCACTTCAGCTTGCAGATACAACACTTGATGATGTAAAAGCAGCAAACGTTGAAGGTGCTATTGATGCAGCAACAATTGATGGCAGCCTGTATGCATTTCCAAGAGCTGCTGACAACGGATATTTTCTTTACTATGATTCATCTGTAATTTCCGAAGAAGATGCAGCAAGCTGGGACAGCCTTCTTGAAGCGGCTGATAAGGCCGGAAAGAAAGTCGGTATGACACTTGCATCCGGATGGTACAATGCTTCCTTCTTCTATGGAGCAGGATTTACAACAGGACTTAACGATGACGGAACAACAACTATGGATTGGAACGGAACAAGTACTGACGGATATACAGGTGTTGATGTAGTGAAAGGAATGCTTGATATCACATCTAATTCAGCATTTATGGCAGTTGCTGATGGGGATATGTCTAACCAGCTTGCATCCGGTAATCTGGTAGCATGCGTTTCCGGTACATGGGATGCGATCACAGCACAGGATGTATTTGGTGACGGATATGCAGCAACAAAGCTTCCTACATTTACAGTTGGTGACAAACAGGTTCAGCAGGGATCTGTTGCCGGTTACAAATATGTTGGTGTAAACGGATATTCCGAGAATTCCGGATGGGCAGTTCTTCTTGCTGAGTACCTTACAAACGAAGAATCCCAGCAGATGTTCTTTGACCAGAGAGAAAGTGGTCCTTCCAATAAGAATGTAGCAGCTTCTGATTCTGTTCAGGAAAATGTAGCTCTTGCAGCACTCTCAGCTCAGTCTGAATATGCTCAGGCTCAGAAAGTTGGCGGAAAATACTGGGATCCGGCTCAGACATTTGGTGAACTGGTTGCACAGGGAACATTATCCGCAGATGATGACAATGCAATTCAGGAAGCACTTGATAACCTGGTAGATGGTGTTACAGCTCCTGTAGAATAATTATGAGCTGACAAAACATGCTTTGAATTACTGAGAACATAGTGAACAGTAAGTGGTTAGAACATAAATAAGAACGTAAAATTTTTAAGGTTTCTGACTAAAATATAAAAAACATGCGGAATATAATTGGAAAATAAAAAAATTATATGATATAGCTTCTGAAAAATGGCCCATATGCATAACGGCATGTGGGCTGTTTTAAGGAAAAGACTGTTGCTGTCTGAAAACAGGCAGTAACAAAAAAGAAATAACGAGGAGGAGAGACATGGCAGCACAGGAAAATAATTCTGCTGTAGCGGCAGTAGGTGGTTTCTTTAAAGCCATCGGCGGATTTTTTGCTGATTTTGGTACTGCTGTAGCAAAAGGTGATGCGTTCGTAAAGCTTTCCCTGATCTGGATGGGAGCAGGATATGCGAAACGTAAACAGTATGTAAAAGCAGTGTTGATGACTTTACTGGAGATTGCAGTAATCTTTTTCACAGTAAAGTTTGCAATGCAGTATGTGCCGAAATTCGGCAGTCTTGGTACTGTAAAGATGGAAAAAGTCTTTAACATGAAAACAATGAAGAGTGAGTTTAATGATTATGATAACTCATTCACCATCCTGTTGTTCTCATTGTTCAGCTTTGTTGTGTGGTTTGCAACGGCAGTTGTGTGGTTTAAGAACGTGATCAATGCTTATACACTTCAGAAAATGGAAGAAACGGGAAAGCATATCAATACTTTTAAAGAAGATCTCAGATCATTGACAGAAGAGAAGTTTCACATCACATTACTGACACTTCCGGTACTTGGAGTTGTGATCTTCACATTAATCCCAATCTTACTTCTGATCTTTGTAGCATTTACAAATTATGATCAGCAGCATATGCCTCCTACTGAGTTGTTCTCATGGGTAGGTTTCAGTAACTTTATCAGTTTGTTTGGCGGCGGTGGCCTTACATCTACGTTCGGATATGCATTTGTGCGGGTTCTGGGATGGACACTTGTATGGGCTTTCTTCGCAACATTTACAACTTATATCGGAGGTATCCTGCTTTCCCTGCTTCTCAACAGCAAGAAGACAAGACTGCCGAAGATGTGGCGTACTTTATTTATCGTAACGATTGCAGTTCCGCAGTTTGTATCACTTCTGCTGGTTCGTAACTTCTTTTCAAATGGAGGTATTGTCAATACAATCTGCAACAGTATTGGACTGACCGGATTTTTAAGAAGCATAGGACTTGTGTCCACAAGTTACATCCCGTTTCTTTCTGCACCGGGCTGGGCACATGTAATGATCATTCTTATTAATATCTGGATTGGTGTTCCGTATCAGATGCTGATTGCAACAGGTGTTCTGATGAACCTTCCTTCTGACCAGCTTGAGAGTGCAAGAGTAGACGGTGCAACAAACTTCCAGATATTCAGAAAGATCACAATGCCATATCTGCTCTTTGTAACAGGACCTGCTCTGATCACAGACTTTGTAAAAAATATTAATAACTTTAATGTTATTTATCTGCTCACACAGGATGTTTATACAACAACAAACCAGGCAATGGCAAGCTCACAGGCAAAAGAGGTTGACCTTCTGGTTACCTGGCTGTTCCGTCTGACTCAGGATTATTATAACTACAAGATGGCATCAGCAATCGGTATTATCGTGTTCATCATCTGTGCAATATTCACCCTGGTTGCATTTAACAGGATGATCAAGGGAGATAAGGAGGGAACATATCAATAATGAGAAAGATGAAAGATAGTCGTACTTCTTCTATAGTATTACATAACTTACTGATCGCTGTACTGGCATTTATCTGGCTGGTTCCGATCATCTGGCTCGTATGTACTTCCTTCAGTGCTTATTCAGGAATGAACACCAGCACATTTTTCCCGAAGGAATGGAGCATTAATAATTACCTGAAACTGTTTCATCCGGATTCTGTATCTCAGTTTCCACAGTGGTTTCTGAATACATTCATCATCGCATGCTTTACATGTGTGATTTCCACTATGTTCGTACTGATGGTTGCCTATGCAACGTCTGTTATGAGATTTAAGATGAGAAAACCGCTGATGAACATGGCAGTTATCCTGAACCTGTTTCCTGGTATGCTGGCAATGATCGCTGTTTACTTTACACTGAAATCCTTTAACCTGACAAACAGCTATGCCGGTCTGATCATGGTTTATTCTGCTTCATCAGGTCTGGGTTATCTGATTGCGAAGGGATTCTTTGATACAGTTCCGAGAGCACTCTGCGAGGCAGCCAGAATCGACGGATGCAGCGAGGCAAGAATTTTCTTCCAGATGGTTCTACCGATGAGCCGCCCGATCGTTGTTTATACAGTTATCAGCAGTTTCCTGGTACCGTGGATGGATTTCGTGTATGCAAAGATGATCCTGAATGCCGGAATTTCTTCCAAATATACAGTTGCCATTGGTCTGTACAAGATGCTGGATAAGAGTCTGATCAATTC
Organism: Blautia sp. MSJ-9; assembly: GCF_018919065.1. Lineage (GTDB taxonomy): Bacteria > Bacillota > Clostridia > Lachnospirales > Lachnospiraceae > Blautia_A. The sequence continues at coordinate 83,507 of NZ_JAHLQG010000053.1, read as the reverse complement.
TTACTTTACTCAGTTCTGTGCTGGTGGTGTACTGGTATCCATACCGATCTCTATTCTGTTTATGATCATGCAGAAATTCTATGTGGAAGGAATTACAGGCGGTGCTGTAAAAGGTTGATATTATGAATATGACAACGGGAAGAAGAGGAATCGTCTGGAAAACTCCGGACATCACGGCCGATGGGCTGAAGATGTTTGCATGTATTGTCATGCTGATCCAGACAGTTGGAATTGCTGTTATTGAAAAAGGACTGATTCATTTAGACCAGTACACGCAGGAAAGTCTGAACCAGGCGATGTCCCAGGATTCCCGTTTGATGACACTTGCGGGAATCGGGTCCATCATGCAGCTTATTGGAGGGATGGCGATTCCCGTATTTGCGTTTCTGCTGGTGGAGGGATTTCGCAATACATCTGACTATAAGAAATATCTGCTGACAATGATCATCACTGCACTGGTCAGTGAGATTCCGTATGATTTGGCGATATGTGGAAAGGTGTGGGATCTTTCCAGTCAGAATGCAATGATCACGATGTGCATCTGCCTGATCATGTTGAAATGTATGGAACTGTTTAGCAATTCTTCGGGATTTGCAGGCAGTATGGTGAGGATACTGATCATGATCGCTGCGATCGTGTGGGTGAGTATTTTCCGTGCAGAATATGGTCTGTGCATGGTGCTGCTGGTGACAGTGTTCTATGTGTTTGATACAAAAAATGTGCTGAAGACAGTGCTGGGCTGCATCATCAGTCTGATGTATGTGACTGGACCGATCGCGTTCTATGGAATCTGGTGCTACAACGGTGAGAGAAAAGACCGTATCAATAAATATGTTTATTATGCTTTTTATCCTTTGCATCTGTTGGTGCTTGGAGTAATTGCGAAATTTGTTCTGTAAAAAAATATAGTTTTTGCGGGAAAAGTGCGGAAACTATATTAATGAATACTTGAACTTATACGGTTATTGTTCACAAATCAATATCCTGACATTGGGTAAATGGAGTGAGCAATAATCTTAAATATGATAACGAAAGAGAAAACGACTGAGAATAGAGATTTAAAGAGGAGAACAAGTATGGACTTTAGAACTGACAAGCTGCTCCATGGCGGCGACTACAATCCTGAGCAGTGGTTAAAGAGACCGGACATTCTGGAAAAAGATATTGAGATGCTGGAAGAATCCGGCTGCAATGTAGTAAGTGTGGGAATGTTTTCCTGGTCTACACTGGAACCGGAAGAAGGCGTATTTAACTTTGGATGGCTGCAGGAGATCATTGATAAACTTTATAAGAGAGGAATTTCCACAATCCTGTCTACACCATCTGGTGCAAGACCGAAATGGATGGCTGATAAATATCCGGAAGTACTTCGTGTAGATGAGACACGCCACAGAGCACTGTTTGGATTCAGACATAATCACTGCTATACTTCTCCGGTTTACAGAGAGAAGATCCATATCATTAACAAAAAAATGGCAGAGGAAATTGCTACACATCCGGGTGTGATCCTGTGGCATATTTCCAATGAATACGGTGGAGAATGCCACTGCCCGCTTTGTCAGGAGGCATTCCGTAACTGGCTGAGAGAGAAATATCAGACCATTGAGAATCTGAATGATCAGTGGTGTACCACTTTCTGGAGCCATACTTATAACAGCTTTGACCAGATTGAAAGTCCGTCTAAGATTGGTGAGACTCAGCTTCATGCACTGAATCTGGACTGGAAGAGATTTGTCACTCATCAGACAGCAGACTTTATTCACCATGAAATCGCAGCACTGAGAGATGGCGGAAGTGAGCTGCCGACAACTGCAAATCTGATGCATTATTTTGGCGGTCTGGATTACTTTAAGATTGCGAAAGAAATTGATGTGGTTTCCTGGGATACTTATCCGACGTGGCATAAAGAAGCACTGATCGATACTGCTTATGACAATGGTATGTGCCATGACCTGATGCGTTCCCTGAAGGACAAGCCATTTTTACAGATGGAGTCCTGCCCGAGCTCTACTAACTGGCAGAGCGTCAGTAAGTTGAAGAAACCGGGAATGCTTTTCGCACAGTCTATGCAGGCAATTGCACACGGAAGTGATGCATCTCTTTACTTCCAGATTCGTCAGAGCAGAGGTGCTTCCGAGAAGTTCCACGGAGCAGTGATCGACCATTACGGCGGGAAGGATACAAGAGTATTTAAAGAGGTTTCTGAAGTTGGAGCAGCTTTAAAAGAATTGCAGGAACTGACAGGAACAACTATGAGCAGTCAGGTGGCTATGATCTATGACTGGGACAGCCAGTGGGCTATGGAGGACAGCCAGGGACCGAGAAATAAAGGCCTTCATTATCTGGAAGCCATGCTGAAATTCTACAGAGGTTTCCGTAAACAGGGTGTTAACGTAGATTTGATCGATATGACCTGTGATCTGGACAAATATAAAGTACTGGCTCTGCCGATGGTTTATATGTTTAAGGAAGGTTTTGCAGAAAAGGTTCGTGCGTTTGTAGAAAACGGCGGTACACTGATCACAAGTTACTGGTCAGGAATCGCAGATGACACAGACAGATGCTATCTGGAAGGAACACCACATGGCCTGATGGATGTACTGGGAATCAGAAGTGCTGAGATTGATGGTCTTTATGACTGGGAAGAGAACTCTTTTGTTCCTGTAGAGAGTAATGAACTTGGTCTGGATAAGACTTATACATGTAAGTATCTGTGTGATCTTGTGGAGCTTCGCGGAGCACGTACATTAATGACTTACGGAAGTGATTTCTATGAAGGAACTTCCTGCCTGACGGTGAATGAATATGGCAAGGGTAAAGCATGGTATGTGGCAGCAGATGCTGATAAAGAGTTCTACAGTGACTTCCTTGGAAAAGTGCTGAAAGACAGCGGCGTTTCCAGTGGAATCAAAGGAGAAATCCCGGATGCACTGGAGATCACAGTGAGAGAGAATGAAAATGCAAAATACTATATTTACCAGAACTTCGGAACAGAAAGCGCAGAACTTCCGGTACCGGAAGGCGAGGTAAGCTGGATCTATGGTAATGGAAGCGATGAATTGAAAGTTTATGGTCTTGCAGTTGCAAAGGTTATCGTGTAAAATAAATAGCGATGGATGAGGAAATCCCTTCACTTTAAGCAGAGATTGAGGCTGCCTGGTGGAGGGGTTCTTTTTTTACTCAGGGAAAGGCAAAAAAGTATGATTTCAAAAGCGCAAATTAAATATCTGTCAGGTGCGGCATCTTATGTCAGAGGCCAGGATATTTACCGGACCGGAAAAGTTCTGGATATGGATATACAGGATGTAGGAGCAAGTGACGAAATCATTGCTTCCGTGCAGGGCAGCGGCAGAAATATTTATGAAGTGGATATATCCGTAAATAAAGAAGAAAATGAAATAGAAAGTAGTTATTGTGACTGCCCGGCATATGGAGAATATAGTGGAATCTGTAAGCATTGTGTAGCAGTTCTGTTGGAATATAATAATTATGTGGTGGAACAGAGAAAGGCTATTGTCCGTGAAAATCTGGAGCAGATGAATGGCGTAAAAAAGGGTATGAAGATGCGTACCACTCCGGAACTGGCGCAGCTTCTGCAGAAACAGGCTGTTGCAAAATCATTGCCGCTGATCCAGGAGAGTACTTATGGAAAGGTAAGACTTGAGCCGTCTTTTACATTTGATGGCAGAAACTTCTATGTGGAGTTTAAGATCGGAGCAGGTAAACTGTATGTATTGAAGGATGTGTTTACCTTTGACCAGGCAATGGCGGATCAGGAAAATTATAAATATGGTAAGAATCTGCAGTTTGTTCATACGGAGGAATCTTTTGATGAAGAGTCGAGACCGCTGGTGAAGTTTATACGGAAATGGGTGCAGGATCATAAAGCACTTTACCGGCCTGGTTCTTTGTATGGATATTATGGCAGTTCGATGGAGAAAACAAGACATATAAGTCTAAAGGGAAATGAACTGGCGGAGTTTTTGCTTCTGATGGAGGGAAGAACTTTGAACGGAGAGGCTGTTGGTGAATATTGCCGGGAGTGGCAGATTACTACGAAACATCTGCCGAGAAAAATAAAAATTACAGGCTCTGAGCAGGGAATTGAATTGAGCGTGAGTAAATTTCTCAGTGCAGGAATTACTGAAAAGTATCGGATTTATTTCTATGGCGGATGGATTTTCGTAGAGAATGCAGAAGATCTTTTGCCTGTTGCGGACTTTATGGATAGTATGACTGCAGTGAGGGGAGAGCGTGCATTCATTTCGAATAGTGATGTTCCGGCCTTCTGCAAGGATCTTCTGCCAGTTCTTCAGGAATTTTATGAATGTGAGGTAAAGAACTTTGACCCGGCAGATTATGGAATGCTGGAACCGGAATTTAAGATTTATCTGGATGCACCGCAGGAAAATATGATCACCTGCAGACCTGAGGTTTATTATGGGGAAAAACAGATTTCTCTGTATACAACGGAAGAGATTGCTATGCGTGATATGGCGAAGGAAGCAGTACTTCGTAAGGTTATTCATGAGTATTCCAATGCATTTGATCCTGATACGCAGAGTTCTGCAATCGTGGATGACGATGAAATGGTATATGATCTGTTAATGTACGGAATTCCGGCAATGCAGGCGCTTGGAGAGGTATTTGTTTCAGAAGCTTTGAAACGAATGGAGATAAAGTCTGCACCTAAGATTACGGTAGGAGTTTCTTTGAACGGAAATTTACTGGAACTGACATTAACTGCAGGGGAAATGTCGAAGGATGAACTGATCGATATTCTTTCCCGCTATAACAGGAAAAAGAAATTCTATCGTTTGAAGGATGGATCTTTTATTAATGCTGAGGATTCAGGACTTGATACAGTTGCAGAGTTAAAGACAGGACTTCAGCTTACAGATAAGCAGATGAAGCAGGATGCGATCGAAGTGCAGAAGTACAGGGCACTTTATCTGGACGGACAGCTGAAGGAGAGTCCTTTTGTAGCGACAGTAAAGGATAAAGCATTCCGGTCACTGGTGAGAAACATGAAGACTGTCGAGGACAATGATTTCGAAGTGCCGGAGAGTCTGGATAAAATTTTGCGGGAGTATCAGAAGCGAGGATTTCTGTGGATTAAGACATTGAATTATAATGGATTTGGCGGGATACTTGCGGATGATATGGGACTTGGAAAAACGCTACAGGTAATTGCATTTCTGCTGTCGGAATTTCTGGAAAGAAATGTTCATATGATGGAGAATGAAGCTGGACTGGAAAATGATACAGTAGGGGATGTAAATGAGCAATATGAAAAGAAGCAGAGAAATGCTTTGATTGTAGCTCCTGCATCTTTGGTCTATAACTGGAGCAGTGAGATTCAGAGATTTGCGCCGGAGCTGACAGCGAAGATGGTGACAGGAACTGCGACAGAGCGAAGAAAGATTCTGGCAGGGGCAGACTCTGAAGATATTCTTCTGACTTCCTATGATCTGCTGAAAAGAGACATCAGTGAATATGAGAAGTATAAGTTCCGATGTGAGATTATTGATGAAGCTCAGTATATCAAGAATGCAAATACTCAGGCTGCGAAAGTGGTAAAAGAGGTTCAGGCAGACTTCAGACTGGCGCTTACCGGAACTCCGGTGGAGAATCGTTTGAGTGAGCTGTGGAGTATATTTGATTATTTGATGCCTGGTTTTCTTTACAGTTATAAGAAGTTTCGTGAAGAGGTGGAAATCCCGGCAGTTCAGAATTCTGATGAAGATGCCATGAAGCGCCTGCAGAAAATGATCCGGCCGTTTGTACTTCGGAGATTGAAGAAAGAAGTGCTTACAGATTTGCCGGATAAGCTGGAAGAGAATATGTTCGTGCAGCTTACAGGAGAGCAGCAGAAGCTCTATGATGCACATGTGAAACGTATGATGCTGATGCTGGATAAGCAGTCAGAAGAGGAATTTAAGACTTCAAAGATTACAATTCTGGCGGAGCTGACAAAATTGCGTCAGATCTGTTGTGATCCGTCTCTTGTTTTCGCAGATTACAAAGACGATTCTGCAAAAGTAGATATGTGTCTGAATATGATCAGCAATGCAGTGGAGAGTGGACATAAGATTCTGCTGTTTTCGCAGTTTACAACTATGCTGGACCATCTTGCGAAACGTCTTGAACAAGAGAAAATCAGCTATTATATGCTGACTGGTTCTACAAACAGGGAGAAACGTGCGCAGATGGTAGAGAACTTTAATAAAGATGAGACGCAGGTATTTTGCGTTTCTCTAAAAGCAGGAGGAACCGGACTGAATCTGACCGCAGCAGATATTGTAATCCATTTTGATCCGTGGTGGAACCTGGCAGTGCAGAATCAGGCAACGGACAGAGCACACCGAATCGGTCAGAAGAATGTAGTGAATGTATATAAGCTGATCGTGAAGGATACGATTGAAGAAAATATCGTGAAACTGCAGGAAAAGAAAAGGGAACTGGCGGATCAGATCCTGGAGGGCGAAGGACTGAACGGTGGCAGTTTCACCAGAGAGGAACTGATGGAATTACTTTCCGGAAAATAGCTGCTTGGCTGCTGTTAAATGGCATTTTTTGTAAATACAGAGATGTATATTCTCCCTGCTTTTTCCACATAATAACCATACAACACATGATATGGAAACTGAAGGATACAAAGACAGTAAACTTCGATAAAAAGAAAAACAGGAGGAAGAAAAGTGCATGAAAGCTACAGGAATCGTTCGGCGTATTGATGACCTGGGACGTGTGGTCATTCCTAAGGAAATCAGAAGAACATTACGGATAAAAGAAGGAACTCCGCTGGAGATTTTTACAGACCGGGAGGGTGAGATTATTCTGAAAAAGTATTCACCTATCGGGGAGCTGAATGTTTTTGCAAAGGAATATGCGGAGGCGCTGGCACAGTCCAGTGGGATGGTGGCCTGCATTACGGATCATGATCAGGTAGTTGCGGCAGCAGGACAGGGAAGCAGAGAATATGTGGGAAAGCCGATCAGTAAGGCTCTTGAGGAAACGATTTCAGAGAGAGGTTCAGTGTTTGCCAATGGGAATGACAGAAGCAGGATTCCGGTGACGCAGGAGCAGAGAGAACCGCTGTATTCCCAGATCATGCAGCCGATCATCAGTGCAGGGGACGCTGTGGGATCAGTACTTCTTCTGGGGAAGAACGAGAGAGATGTGATGGGTGAATCAGAAAAAATGCTGATCAGGACTGCAAGTGGTTTTCTGGGACGGCAGATGGAACAGTAAGTGCGTTGCAATATATGGTTTATATGAAACAGAAGGATAAGTAGAAGTTACTTTAAAGTTCGAATATGATCATATCAAAAATATTGCAGAATAGATGTAAATGAGTATAAATCTTCATAATAAATTAAGAGAATCTTCAGGAGCGAATGGTAGCAACTGGAGATTCTTTTTTGTATAATAAAGGAACAGTTATAAAGTTGATGAATTGTTTTCAAAATGATTTATACGTTGAGGAGATATCATGAAAACGAGAAAAGAAATGAAGAAAAATGCCTGGCAGATTGTGAAGAAGCATTATATTCTGCTTTTGGCAGTGTGTATGCTGGCATCCTTTATCGGGGCGGAGTTTACCATGAATTTCATGCCAAGCATTTACAGAGAGAGGGCAACAACTGCGGTAGACAAAGCTTTGGAAGGTGAAACACAGGAAGGCGCAGAGGGGTATTTGCCTGGTAAAGAACAACGGAGAGGAGAAATGAATATATGATAGCAATCTATCTGGCACCGGTTTATCTGCTGGTGTGTATCTATATTCTGCTGAGAACCCTGAACTGGATACGGGTATTGCACGTCGTTTTCCAGAATGTGTGGGTATGCAGAGGAATTGGACTTATCTATTTGTTTGTAGTGTTCAGTATATTGATTGCGTTTATGGCGCCGGCTTCGGGATTTCGGAGATGTATGAAGCTTCTGAGTAACTACTGGCTCGGCGTGCTGGTATATACGATCATGACGGTGGGAATTGCGGATGGTTTGAGATTATTATTGAAGTATCCTCTGAAGAATCTGAATTTTCCGGGCAGAGCATTGCTTTTTGGAAATGTGGGAACTGCTGTAGTGGGAGTGGTCTGTGCGGTGATTATTACGACGGTCAGTATTTATGGAATGATCAATGCAGGAAATATACAGACAACGAAGTATGATATTTCCATTGATAAGAAAGCGGGGAATCTGGACTCGCTGAATGTGGTGCTGATCGCAGATCTTCATCTGGGATATAATATCGGCTGCCGCCATATGGAGAAGATGGTGGAGAAGATCAATGCGCAGAACCCGGATCTGGTCGTGGTTGCCGGAGATATTTTTGACAATGAATATGAGGCACTGGAGAATCCGGACAGACTGGCGGCGATCCTGAGAGGGATTCAGTCAAAGTATGGTGTATATGCATGTTATGGAAATCATGATATTCAGGAGAAAATTCTGGCGGGATTTACTTTTGGCGGTAAGGAGAAGAAAGAGAGCTCTGTGAAGATGGATAAGTTTCTGGAAAAAGCAGGAATTACACTTCTCAGAGATGAGTATGCGTTGATTGATAATTCTTTTTATCTGTATGGAAGACCGGATTATGAGAGACCGGGACGTGGGATTGATGAGAGAAAGAGTCCGCAGGAGATTACGGCAGATATGGATCTGTCATTGCCAGTGCTGGTGATCGATCATGAGCCGAGAGAACTGCAGGAGCTGGCGGATGCAGGCGTGGATGCGGATCTGTGTGGACATACCCATGACGGACAGCTTTTCCCGGGAAATCTTACGATTAAGCTGATGTGGGAGAATGCATGTGGATATTTGAAAAAAGATAATATGCACAGTATTGTTACCTCCGGGGTAGGGCTTTTCGGACCAAACATGCGTGTTGGCACGAAAAGCGAGATCTGTGATATTATGATACATTTTAAGTGATCGTGTGAAAAAGATTGTCGGAGTAAATTGATAATTATAGTAGTTAAGTCATGACAAAGAATAGAAATCGTAGCTTTTGATTTATGGAAGTTTTGGTTCGGGATTTTGTAAAGGAGCACCAAAAGTAGAGTAGTATTCTTCAAGAGTAAGTCCGGTCAGTGTGAGGCACCCGGCAAGTGGACGGGTTACATAGCGGATATGCCAAGGTTCCCAGGGGATACCTGTGACGGATTCTTTGTTTGCAGGGTAGCGGATAATGAAGCCGTAGAGAGAAGCATTTCGTTTGAGCCATTTTCCCTCAGGGGTTTCAGCAAATTCCGGGATGAGCTGGTATTGAATTGATGGACATGAGACGTCCAGTGCGAGTCCGCTCTGGTGTTCACTGGTGCCCGGAGCTGCGACGTAAGGATTCCCGGTGGAGAGTTTCTGCTGGCGTTTGTAGGAACGGTAGCCGGAGACTCCGGTAATGACCAGAGACTCTTTCTGTGCTGCCTGTATCAGTGTAAGCACTGCATGGGCGGTGCGGATTTCCAGAAGCCGTTTGGAATCTCCGCAGGGTGCATCAAATGGAATCCCGATGTCAGTCAGATTTTCAGGAACATAGTCTGGTGGCAGAGGATGGTCTTTGTTGATCAGACGAGTATACAGATTCATAAGAAAAGCCCCCTTTCCCTTTTATGTCTATGAGGGAATGGGGGCTTTTATGTGGATTATTTTATCAGTCGAGAGATTTCTCACTCATTTCTTCAAGCAGGTCTTTTTTCAGTTCCCATAGTTTCTGGGACAGGTCTACATAGACTTTCTGCGGATTTGCGAAACGTCTGGATTCATCCCAGAGAGTATTCTGCTCTTTCTGGCAGTAGTCACGGAGTTCCATAACAGATGGAGATTCGTAGACACGTTTACCCTTTTTGATAACCGGAACGAGAAGTTCACGGATTTCATAAGTTCCACCCAGAACTTTGGTCTTTTTCCATGTATCGATCGGGTCAAAGAGAACCATATTCTCGTCCGCATCTAATTTCTCATCAGTAAGGCAGATAAGGTCCGCTTTGATCTTGCCGGTTTTCTTGCTGTAGAGACGGTATACGGTTTTATTTCCAGGGTTGGTAACTTTTTCAGTATTCTCGGAAAGTTTGATCTTAGGTGTGAATTCTGTGCTGTCGGCGTCTTTAACTGCAGCAAGTTTGTATACACCGCCAAATGCCGGGTTATCATCGGAAGTGATAAGTTTAGTTCCGACACCCCAGGAGTTGATCTTGGCATCCTGAGCTTTCAGGCTGTCGATCAGGTATTCATCCAGATCACTGGAAGCGGAGATGATCGCATCGTCAAATCCGGCAGCAGCAAGCATCTTGTATGCTTCTTTGGAAAGGTAAGCAAGGTCACCACTGTCGATACGGATGCCGTATCTGGTAAGTGGAATACCCTCTTCTCGCATTTCTTCGAATACGCGGATCGCATTCGGAACACCGGATTTCAGAACATCGTAAGTGTCTACCAGTAAGGTGCATGCGTTTGGATAAAGTTTTGCATAGGTTTTGAATGCGGTATATTCATCCGGGAAGCTCATGATCCAGCTGTGTGCGTGAGTTCCAAGAACCGGTACATCGAACATTTTGCCTGTGAGAACGCAGGAAGTACCGGCACATCCGCCGATGACTGCGGCACGGGCGCCAAAGATACCGGCATCCGGTCCCTGAGCACGTCGAAGGCCAAATTCCATGATCGCATCGCCTTTTGCTGCGTAGCAGACACGGGCTGCTTTGGTGGCGATAAGGCTCTGGTGGTTGATGATGTTCAGAATGGCAGTTTCTACAAGCTGTGCTTCCATGATCGGCGCAACAACTTTTACAAGAGGTTCTCTTGGGAATACAACAGTTCCTTCAGGGATTGCATAGATATCACCTGTGAATTCGAAGTTTCTTAAATATTCAAGGAAGTCATCCTCAAAAATATTCAGGCTTCTCAGATATTCGATATCTTCGTCTGTGAAATGGAGATTCTCAATATATTCGATCATCTGTTCCAGTCCGGCAGTGATGGCGAATGCGCCGCCGCATGGGTTGATACGATAGAACATATCAAAGATAACGGTCTGATTTGTCGGATTCTTAAAGTAGCCCTGCATCATAGTAAGTTCATAAAGGTCTGTGAGCAGAGTAAGGTTATTTGCTCTCATAATAAGCTCTCCTTTTTTGTTAATAATAATGTCTCATTGTAAAGAGCGTATTATTATTAAAATTTCTTTTTTAATATTTTCGTCGTTTTTTGTACGCAGACGAGAATGAGTGTCAGCACTTCAACTAATAAGGTTGGGGAAACCGTATTATATCACGGAACCAGTCAGGGAATGAAGCACTGAAGAATTTCGGCTGCAGTTCTATGGTCATCATAGAATGATGAATTGTTAATCCTAAGTGAATGCAGCAAGGTTTTCTTGATTATAGCATAATTTTACCCGGAATACATAAAAAAAGTCCCTGAAATAGGCGGTATTTTCGCTTTTTTGAAGAAAAATAAAAAAAATAAAAAAAATTTCAAAAAAGGGGTTGCATTTTCCGGAAGACTAATATATAATACTCATTGTCGCGAACGAAGTAGCGAAAACAAAATATAAAGGGCTATCGCCAAACGGTAAGGCAACGGACTCTGACTCCGTCAGTTCAAGGTTCGAATCCTTGTAGCCCTGCTACATGAGGCACCTCAATAAGAGGTGCTTTTTGGCGTATAGAAAGAAAAATGCTTGTAATTTATATTCAAATTGTAGAAAAGATAAAGTATGTTATGGGTTACTCGCCTTGCCTGGGATCTGCAAAAGTGCTTTGTCAGAGTGATATGGCGGAGATTTACCGAATGGCACGATAAAGAAATAAAATATAAGAAAGAAACTATCCTGACAAGTACAAGGCTGTTTGGCTTTGTTGCTTGTTCAGGATAGTTTTATTTTTAAGAAACAAATTCTGTTTTAGGATGTTTTTCTACAATGCAGAATATCCATAACCGCTGACCAGTGCGTCAATTTTCTGTTTTTTCTGGCACATTGGACAGTTGTTGGATGGATAGGAATGGTAATTCGGTACATCTTTGGCGTTGAAAATGGCATGTACAGGGAGAGAAGCAACGCTTTCTACTCTGCTGAAAATAGCTGCAACACCACGGATAATTCCACCATAATAAAGGACACTTTCAATTGTTTTGGACAAAGTGGAACCGGTAGTAATTGAACCGTTCAGGATTAGGATATTTTTACCCTTGATCATTGGCTGATAATTATCACGGAAGATAAGTTGTCCGGAATTACCGAATTCAGGTGTGATCACGTAAATTGTCTGGTGTGCGTTCATGGAGAAGATTCCGGCTTTGGTAAGTTCTTCTGAAAGATATGCACCAATTACTTCCAGTCCGTCCATGCAGATGATAGTATCAATTGGAGTAGAAACTTCATAATTGGAAGCAAGTTCGTGTGCAATACGCTGGGCTTCTGCAGTTCTTGATTTCATGGTTGTGAGATCAAGGTAATGCGTGATATGGGACTGAGATGTTACGAAATGTCCTGGAATTACCTTAAGCTGAATACGACTGTCGCTGTTGGCATAGACTTTTGTCATGTTTTCCTGATTCATAATAAAACCTCCCTTGTAAAGCATGGTACTTTCCGTACATTAGCTTTTTTTGTATTGTACCATCACATGAGGAAAAAATAAATAATATTGTATGAAATAAATAAGAAAATATAAAGTATTTGCGGAAATTGTTAAATAATTACCAAAATATTGAGAAAATGCAAATGAGAAACTCTAAATAATAATAAAAAGTACTTTTCAGATTTAATATATAAATGATATACTTAGAACAAGTATTATAAGAAATTATAATTGCCCAATCATCTGAAAATGGAGGGAGAAACAATGAGCTTAACAATCGAAAAGAAAAATGAAGGAACAAAGGATACAGTATTTCTGACCGGAAGATTAGATACAGCAACAGCTCCGGAACTGGATGCTTTTGCCGGGAAAGAATTAGCGAATACGCAGGAGCTTGTACTTGATTTTGCAAGGCTTGAATATATTTCATCGGCTGGTCTGCGTGTCATTCTGAAGATGCAGAAACTTATGAATGCAAAAGGAAGTATGAAATTGATCCATGTCAGTGATGTTATACAGGAAGTGTTTGAGATCACAGGTTTTGTAGACATACTGACAATCGAATAAATACAAAAAAGGGGATTCTGGAGTTATAACAGAATCCTTTTTTAGAATATTGTGAAGGAGGAGAAGTGAATTTGAAAAGTATTACAGCAGAAGCCAAAATAGAAAATATAGTGTTAGTTACTGATTTTGTGAATTCTATATTGGAAAAAAATGAATGCTCTATGAAAGTGCAGATGGAGATTGATATTGTGATAGATGAGATATTCAGCAATATTGCGTATTATGCTTATGCACCAGGAAGTGGAGAGGCAACGGTACAGGTTGAGATAGAAGATTCTCCAAAGAGACTGGAACTGGTTTTTATAGACAGAGGTATTCCTTATAATCCGTTAGAAAATAAAGATCCGGATGTTACCCTGGATATAGAAGAAAGAAAAATTGGTGGATTGGGGATTTTTCTGGTTAAGGAAATGATGGATGAAGTTTTATATGAATATGTAGACGGACAGAATATTTTGAAACTGATAAAAGATTTATAATTTGTATGTTTGACTCGCCTGACAACAAGTATCAGAAAAAATTTAAGTAAAGGAAACAATTAAATATGAATGAAAAAAAGAAGAAACATCTGGGAACGAATCTGATGATCATCAGTATCATTTTTTCATTATGTATTTGCATTGGTATGGGATGTATTGGTATTGCTATTTATTATAAAAGTACCATAAATCACTATAAAAAATACATATCAGGTATACTTACTATGGCAGCCGGAGATCTGGATGGAGATGATCTGGAACAGTGTATAAACACGCTGACAGAATCTGAAAAATATAAAAACAGACAAAAATTATTAAATCAGATCAGAGACAGTTACGATATTGAGTATATCTACATGGTTAAGCCTCTGAAGATGGAAGAACCGGATAATATGATGTATGTAATATCCGGTATCGGTAAAGAAGAAATGAATGATAAAGACAATGCCTATTTAGGAAAACTTTCAGGGTCGGAATATAGCGAGAAAGTAGCTGAATATTATATTTCAGCTATGTCCAGCGAAGGCATTACTTATTATGCAAATAAAACTACTTTTGGATATATGTACAGTGGACTGGAAGCAGTCAGAAACAGCAAAGGCGAAGCGATAGCTGTTCTGGCAGTGGATGTTTCCATAAAAGAAATGGTCGATGTACTCACAAGATACATTCAGAGCATTGCAGCAGCGGGAATTATTATTGCGGTGATTTTCTTCATTGCGTTATATCGCTGGATACGCCGCAGAATTGTTGTGCCGATCCAGAAACTGGATGATGCAGCAAATGATTTTGTAAAAAAGAGCCATGAAAGTTTGTTGCCGTCAGAACTGGAATTTACGGATCCTGAAATTCATTCAGGAGATGAGATACAGACCTTGTCAGACTCGCTGATGACTTTATCTAATGACCTGAAAAGTTATATGAACACTCTGCTTCGTGAAACAAAGGAAAAGGAACGGATCGAATCAGAATTAAGTATTGCTACCGAAATACAGGCAAGTATGCTGCCATGTATTTTTCCTCCGTTTCCAAATGTTTCGGAGTTTGATATTTACGCAAGTATGTCCCCTGCAAAAGAAGTTGGCGGTGATTTTTATGATTTCTTTATGATCGACGAAAATCACCTGGCAGTTGTTATGGCAGATGTATCAGGTAAGGGAGTGCCGGCAGCTTTGTTTATGGTAATTGGAAAGACACTGATCAAGGATTATTCAAACTTCGGTGGTTCCTTGGGAGAAGTATTTACAAAGGTAAATGATCTCTTGTGTGAATCCAATAAAGAAGAATTGTTTATCACTGCTTTTGAGGGAGTGATCGATCTTCGGACCGGTGAGATGGAGTTTGTAAATGCAGGACATGAAAAGCCGATTGTTTATCATAAGGATAAAGATTCATGGGAAGTATATCAGACCCGGGCTGGTTTTGTACTGGCAGGACTTGAGGGAATACAGTATCAATCAGGAACAATGAATCTGAAAAAAGGTGACAGACTGCTCCTGTATACAGATGGTATTCCGGAGGCGGTTAATCCTCTGAAAGAACAGTATGGAATGGAGCGTCTTGTGCAGATACTGCAGGAAAATAAGACTACGGAACTGGATCAGATGCTTAAGAATATACGTGCGGATGTAGATAAATTCGCAGATGGGGCAGAGCAGTTTGACGATATTACAATGTTGTGTATGGAGTTTAAGGAATTCAAATGATAACAAGTTTAAGAAACATATTAGAGAATAAACATACCCTGATCGAAGAAACTTCTTATTGTGCAGAGCAGAAAGAACTGTTTGATTATCCAATTGTTTCCGGTGATTTTTATGAGATCACCGGAGATAATCCCGGAGAAAAAGAAATCCGGTTTAAAAATACGGTAGATGTATCAGTTTTCCAGAGAATTGCTCGAAAGGTACCAGAGTTGTCGGAAGTAAAATTTCCGGACAGAGAACAGACACCGTATTTTACAGCTAATTTGAGTAAACTGCAGGAAGCACTGGAACAGAACCGTCCGGTAGCTGTAGAGGGAGGCCCCTGCCTGTTTGGTGCTCACGAAGTAGAGGTAGAGGTTATGCTGCAGGATGGAGATACCTGCATTTTTGATTATTGTACAGGAAAAAGATACGGTGAGAGTACAGGATTTCTGGAAACAGATATGGAGTCTTTCATTAAAGATCATGCACAAAGCATCGAAAGAGTTATTTTTCATGATAAAAAGAAAGGACTTACACATCAGGAATATGAGAGTATTCTTTATGTTTTTGAGGCAGCAGAAGCATTGCATGCAGTGGCGGTGATCCCACTTCCGGATATGTCTTATGTAAAGTACCTTTCAGCAGTGATCTCTGAGATGCCGGAGGATAAAAAGGAGCAGATTTTAAAAGATTTCAGAAAAGTATCCTGGAGGATCAGTGATCTTTATCTGGATCTGATCTATTCTCTGGAAAAAAGCTATCCGAATGTCAGGTGTCTGGTTGTACATGAGAGAGATACAGAACTATGTGAGCGTTTTTTTGAGGAGAGGGTTCCTCATATAGAACGAAATAAAATACTTCGCATGATAACTGCTATGCCGAATAGAAAGGAATCTGTAAAGGATTATATTTCTATGCCGGCATTGCCTTTTTATCTGCTGGGGATTAAGGACATTCTGGAAATTGACAGTGTGGATGAGACAGATTCTTATCGAAAATGCGCAAGAGCACATAAAGGAATTTTAAATTTAAGCTGTATTTTGTATCCTGAGAAACTGAGTGCGGACGGCAGAAATACCGTTTATCACGCAGAGCAGGAGTATAAGGATTATTTATGAAAAAAAGAAAATGGAATGTGAAATTACTCGCCATTTTTCCTGTAATGATCCTGCTGGGATTTCTTTATTTATACTTTACCGGATTCGCTTATCCGGGAAAAGTGACGATCAGTCAGGCTTATTCATTCAAAGAGGGAGAGGATGGCAGACGATATCTTCTGGATCAGGGACATGAGCGATTGTTATGCATGGATCAGCAGAATAAACTGCTGTACAGTATAGAGAATCCTCAGGATGACCAGAAGCAGACTTTATATATTGATGATTTCTGCGCAGATGAATCAGGAAATCTTTATCTTCAGGCAAGCTGCTGGGATGGAATGCATTTGTCGGAGGAAATCATTCTGAGTTATGACTCGCATGGAAGAAATCAGAAAGTGGTCAGACAGTGGGATTACAGTTCAGAGTGGGTTTACAAACACAGGATTTATGGATTGTCTTTGCAGCATGGGAAATTGCAGTATGTGATTCTAAATAAAGATCAGATAGAAGTAGAACGGGATCAGAAAACAGAGCTCAATTACAGTGATGCTGAAACCCGGATCAGTGATTGTGTTTTCTTTGAGGACAGTCTCTTTGTACTGGATAAAGATGGAAAAATATATAAAGCAGAAAATGTTGCGCAGCAGACAGAGGTGCGTGAAATATTTGATGTAAATCAGTGCGAATATTCAGATGGAATTCCTTACAGATTAGGAATTTCATCGGCTGGAGAACTGTTTTATACAGATATCCGTAACCGCATGGTGATGCTGGTACGATCGGATAACACTGCAGTTACGATAGTAGAGGACACAGATACACTTACTGTTTTTCCGGGAAAAGAAAATGCAGATATGATCTTCCTGACAGGTGCAGAATCCGGGGAAATCTGGCAGATGGATGGAACGAAGTTAGATGTTCTGACAGAGATTCACACGGAAATAATACCTGAGGTTTTGTGGATCATTTCTGCAGGATTGCTCTGCACAGGGGCAATGGGATGTATCTATTTTCTGCTCATGCTGATCAGAAAATATGCTTATGTTCTGTCGGGTACGAAACGACTGGGACTTCTGATCGGAGCCATGCTGATCCTGGTAGCCGCAACTGTGTCCGGAATGCTGCTTCGGGAATTTCGGAGCAGTTATAAGGGAAAAGTAGAAGAACAGATTGAAATTGCTGCTTATATGGAAGCAGAACAGTTGAAGAATGAAGATATAAGTTCAATAAAAACAGCAGCGGATTACGACGGAAAAGCTTTTCAGAATGTCAGTCGCATTATGACGGAAAGCTTTCCGACAGATATCGAATTCTATCAGAATATTTATTGCAATATTCTGGTGCTGGATGAGCAGAAAGAAGCGTATGCGGTTGTATATCTTGACCAGTCTATTGGAAATTATTTTCCTCTGGATGAAGTGGAAACCGAGGAAGTGCAGCAGGTATATGAAACAGGAAAGGCAGTATGGAATAAGGGAAAAGATGATATTGCCGGAACTTATACTTACATAAAAGTTCCCGTAAAAAATGCGTCCGACGAAGTTACCGGTGTGGTTGCAGTTGGAACAGAGCTGATCGTACTGGACCAGATATTAACGGACATTATTAAAAGTATTGTGGCAGTACTGGCAGTACTTGTTTTACTGTTCTGTATCTTCTTTGAGGAGGTACTGGCTTTTCTGGAAGATAAGAGAAAATTTCAGGAAAGAGAGAAACAGGAGAGTGGTATTTTCCCATGTCACTGGATCAGGCTGATCATATTTGGCGTATTTGCAGCTTATAACATGACAGCATCTTTTCTTCCGGTATATCTGATGCGTTATGTTCAGAATGCTCATTTTCACAATACAGAACTGGCGGCGTCTCTGCCTGTTACCATTAATATCTTTGTGATAGGAGTGACATCACTGATATGCCAGAAGCTTACAGTAAAACTGGGAATCAGAAAGCTTGCCATTTTGAGCGGTTTATGTTCTTTTGCAGGAAATCTGATGCTTTTTACAGCGCCGTCCTATATTCTGATCGTTGTGGGTCTGATCTTAGATGGAATTGGCGTAGGATTTATGACGAATGCAGTTTATATCCTGATCAGCAGGATTGTTGATCCTCAGAGCAGGATGGAGGGACTGGCTGTTTATAACAGCGCATACCTTGCAGGACTGAATTTTGGCATTATGCTTGGAAGCCTTCTGGCTGTACAGTTTGGACAGAGAAATGTTTTTATCTTTGTTTCAACAACATGGGTTCTTCTTGTGGTTGTGATCATAGCAATTGGTGCGATGTTGGATAGGGACTCTGCTGAAGAAGAGGAAGAAAATGAAACTTCCGGTAAAATCGGTGCAGGAAAATTTCTGGCAGATAAGGCAGTTAGCAGTTTCTTTGTTCTGATCCAAAATCCGTATATTATCTTTGGAAGTTTTGTATTTTATTATGTGCCGCTGTTTTGCGACAATGCGGGATTTTCGGAATTAACGGCTACGTTGCTGCTTCTATTGTATGCGGAGATTCCGGTAATTCTTGGAAATAAAATGACGCAGTGGGCGATTGAAAAGATGAAATATTCTTCCATGTATCTGTCATGTGGCCTAAATGTTCTGGCATTGCTTGCCTTTTTGATTTATCCTAAATTGCCTGGAATGATCCTGGCGCTGATCCTTATGGGAATCAGTGCATGCTTTGGGAAACCTGTCCAGCAAATGTACTTCCTGGATCTGGAGTCTGTAAAAGAATACGGGGAAGACAAGTCTATCGGTATTTATAATTTTACGGAAAATATAGGCGAGTCCCTGGGACCGGTTGTTATGGGACAGATCATGTTTATTTCACCTCTGGCAAGGGGAGTTCTGCCACTCTGTATAATAGTTACAGGAATGGGAGGATTGTATTACCTGATCAACAGAAAAAAATGATTTATGGAAAAGGCACTTCGAAAGAGGTGTCTTTTTGCGTGAATTTTTAACAAAAACAGAGAGAAAAAATACAGCATAATCACGAAAGTGAAATTGAGATGCATTGCTGTTCAGTATCGAAAAACAATCAGACGTCCAGCAGTAAAAGCGACATTGATCCTTGATGAGGATGATAAAAATCCAATCCTGTTAGACAGTAATTTCGATGAAGACTGGGGTGACTGCCTGTATCTGCAGCCAATCCTGCATCATGGGATCCATAAGAAACATAAAGTAGAGATTATCGTTGAGGACACAGATACAAAAGATAAAACTCCATTCTATCTGATGTCGTTGATTGTGGCATAACTGACTTTGGGTTGGGGATTTACTTATATCAGAGAGATTAAATATTTTCTGATAAACTGTAAAGCAGCGATTCAGTTATAAACAAGCAGTGAATGTAGAGAAATTCGTTTGAGAGACTATGTGAAATTTTCAGATAGAAGTTACATATGCAGAATGATATAATAAAGTCCGGGTCGAATGATCTGGACTTTTAAATTATTTGGGAGAATTTACAAAGAACATGAAATACGATTTTACATCAATCATAGACAGACACAATATGGATGCGAAAATCAAGGCAAATAACATTCATGTGGCAGTATTCTGCAGTCCTCATAATCCATGTGGGCGAGTATGGGAGAAGTGGGAGATCGAGAAAGCAATGGAAGTTTACAAAGCAAATGACTGCGTTGTTAATAGAAAGTCTAAATTGTATAGTATAAGGCGGTATGAGAATGTACACAGTAGAACGAATAGAAGAACTGGATTTTGGCTGTGAGGGCAGACCGGAAGGAATGAAAGATATGGTCAGGGTATTTCTGAAAGGAGAAAATGGTGAGGAAGAATCCCTGAAGGTTGAGGATGCCTGGCTGTATGCGCATGGAATTGACGAAGGTAGTAAAGTGGAGCTGACAGAAGACAAAAAACGGTTCCTGTTGATGAATTAAATAATAAAGCCGCATTTGTAAAATAAAAAGGTATATGAGTGTGGTTTTATAAAGGGAAAATAAAATGATAAAAGCTGTAATTTTTGATATTGATAATACGTTGTATGACTATGATAAAAACCATGTTTATGGAATGAAAGCTCTGGCAGATTATTGTGAGAGGGCCTTTGGAAAATCAGAGGAAGAAATGAGAAAATGCTATAAGGAAGCACAAAAAGTTATGCTGGGCAGAATCCGAACAGATACAGCTGCGATTCACAGTCGCCTGCTTCGAACTCAGATTATGTTGGAACTCTGGGAAAAGCCATTATTTCCACATGCCATAAATATGTATCATGCATACTGGGATACGCTGATTCGCCAGGCGCAGCCGTCACTGGGAGTGAAAAAGTTTATGCAGGATTTAAAACGCAGAAATATTCGGATTGGAGTTGGAACGGATATGACTGCCTATATTCAATATAAAAAATTAACTGCATTAGGACTGGCACCATATGTTGATTTTATTGTGACCAGTGAGGAAGCAGGAGCAGAGAAACCAGATCCACATCTGTTTGAAATCTGCGTAGAAAAAGCCGGAGTTTCTGCAGATGAATGTGCATTTATCGGTGACAGCCTGAAAAAAGACGTAGAAGGTTCTGCAAAATGTGGATTAAAAGGTATCTGGTATACACAGGGAAAAGAACCGGAAACAGAAGTGGAGTATCCAGTGATTCAGTCATTTGAGACATTGGACGTTGAGGAACTGATTCGATAATCTGGAATAATCCTAAGAAAATCTTAAGAATTTGTCCCTTTCATATTAAGATGCTTCGATTATTCTAATATCAGAAAAAGAAAGTAAAAGATTTAAGAGGGAGGTGCAGAAAGTGGCGAATATTCTGGTCTGCGATGACGATAAGGACATCGTAGAAGCAATCAGTATTTATCTGGAGCAGGAAGGATATACGATTTTTAAAGCATATGACGGTCTGGACGCAATCAATATATTGCACAGTCAGCCGGTGGATCTGCTGATCATAGATATTATGATGCCGAAGCTGGATGGCATCCGGGCTACTTTGAAGATAAGGGAAGAGAATCCTCTTCCGATCATTATTCTTTCTGCGAAATCAGAAGATGCAGATAAGATCCTTGGATTAAATGTAGGAGCAGATGATTATGTGACAAAACCTTTTAATCCCCTGGAGCTGGTGGCAAGGGTGAAATCACAGCTTCGAAGATATACAAGGCTGGGAGCAGCAATACCTGTGGAGAATGCTCATATCTACGAGACAGGAGGTCTGAGCATAAACGATGACCTGAAGGAAGTCAGGGTAGACGGTGATGTAGTGAAGCTGACACCTATTGAGTACAATATCCTTCTTCTACTGATGAAGAATCAGGGAAGGGTATTTTCTATTAATCAGATTTACGAAAACATCTGGAATGAGGAAGCAGTTGCTGCAGATAATACAGTGGCAGTGCATATCCGGCATATCAGAGAAAAAATTGAGATTAATCCAAGAGAACCAAGATACCTGAAGGTTGTGTGGGGGCTTGGATATAAAGTTGAAAAAATTTAATCGAATTAAGTAACGGAGCGGATGATTTTATCCGTCTGACTTAAAATCAAAGGAAAGGGACAAAATTATGAAGGGAAAAGGATACAGGAGCAATGCTGCCAAGGCGGTCTGGATCATAATCGTACATCTGGCAGCTGTGGCGGCTGTGATATGTGCAGCATTTTTTGTAATGATCTATCAGACGGGGATTCGTCTGGATGACAGAGGGAAAAGTTATATTCAGTCAGAGGGATTCAGGGAACGTCTGAATTCCAGAAGTACGGATATTCTGGCAAGTCTGTCAGCAAAAGAGGATATAGATTATCTTACAAACGCAGGTTCATCGGCAGTGATCGATCTGGCAGAGTTTGAAGAAAAGGAAATCAACCGTGATTCGTTGAGTGAGCTTTCTTTTAAGAATGGATCCGGAGTGGCATATTCGGTAAAAGATCTGCTGGAGTGGGCGCAGGACTGGGCAGGAGTTGGAGAGCGCTATGATGATGGAGGAAGCTTTGGCAATACAGGACAGTTTATCCAGTGTAAGGCTTCGGATGGCAGCAGTCATTATTTTGCTTTAAATGATTTTAAGAAACTGGCGACAGATGGGACATTAAAGGTTAATTATGATCAGGATATCATGGAAGAGTATGATGCTTCCTATGAGACAAAATTTGCAGAAAAAACAGAAAATCAGAAAATAGATGCTGCCATTGAACTGGGCTACTGGAGTGATTCGGATCACCGAAGTCTGGGAAGTATTACAGATAAAGAACATAATACAGAATATCCGGAGTTTTATTTCTGTGAGATATGGAGTTTTACAGAGAAATTTAACCCCCAGGGTGCGGAAAGTCTTCCGGATGCAGTCAATTCCAGTACGGAATGGAATGGAAAACTTGAGGATGCCTACAGTGAACTGGCAAAGGTCCTGGACTGTATCAGAGCTGTTCAGGATGATATAAATGTCAGTGACTGTGCCATATCACTTACGTCAGTATATCAGACATCCGGAGACTATGAGGAAGGGAGTACCAATCTCACATATCTTTTCGCAGATAAAGAGAAAAAGACAATCTATACAAACAGAAAAGCATACAGCAGCTATTCGCAGCTGGAGCAGAACCTTGAGACAATATTTAAAGAAAAAGCATATGCAGTTGTTTACCCGGAATTAAGTGAGTGTGTAACAAATATTCCGGATGCAGATCTGCAGTTGTGGAATCATACCATTGATCAGAGCTTTGACACAAAGGATTTTGTATTTGCAGTTTCGGTTGATACGAAATTTTCTGTGGCAGATTCCATGGCTGATGAGGCAGAGAACTATGAGACATATTCAAAGCTTATGTTTCCGATGCTGGCAGGAGCAATCTTCGGAAGTGTGCTCTGGCTGATCGGTATGGTGTGGCTGACTGTGACAGCAGGAAGGAAACCGGAGGATGAAGAAATTTATCTGAATGGATTTGACAGATGGTATACAGAAATCGCGGCAGGAGCAGTGATCGGTATATGGCTGGCAGGAATGATCATATCGGGAACTTTGATCGCCAACTCATCATTGGGTTACAGTCATGCAGTAGTGACAGTGATTGTTACCTGCCTCATATGTGGAACTTATACAATGGCATGGTTTTTGATCGGATATCTTAGCCTGGTAAGAAGAATAAAAGCAGGAACCTTATGGAAAAACAGTCTGATTAGAACAGTTCTGAAATGGATTGGAAAATGCAGTGGGAAGCTTGCCGATTTTGCCAGAGCTTTTTCCAGAAATACAGCAGAAAAAATAAAAGTTCTGCTTGTGGGAGGCGCATTTTTATTTTTGCAGTTCCTGATCATCGGCTGCGTATTCAGTGGTGCAGGAGTATTCCTACTGGCATTGATGGCTGTAGATGTGGCTGTTATGATTTTCGCCATCAGAAAAGCGGACGGACTGGATCTTATTATGGATGGTCTGAAAAAAATAAGCGATGGAGAACTGCAATATAAGATCAAAACAGATACACTTACCGGAAAACAGAAGGTGATGGCAGAATATATCAACAATATTGGAGGTGGTCTGGATGCTGCTGTGGAGAACAGCCTGAAAAAGGAAAGAATGCAGACAGAGCTGATCACAAATGTTTCCCATGACCTGAAAACACCTCTGACTTCCATTATCAATTATGTAGATCTGATGAAACGGGAAAATCCGACAGATCCGAAAATACAGGAATATCTTCGCATCCTGGATGAGAAATCCCAGAGACTGAAGGTGCTCACAGAGGATGTGGTAGAGGCATCCAAGGCAAGCACCGGAAACATCAAGCTGGAGATGAATGATATTGATTTTGTGGAAATGGTGCAGCAGGTGATCGGAGAATTTGAAGAGAAATTCCAGGAGAAGAACCTGACTATGATGGTACATTTCACAGACGAACCGTCCATTATCTACGCAGACGGTCAGAGAATGTGGCGTGTGCTGGAAAATGTATTCGGCAATGTTGTGAAGTACGCAATGGAGGGCACCAGAGTTTACGCAGAGATCAGTAACAGAAATAAAAAAGTAACCTTTTCCCTGAAAAATATTTCAGCACAGCCTTTGAATATCTCTGCGGATGAACTGACAGAACGGTTTATCAGAGGAGATGTGGCAAGAAATACAGAAGGAAGCGGACTGGGACTTTCTATCGCAAAGAGCCTGACAGAGTTGCAAGGCGGTGAGTTTAAGCTGTATCTGGATGGGGATCTGTTTAAGGTGATGATTACATTTGCGGCAAAGTGAAGTAAGTGATATAAGGTAGAACAAAGATAAGGCATAAAATAGTTTATAAAAACTGTTTTATGCCTTATGCTGTCTGATTCAAGATTTTGTCGAAAGGTTGGCATTGCAGGCCCTTGCATTAAAGTGTATACTGTAAAATATATTTTTAACCGAATCAAGCAAGTAGAGAAGTGGATGATTTTATTCGCTTGATTGATTCACTTATATATTCTTGGCAATTCTGTCAGAAAAATTCCCAATCTATAGTATAGTAAGAAAATTTGTAAAAGAAAAACAACATATAAACAACATTGACATTATGGCATATATGCCATAAAATAAAAGAGGTATTGTATGAAAAAATTTAAAATAATTTTTTATGAGACTGTAAGGGGAGAATGTCCCATAGAGGAGTTTTTAAATTCTCTTGATAAAAAAATGCGGGCAAAATTAGTAGGAATGATTGAAATTCTGGAAGAAAAGGGAAACATGTTAAGGGAATCTTATAGTAAATCTTTGGGGGATGGGATTTTTGAGTTAAGATGTAAATTTGGAAGCGATATCACAAGAGTTTTATATTTTTTTATTTATGAGAGAAAGATAATATTAACAAATGGTTTTGTGAAAAAGACCAGAAAAACACCAATAGAACAAATTCAGGAAGCAAGAGTAAGACGTAAAGATTTTGTAGAAAGGATGGAGAAAAATGAAAACATTTGAAGAGTATAAAAAACAGCAAATGCAGGACCCGGAATTTGTTAAAGAATATGAAGCAATCCAGCCGGAAATGGATGTAATCAGAGCTATTGTCAATGCAAGGACTTCTCAGAATCTGACACAAAATGAACTGGCCAAAAGAACCGGAATTAATCAGGCGGACATCAGTAAACTGGAAAATGGAACAAGAAATCCATCTATAAATCTTTTAAAACGTCTGGCAGAAGGAATGGGAATGAGTCTTAAGATTGAATTTGTTCCAAAACAAAAGATATAAAAATGCGTTTATATGACTTTCAGATAATAGAAGCGAAGTATATTAAAAAATCATAGTGACATAAGAAAAGAGGACATAAAAAATGAATTACAGTTTTAACAGCAGAGTCAGATATAGTGAGACAGGTGAGAACGGCAAACTGACATTACCGGGTGTTTTGAATTATTTTCAGGATTGCTGTACATTTCATGCGGAGTCGGTCGGGCTTGGAGGAGACGTGCTGAAGGCAAGAGACAGAGCGTGGGTTCTTTCTTCCTGGCAGGTAATTGTGGATGAATATCCTGCTATGGGAACCGAAATCGGGATCACGACAGCACCTTATGATTTCAAAGGCTTCATGGGTATGCGTAATTTCACCATAGAAACAATGGATGGGAAGAAGCTTGCCTGGGCGAACTCCAACTGGACACATCTGGCCATCAGTACAGGAATTCCGGCGAGACTGACACCTGCAGATACAGACAATTACATACTCAGTGAAAAGCTGGAAATGGATTATGCACCGAGAAAAATCAAACTGCCGGATGATATGATTTCACAGGAATCATTCACAGTGCAGAAGCATCACCTTGATACCAATCATCATGTAAACAACTGTCAGTATATCTGTATGGCAGAAGATTTCCTGCCGGAAGATTTCAGAGTATATCAGATGCGTGCAGAGTATAAGATGCAGGCAAAGCTGGGTGATATGATCTGGCCGAAGGCGAAAGTGGAATCAGGGAAAGTCGTTGTATCTCTGGATGATGAGAAGGGGAAGCCGTATGCAATTGTGGAGCTTGCGGAGAAATAAGGAAATTTGTAGGAATGATACCCCGGTATTTATTTGTTACTGTGCACGGAGTGTACAGTAACATTTATTTCGTGATGTTTATAGAAAGATACAAGTTGGTACATGTACCGTACAAGTGATATAATGCAAGTAACAGCAGGATATTTTCCGGTTGGGATATTGTGCAGGAATACAGAACTGGAAGAATATGAAAATCGTTGCAGAAAATATAATTGAAAAAGCAAAAGGAGAAGGAAACTATGCTGGAAAAATTAAAAGAGGAAGTTTACAAAGCAAATATGGATCTTCCGAAATACGGACTTGTTACATTTACATGGGGTAATGTCAGCGGAATCGACAGAGAAAAAGGACTTTTTGTTATCAAACCAAGTGGAGTAGACTATGATTTACTTACACCGGATGACATGGTCGTTATGGATCTGGAGGGAAATAAAGTAGAAGGAAGATATAACCCATCCTCTGATACAGCAACTCATCTGGAATTGTACAAAGCATTCCCGAATATCGGTGGAGTGGTACATACACATTCCTCATGGGCAACAAGCTGGGCACAGGCAGGAAGAGGAATTCCATGCTATGGAACCACACATGCAGACTACATGTATGGAGAAATTCCATGTGCACGTTGTCTGGAAGGCAAAGAATTTGATGAATATGAGAAGAACACAGGACTCCTGATCGTAGATGTGTTCAAAGATAAAGATTATGAAGCAGTACCTGCAGTGCTTTGCAAAAACCACGGACCATTTGCATGGGGCAAAGATGCGCACGAAGCAGTACATAACGCAGTAGTTCTTGAAGAAGTTGCAAAAATGGCAGCACGTTGCGAGATGATCAACCCACAGGTAAAACCTGCTCCACAGGATCTGCAGGATAAGCACTACTACAGAAAACATGGTGCAAATGCATATTATGGTCAGGGAAATAAATAAGAATTAATCGGATCAAGCAGGTATTGAAGCGGATGATTTTATCTACTTAACAATGAAATATAAATAAGAGATATGAAAAGGGAAGAACCTGAAGTAAGTTCTTCCCTTTTCATAAATATGGAGGAACTTATGATATATAAAAAAATAGAAATATCTATAACCGGATATAAACAAACAGCAGACCTGTATACATATTTTCTGGATAATTCCATTGAAATGCATATTAACAGAAAGCGTCCGGTAGTTGTGATCTGCCCGGGTGGTGGCTATTCCATGACTTCCGACAGAGAAGCAGAACCAATTGCCATGCAATATCTGGCAAAGGGATATCATGCAGTGATCCTGCGTTATAGCGTAGAGCCTGCCAGATATCCGCTGGCACTTTTGCAGCTGGCAAAAACAGTAGCATTTTTGAGAAAACATGCAGAAGAATTTCATATTAATACAGACAAGATTATTTTGCAGGGATTTTCAGCAGGAGGACATCTTGCTGCAAGTCTTGGTGTTTTCTGGAAGAAAAGCTTTATTGCAGAGACACTTGGGGTAACTTCTGAGATGGTAAAACCAAACGGTATGATCTTAAGCTATCCGGTTATTACTTCCGGGGAATTTGCACATACAGGATCTTTTGAATGTCTGTTAGGAGATGATTATAATGATGCGGATAAGAGAAAAGAACAGTCTCTGGAACTTCAGGTATCTGCAGATACGCCACAGACATTCTTATGGCATACAGTAACAGATGACTGCGTTCCTGTAGAAAATTCTTTATTGTTTTTCAATGCACTGCGGAAATTTAAAGTTTCGGTGGAAATGCACCTTTATCCGGTAGGTGGACATGGTCTTAGTCTGGCAAGCGAAGAGACAAGCCATGAAGATGGAGGATGTATACAAAAAGAATGTCAGTCATGGATGGAGCTGGCGTGCAAATGGATAGAAAGTATGAAGTAAAATAAGATAATAAAAATACAAAGGCGGCATTGTGCCGCCTTTATTATTTGTGTTATACTGAAATGTAAAGCTCCAGTATTATAGTATTTCAAAATAATACATGATAGAGTAGAAAAACTACCTGGCAGAAAGGTAAGATAATAAAAATGGAAAAGTTAGAAAAAACAGGAATAAAGCCAATTGTAATTGATGAGATCAGAAATCTTGCAGATAAATATCAGGTAAAAAAGGTGATTTTGTTTGGATCAAGAGCAAGAGGTGATTTTTATCGTGCCAGTGATATTGATCTGGCGGTTAAAGATGGGAATATTACAGGTTTTACCTTAGATGTCAAAGATACTACTTCTACATTATTGGATTTTGATATTGTGGATCTGGGTAAGCAGATAGATGAAAAATTGCTGCTGTCGATTAAGAAAGAGGGGATCGTTCTTTATGAAAAAGTTTGATAACTTTGTTTCACATCTGAATGTTTTAGAAAGAGCGAAAGATGAAGATATCAATAATGAGTTTATTGTAAGTGGAATTATTGATAAATTTTCCATTCAATTTGAGTTGGGATGGAAAGTTCTAAAGGAACTTCTCAAATATGAAGGAAACAGCGTAGCGAATACAGGTTCCCCAAGAGAGATTTTAAAAGCAGCGTATTTTGTATATGATTTTATTGATGAGGACACATGGCTTTCTATGCTGAAATCCCGCAATGATATGACACATATATATGATAAAAAAGCAGCTGAAGATTTGGTAAAGATAATTTTGAAAGAGTATATTCCCTGCTTTCAAAAGATGAAGGAAAATGTTCTGAAACAGTATGGCACAGTTTTAGATTCTCTTTAATAACACAACAGAAATGGAGATTATATGATAGAGTTAGGAAAAAAACAGAAATTAACAGTAGTAAAGTCCGTAGATTTTGGTGTATATCTTGGTGAGGATATGCATGCGGATGCAAAGAACCGTGTACTTCTTCCGTCCAAACAGGTTCCGGAAGGAACAAAAGAGGGCGACAGCATCGAAGCATTTATTTACAAAGATTCTCAGGACCGTCTCATTGCAACAACAAAAGAGCCAAAACTTCAGGTAGGCCAGACAGCAGTTCTGAAAGTATCTCAGGTAACCAGAATCGGTGCTTTCCTTGACTGGGGACTGGAAAAAGACCTCCTGCTTCCATATCATGAGCAGACTCTGAAAGTAAGAGAAGGCGAAGATGTACTGGTAGCGCTCTATATCGACAAGAGCAGCCGCCTTTGCGCAACTATGAAGGTTTATCACTACCTTTCCACCAGAACTCCTTATGTAGTAGGAGATATGGTAAAGGGGCGTGTCTATGAGATCAGCGACAAATTCGGTGTATTCGTAGCTGTTGATGACAAATATTCCGCACTGATCCCTGCACGAGAAGCCAAGGGAAAATACCGTCCGGGCAAGATTCTGGAACTGCGTGTCAGCGAAGTAAAAGAAGACGGAAAAATGAACGTTACAGACCGCCAGAAAGCATATCTGCAGATCAATGAGGATGCAGAGAATGTTCTTGAAGTTATCAATGAATTTGCCGGTGTTCTTCCATTCGATGATAAAGCATCACCGGAAGTCATCCAGAGAGAATTTGGCCTGAGCAAAGGTGCATTCAAACGTGCCATCGGACATCTGATGAAGGAAGGCAAAGTAGAAATTAAAGATAAGAGAATCTATGCGAAGTAAAAAGAACTGCATAAACATAGAAAAATAGTATAGTCTGGCAGATTCAATAATCTGCCGGACGAAAAATTTTTTGCAAATAATTGCAGATAATATAACCAATATAATAGTTAAAGCATAAGAACAGGAGAGATACAAAGTTGGAGTTTACACATCTTCACGTCCATACAGAATACAGTCTGCTGGATGGTTCCAATAAAATAAAAGAATATGTAGCTCGTGTCAAGGAACTTGGCATGGACAGCGCGGCGATCACAGATCACGGAGTCATGTACGGTGTGATCGATTTTTACCGTGCAGCAAGGGCCGAGGGAATCAATCCGATCCTGGGATGTGAGGTTTATGTAGCTCCCGGCTCCCGATTTGACCGTGAAGCAGGAAGCGGAGAAGACAGATATTACCATCTGGTTCTTCTGGCAGAGAATAATCAGGGATACGCAAACCTGATGAAAATTGTATCGAAAGGTTTCACAGAGGGATTTTATTATAAACCTCGAGTAGACCTGTCACTGTTGAGAGAATACCATGAAGGTATTATTGCATTAAGTGCCTGCCTTGCAGGTGAGGTTGCCAGATATCTTCAGAGAGGAATGTACGAAGATGCAAAGGCAGCAGCTCTCCGTTATCAGGACATTTTTGGAAAGGGAAACTTCTTCCTGGAATTACAGGATCACGGAATTCCTGCACAGCAGGTAGTTAATCAGGAACTTCTGCGTATGCACGAAGAAACAGGAATTGACCTGGTAGCAACCAACGACGTGCATTACACAATGGCAGAGGATGCTGCACCGCACGATATCCTTCTCTGTCTGCAGACTAACAAGAAACTTGCAGATGAGGATCGAATGCGGTATGAAGGTGGGCAGTATTATGTGAAATCCCCTGAAGAAATGGCACAGCTTTTCCCATATGCTCTGGAAGCTTTGGAGAACACTCATAAGATTGCTCAGAGATGTCATGTAGAGATTGAATTCGGTGTAACCAAGCTGCCGCGATTCGATGTACCGGATGGTTTTACATCCTGGGAATACCTGAATAAACTTTGTTTCGAAGGACTGGAAGAGCGCTATCATCCGGTTACAGAGGAATTAAAATCCCGTCTGACATACGAATTATCTACTATCAAGAACATGGGTTACGTGGATTACTTCCTTATCGTATGGGATTTCATCAAATATGCTCGTGACCATGAGATTATGGTAGGTCCCGGACGAGGTTCTGCAGCAGGAAGTCTCGTTGCTTATACTTTGGGAATCACACAGCTTGATCCGATTCGTTATGATCTGCTTTTTGAGCGATTCCTGAATCCGGAACGAGTTTCCATGCCTGATATTGACGTTGACTTTTGCTTCGAGAGAAGACAGGAAGTAATTGAATATGTGCGCCGCAAATACGGTGATGACTGCGTCGTTCAGATCGTTACTTTTGGTACTCTGGCAGCCCGCGGTGTAATCCGTGACGTTGGCCGTGTACTGGACATGCCTTATGCACAGGTGGACTCCATTGCAAAGATGATCCCGCAGGAGCTGAACATCACCATCGACAAAGCTCTGAAAATGAATCCGGAGCTGAAGAAAGCATACGAAGAACAGGATGATGTTCATTATTTGATCGATATGGCGAGACGCCTGGAAGGTCTTCCAAGACATACTTCCATGCATGCGGCAGGTGTGGTTATCAGCCAGAAAGACGTATCCGAATATGTACCTCTTTCCAGAGCACAGGACGGTTCCATTGTTACTCAGTTCACCATGACAACACTGGAAGAACTGGGACTTCTGAAAATGGACTTCCTGGGACTTCGTACCCTGACTGTGATCCAGAATGCAGTAAAGCTGATCCAGAAGGATGCAGGTGTCACTCTGGACATGCAGAAAATAAATTATGATGATAAGAAAGTTCTCGACTCCCTCGGCACCGGCCGTTCCGATGGCGTGTTCCAGCTTGAAAGCGCAGGAATGAAGAACTTCATGAAAGAGCTGAAACCGCAGAGCCTTGAAGATGTAATCGCGGGAATTTCCCTTTACCGTCCGGGTCCGATGGATTTTATTCCACAGTATATCCGTGGCAAAAACCGTCCGGATACCATTAAATATGACTGCCCTCAGCTGGAACCGATCCTTAAGCCGACTTATGGTTGTATTGTATATCAGGAGCAGGTTATGCAGATCGTTCGTAACCTGGCCGGTTATACGCTTGGACGAAGCGATCTTGTACGTCGTGCCATGTCCAAAAAGAAAGCGGCAGTCATGGAAAAAGAACGCCAGAACTTTGTATATGGAAATGAAGCAGAAGGAGTTCCGGGATGTATTGCTAATGGGATCGATGAAGCAACAGCCAATAAGATTTACGATGAAATGATTGATTTCGCGAAGTATGCGTTTAATAAATCTCATGCAGCAGCTTATGCAGTTGTTTCCTATCAGACTGCATATCTGAAATATTATTATCCGGTAGAATTTATGGCAGCTCTGATGACCTCAGTTATTGATTTCCCGACAAAAGTAGCAGAGTATTTCTTGGTATGCCGCCAGATGGGAATCAAGATCCTTCCACCGGATATCAATTGCGGAATGTATGGTTTTTCTGTAGATAACGGTGCGATCCGATACGGACTTTCAGCGATTAAAAGTGTAGGTCGTCCGGTCATCGAGAGTCTGGTAAGTGAACGTCAACAGAACGGACTGTATCGTTCACTGAAGGATTTCATGGAGCGAAATACACAGCAGATGAATAAGCGTGCAGTAGAAAACTTCATCAAAGCCGGTGCGCTGGATTGTCTGGAAGGCAACCGCCGTCAGAAGATGATGGTCTACCAGCAGATTGCAGATAACATCAGCCAGGAGCGGAAGAACAGTCTTGTGGGACAGATGAGTCTTTTTGACCTGGTCAGTGAGGAAGACAAGAAAGAATTCGAAATCCGCATGCCGAACGTAGAGGAATTTGGCAAGGAAGAACTTCTCGGTTATGAAAAAGAAGTTCTGGGAATTTATCTCAGTGGACATCCTCTTGAGAATTACCGTACAATGATGGAGAAAACCATCTCCGCAAAGACTTCTGATTTCCAGCAGGATGAAGAGACAAATCTTCCGAAAGTCATGGACGGTCAGAAAGTGATCATTGGCGGAATGATTACGGATAAAACCATCAAATATACAAAGACTAACAAGGTCATGGCATTTCTGACAGTAGAAGATCTGGTAGGAACAGTAGAAGTAGTTGTATTCCCGCGCGATTATGAAAAAAGCCAGCAGTTTCTGAATGAAGATGCCAGAGTGTTTATCCAGGGAAGAGTATCTGCAGAAGATGACCGTGCCAGCAAACTGATCCTCGAGAAAATCCGTCCGTTTGACAACATGCCAAGAGAAATCTGGCTCCAGTTTGACAACAAAGAAGCCTATGCACAACTGTCCCAGGAATTACTCTCAGATATTCGAAGATCACCTGGTGACAGTGCTGTTGTGATCTATCTGAAAGATGTAAAGGCCATAAAGAAGCTTCCAGTTGGTTATCATGCACAAATACAGGACTCATGGATGAATTACATGTACGAAAAATATGGTCAAACCAATGTTAAAGTTGTAGAAAGAGGATTGAAAAACTTATAAAAATGCGCTAAACTATACCCGAATATGTGTATAGTAAAAAGATGAGATAGATTCATAAGATGGAGGAAGAAAAGATGGCAGAAAAGAAGATAAAAACCATTGGTGTCCTTACCAGCGGTGGTGACGCACCGGGAATGAACGCTGCAATCCGTGCAGTTGTCAGAAGAGGTTTAAGCGCAGGATTGAATGTAAAAGGTATTCTGAAAGGATACAATGGTCTGTTAAATGAAGAGATCATTGACATGAGCGCAAAAGATGTATCTGATACGATCGAGCGTGGTGGTACAGTCCTTTACACAGCACGTTGTGCAGAATTCCGTACACCGGAAGGACAGCAGCGTGGTGCAGAGATCTGTAGAAAACATGGTATCGACGGACTTGTTGTTATCGGTGGTGACGGATCTTTTGCAGGTGCTCAGAAACTTGCAAACCTTGGAATTAATACAATTGGTCTTCCGGGAACAATTGACCTTGATATTGCATGTACAGAATATACAATCGGTTTTGATACAGCTGTAAACACAGCAATGGAAGCAATCGATAAAGTACGTGATACTTCTACTTCTCATGAGAGATGCAGTATCATCGAGGTTATGGGCCGTGGTGCAGGATATCTTGCCCTGTGGTGTGGTATTGCTAACGGTGCTGAGGACGTTCTGATCCCAGAGAAATATGATTATGATGAGCAGAAGCTGATCAACAACATCATCGAGAGCCGTAAGAAAGGCAAAAAGCATCACATCATCATCAATGCAGAGGGTATTGGCCATTCTGAAGCAATGGCAAAACGTATCGAAGCTGCCACAGGTATTGAAACACGTGCTACAATCCTTGGACACATGCAGCGTGGTGGAAGCCCGACATGTAAAGACCGTGTATATGCATCTATGATGGGTGCTCTGGCTGTAGATCTTCTTGTTGCAGGCAAGACATGCCGTGTTGTTGGATATCGTCACGGTGAATTCGTAGACTTCGATATCAATGAAGCACTTGCTATGCAGAAAGGTATCTCTGACTATCAGTGGGAGGTATGCCAGTCACTTTCTCATAACTATGATAAAAACAACAAATAACAAATGAATAAAAAGATGCAGTTATATAACAGACTGCATAAATTAAATACTGCTCAGATAATTACCCTCGGTTTTGCGGGGGTGATTATCTTAGGGGGATTACTTCTGTGGCTGCCGTTTTGTACGGCACCCGGATACCACACATCTTTTACAGATGCCATGTTTACCGCAACCACAAGTATATGTGTAACAGGGCTTGTGACAGTTGTTACGGCAACTCATTGGACTCTGGCAGGCAAGATTATTATTCTTATCCTGATCCAGATCGGAGGTGTGGGACTGATTTCCCTGGGCAGTATTATTTTTATAAGTCTGAGAAAGAAAATATCGCTGAGGAACCGGCGTGTTATCCAGGAGTCCTATAATATGGACAGAATGGGTGGGATGGTCAGGCTGGTGAAGAAAGTTCTGATCTGTGTGTTTGGAGCAGAAGGAATCGGTGCAGTGTGTTATGCAGTTCGATTTATTCCGCAGTTCGGTCTGGCAAAAGGTCTGGGATACTCTGTTTTTACGGCAGTATCTGCATTCTGTAATGCTGGTATTGATCTGCTGGGAGAGGACAGCCTGGCTCAGTATGTTGCTGATCCGATCGTAAACTTTACAAGTGTAGGACTGATCATTATGTCAGGTCTTGGGTTTGTGGTCTGGTGGGATATCTGGGATAAGATCAAACGAGTCATCAGAGGGAAACTTCCTGTGGGACGTGTGTTTAAAAATCTTCGTCTTCATAGTAAGATTGTGTTGATGATGACGCTGATACTTGTTGTGGGCGGTACAGTACTGATCTTTCTGTTTGATCATGGAAATCCGGAAAGTATTGGGACATATTCGCCGGGAACGAAGTGGATGGCATCTTTGTTCCAGTCAGTTACCACAAGAACAGCCGGATTTTTCACTGTAAGCCAGGAGAGATTTTCCAATGCAACTTATATGCTGTGCCTGATATTGATGTTGATCGGTGGTTCCCCTATGGGAACAGCAGGTGGAATTAAGACAACAACAGTTGCGGTCCTTCTGCTGAGTCTGAAATCCAATCTTCAGGGAAAACGGGATGTGGAAGTACACCACAGGAGAATCAGAGACAGCTATATCCGTTCTGCCATCGTAGTGACAGGTATGGTACTTACAGTACTTATTCTCATGAGTATGTTGTTGTGTGCAGCCATGCCGGAAGCACCTATAGAAGATGTTGTTTATGAAATTACATCTGCGGTTGCAACGGTAGGACTTAGCAGAGGGCTGACACCCTGCCTGAATACAGCAGGCAAATGGATCGTGATTCTGACTATGTATCTGGGAAGAATCGGTCCGCTGACTCTGGGAACTGCAGTGACTGTACGTGTACAGAAAATGCCGGCAGATTCACATCTGGCAGAAGAAGATATTATGATTGGATAGTAACGGTTCGGCAGTCAGGCGGATATTCGCAGAGGATAACGAATACATGTTCAGAAAGAGAAATGAGGAAGAAAATGAAGAACAAATCTTATGCAGTGATCGGTCTTGGGCAGTTCGGGATGACGGTAGCCCTTACTCTGGCAGAGGCGAACTGCGATGTACTTGCCATTGACGATAAAGATGATAATGTGCAGGATATCGCAGAGAAAGTTTCCTATGCTGTCAAGGCAGATGTGCGTGATCCGGGAATTCTGGAATCGCTTGGAGTTCAGAACGTAGATGTTGCGGTCATCGCAGTAGCCGAGAATATGGAGGCCAGTATTACAGCAACGATGCAGGTGAAAGAACTTGGAGTTCCTTTTGTCATGGCGAAGGCAATGAATCCTCTTCATGGCAGGATACTGGAGAAAATAGGGGCAGATAAGGTGATTTATCCTGAACATTCCATGGGTATCAGAGTTGCAAGAAATCTTCTCTCCAGTGGATTTGTCGATATGTTTGAGCTTTCTTCTGATTTCAGTATGGCAGAATTTAAGATCCCGCGGGAATGGATAGGAAAAACACTTCGGGAGTTGAAGGTCAGGGAAAAGTATAACATCAATCTGATCGGTCTGAAGCATGGCGATAAGATGAATATGAATGTGGCGCCGGATGAAGTGTTTCCGGCAGACTGCACAGTTGTTGCAGCAGGAGCAAACAGTGACCTGAATAAGGTTTCGGAAAATTGAGGATAAGATATGATCACCAGTGTAAATAACGGACAGGTAAAAAATATCATACAGCTGAACCAGAAAACAAAAGCCCGCAGAGAACAAGGGCTTTTTGTTGCAGAAGGAAGAAAAATGTTCGGCGAAGCACCGAAGGATTGGATCTCGAAGGTGTATGTATCAGAAGCTCTCAGCGGTGATGCAGAACTGATGGCTCAGGTGGAGAAACTTCCATATGAGATAGTAGCAGATTCTGTTTTTCGACAGATGAGCGATACACAGACGCCGCAGGGAATTATGACAGTGCTTAAGAAACCTTCCTATACATTAGAAGATATTCTCGGCGGGAAAAATCCGCTGGTTATGATTCTGGAGGATCTGCAGGATCCGGGAAATGCGGGAACTATTCTCCGTACAGGAGAGGGCGCCGGAGTAAGCGGGGTTCTTCTGACAAAGACCTGCGTGGATATCACAAACCCGAAGGTTATACGATCAACCATGGGTTCTGTCTACAGAATGCCTTTCCTATATGTGGAAAGTGTGGTATCATTAGCACAGGAACTGAAAGACAGAAATATCCGCACATTTGCGGCACATCTGCATGGTAAGAACTCTTACGATAAGGAATCCTACACAGGAGGAACTGCTTTCCTGATTGGTAATGAGGGAAAAGGACTGACAGATGAAGCGGCAGACAGTGCTGATTGTCTGATACGGATTCCTATGTGTGGAAAAGTAGAATCTCTGAATGCTGCCATGGCATCCGGGATTCTCATGTATGAAGCTGCTCGTCAGAGACGATAGCAGACGAAAGGAGGAGTTTCATGCAGCCTTTGATCTGGCTTGGGATTCTTGCATTATTGCTTGTTGTAGAGGCGATTACTGCAGGACTGACCACCATCTGGTTTGCCGGCGGCGCACTGGTCGCTGCTATTGCATGTTATGCAGGAGCGAACCTCACTGTACAGATATTGCTGTTTCTGTGTGTTTCATTGGTACTTCTCATCTTTACCAGACCACTGGCAATGAAGTACTTCAACAAAGAAACCATACAGACCAATGCAAACAGTCTGATTGGAAAGAAAGCAGTTGTGATTCAGGAGATTGACAATCTGGCGCAGACAGGCCAGGTTCGTATCAATGACATTGAATGGACTGCACGTTCTGCTGATGACGAAAAAATCGGCGAAGGCACCGTTGTAACGATCGAAGAGATCCGAGGTGTGAAACTTATCGTAAAACAGAATAAGGAGGATTAGTTATGGGCGTGGTTTTTCTGATAGTTATTATCGTTATTGCGGTATGGGTCCTTGCATCCTGCGTCCGCATTGTACCACAGGCATATGCAGTAATCCTGGAACGTCTGGGAGCTTATCAGGCAACCTGGAGTACAGGAATTCACTTCAAGGTTCCGTTTATTGAACGAGTAGCCAGAAAGGTAAATCTGAAGGAACAGGTAGTGGATTTTCCACCGCAGCCGGTTATCACAAAGGATAACGTAACCATGCAGATCGATACTGTCGTATTCTTTCAGATCACAGATCCGAAGCTTTATACTTACGGTGTGGAGAATCCGATCATGGCAATCGAGAATCTGTCCGCAACAACCTTAAGAAATATTATCGGTGACATGGAACTGGATGAGACACTTACATCACGTGAGACGATCAATACCAAGATGAGAGCTTCTCTTGATGAAGCTACTGATCCATGGGGAATCAAGGTCAATCGTGTGGAACTGAAGAACATTATTCCTCCGGCAGCTATTCAGGATGCAATGGAGAAACAGATGAAAGCTGAGCGTGAACGTCGTGAAGCAATCCTGATCGCAGAAGGTCAGAAGAAATCTACGATCCTTGTTGCAGAAGGTAAGAAACAATCCGCAATTCTGGATGCAGAAGCTGAGAAACAGGCAGCAATCCTCCGCGCAGAGGCTCAGAAAGAGCGTATGATCAAGGAGGCAGAAGGACAGGCTGAGGCAGTTCTGAAAGTTCAGAATGCCAATGCAGAGGGTATTCGCATGATCAGAGAGGCAGGAGCAGATGAGGCAGTTCTGACACTGAAGAGTCTGGAAGCATTTGCCAAGGCAGCAGACGGTAAGGCAACCAAGATCATTATTCCGTCGGATATTCAGGGAATCGCAGGTCTGGCAAGTTCGCTGAAAGAGATCGTCACTGATCCGAAAGCGGAGACAGACAAATAACAAAAGAGAATAAATGACATCGGGGAGAGAATTGTTATGAACTTAAAAGGAAGAAACTTTCTGACACTGAAAGACTTTACACCGGAGGAGATCACATATCTTATTGATTTATCCGCAGAACTTAAAGCAAAGAAGAAAGCCGGCGAGCTTCACGAATATTACAGAGGCAAAAATATTGCACTTATTTTTGAAAAAACAAGTACAAGAACCCGCTGCTCTTTTGAGGTAGCTGCCCATGATCTTGGAATGGGAAGCACATACCTGGATCCGACAGGTTCTCAGATCGGTAAGAAAGAAAGCATTGCAGATACAGCAAGAGTTCTGGGAAGAATGTATGATGGTATCGAATATCGTGGATTTGGTCAGGAAGTCGTAGAAGAGCTTGCAAAACATGCAGGTGTTCCGGTATGGAATGGCCTTACGAACGAATATCATCCGACACAGATGATCGCTGATATGCTGACAATCCGTGAGCATTTCGGAGATTTAAAAGGACGTAAGCTTGTATACATGGGTGATGCCCGCTACAACATGGGTAATTCCCTGATGATTGCCTGCACAAAACTTGGCATGCATTTCGTAGCCTGCACAACTAAGAAATATTTCCCGAATGCAGAGTTAGTTGCTCAGTGCGAGGAATATGCAAAAGCATCCGGCGGAAGCATCACTCTGACAGAGGATGTTCAGGCAGGAACAAAGGATGCAGACGTTATCTATACAGACGTATGGGTATCCATGGGTGAGCCGGATGAGGTATGGACAGAGAGAATCCATGATCTGACACCTTATAAAGTAACAAAGGACGTTATGAAGAACGCAGGAGAGAAAGCAATCTTCCTTCACTGTCTGCCTGCATTCCATGACCTTAAGACAAAGATCGGCAAGGAAATGGGCGAGAGATTCAATCTGACAGACATGGAAGTAACAGACGAAGTATTTGAATCTGAGCAGTCCAAAGTATTTGATGAGGCAGAGAACCGTATGCATACTATCAAAGCTGTTATGGTAGCAACATTAGGAGAGCCGGAGAACAAATAATGGCACATCTGTATAATGAAGAAACAATTTCACAGGCGATAGACACAAAATGGGCGGGCAAAACCGTCCATTTTGCAAAAGAAACAGATTCTACCAATTCATGGATCAAGCGTCTGGCAAAAGATGGTGCAGAGCATGGAACTCTGGCAGTTGCGGAATTTCAGTCTGCGGGAAGAGGGCGTTTTGACAGAAGATGGGAAGCGCCGGAGGGCAGCTCTATTATGATGACACTGCTCTTACGTCCGGAATTTTCACCGCAGTATGCGTCTATGCTGACACTGGTTATGGGAATGGCAGTGGCACAGGCAGCAGAGGAACTGGGGTTTAACGTAAGTATTAAATGGCCCAATGATATTGTGATCTCTAAGAAGAAAATCTGTGGTATCCTGACCGAGATGGGAACAAATGGTGTGAAGATCAATTATGTTCTCATCGGAGTAGGAATCAATGTAAACCTGAAAGAATTTCCGGAAGAAATGCAGGACAAAGCGACTTCACTGATTCTGGAGGGCGGTCATGAATATGACAGAAATCAGGTGATTGCACAGGTGATGAAATATTTCGAGATCAACTATGAGAGATTTATCCAAACCTGTGATTTTACTCATCTGCTGGATGATTACCACAGAATCCTTGCAAACCTGAACCAGCCGGTCAGAGTGATCGATGGTGACAGAAGTTTCGAGGGAATCTGCAGAGGAATCGATGAAAAAGGTGAGCTGCTTGTGGAAAAGCAGGACAAAGAAGTTGTGAAAGTCAGCGCTGGAGAGGTCTCGGTGCGTGGACTTTACAGTTATGTATAAAGAGTCGTTCGGGCATTATACGATATGACTTTTTAACCGCCTGAGAATTATTAATAAATATGGAATCTGTGATTTAAGTTAAATTACATGATTCTGAAGAATTTCGAAAGAGGGAAACAGTAATTTATGTATCAGGATAATATTACTCTCTGCGGCGCAAGCGCCTATGAGAAGAAATTTTATTTTAACCAGGACTTCAACGCACTTCCGGATCATGTAAAGAAAGAACTACAGATCATGTGCGTTCTTTACACAGAAGATGTGGGCGGAATCCTGACTCTGGAATTTGACGAAAACGGCAGACTCCAGTTCAAGACAGAGGCTCTGGAAGCAGATGCCCGCTACGATGAGATCGGAAGCGGTCTGAAGATTAAACAGATCCAGCAGGACAAGAAAGAACTTCTGGAATCTCTGGAAATGTATTATAAAGTATTCTTCCTCGGAGACATCCCGGAAGAAGAACTGAAGAAAACACCGGGCAGTGAGGATTGAATCCATGCAGACAAAGAATGAGTCGGTACAGGCAAAAGAACCATTCATGAAGATGCAGTGGAAAATTGGAAATGTGCAGATTGACAATCCATTTGTCCTTGCACCAATGGCGGGTGTAACAGATCTTCCATTTAGAACTCTCTGCAAGGCGCAGGGGGCCGGTCTGATCTGTATGGAAATGATCAGTGCCAAAGCGATTTCTTTTCACAATAAGAATACTATTGCCCTGATGGAAATCGATCCGTGCGAACATCCGGTATCCATGCAGCTTTTCGGCAGTGAACCGGACCTCATGGCAGAGGTTGCGAAATCCATTGAGGACAGGGAATTTGATATTCTGGACATCAACATGGGATGCCCGGTGCCGAAAGTAGTCAATAATGGTGAGGGTTCTGCATTGCTGAAGAATCCTAACCTGATCGAAGAAATTGTTCGAAAAGTATCATCTGCTATCAGTAAGCCATTAACTGTCAAGGTGCGTATAGGATTTGAAAATGAACCGATAGATATTGTTGAGATTGCGAAACGCATCGAGGATGCGGGAGCAGCAGCACTTGCAGTGCATGGACGCACCAGACAGCAGTACTATTCAGGTACAGCAGACTGGGATACTATCCGCAGAGTGAAAGAAGCGATTAGCATTCCTGTGATTGGAAACGGAGATGTAGATTCTCCGCTGAAAGCAGAAGCGCTGGTGAAACAGACTGGATGCGACGCCGTTATGGTTGGCCGTGCAGTAAGAGGAAATCCATGGTTATTCCGCGAACTGAATCATTACTTCCAGACAGGAGAATTGCTGGAACGCCCATCTGTAGAGGAAATCCGTGAGATGATCCTGCGTCATG
Organism: Blautia sp. MSJ-9; assembly: GCF_018919065.1. Lineage (GTDB taxonomy): Bacteria > Bacillota > Clostridia > Lachnospirales > Lachnospiraceae > Blautia_A. Next base: position 41,360 of record NZ_JAHLQG010000053.1, on the reverse strand, counting down.
CCAGAAAGCAGATTGAATTGAAAGGTGAATTCGTAGGAATCCGCGAAATGCGCAAGCACGTTGCCTGGTATACTGCAGGCATGCGCCACAGTGCCGGACTTCGAAGGGAATCCAATACCATTGAAAGCTATGAAGCTCTGGAGCAGCTTTTGTCCAGACTGGGATAGAACTTCAGACGATAGAAAATGCTGAAGAATCATAGTTTGTAAGTTATTTTGTATCTGCTGAAATGAGAAATATAAACAGTAGTAAAGGTGCCCGGAATGCTTGACAATCCGGGCGCTTTTATGTATAATACAGGAATTGTGAATATCCTAGAATAAGTCTGCCCTTTTTCAGGTATGATGTATCAGGAAGCACATAAATCCATGTAGTGATCCGGGGTGTGCAGGACACACCAAAGATGATACCGGATGAAGGGAGTAAGGTTGTTATGGAAGAAAAGAAGAACTTACTAACTTATGCAGGACTTAAAAAATTAGAAGAAGAGCTGCATGATTTAAAGGTAGTAAAGAGAAAAGAAGTAGCAGAGAAAATTAAGGAAGCCAGAGAACAGGGCGACTTATCAGAGAATGCGGAATACGATGCAGCGAAAGACGAACAGAGAGACATTGAAGCACGTATCGAAGAAATCGAGAAGATCTTAAAGAATGCTGAAGTAGTTGTAGAGGACGAAGTAGACCTGGACAAGATCAGCGTTGGATGTAAGGTTAAAGTACACGATTTTGAATTCGAAGAAGACATCGAACTGAAGATCGTAGGTTCCACAGAGGCGAACAGCCTTGAAGGCAAGATCTCCAACGAATCTCCTGTTGGAAAAGCACTTATGGGTGCTCACACAGGTGACGTAGTAGAGGTAGAAATGCCAGCAGGAATCATGAAATACAAAGTTCTGGAGATCCAGAGAAACGTATAAGAGACAGATGACTGAGGTGCGCGTAAACATTTACCATGCAAAAAAGCATGACGCGCACCTTTCTCTGACTATATAAGCAGATAGAATAAATCTGTATATTAAATAAAATGGTAACTATTCAGCAGTCCACTATTCCACGAGGTGTTTTGGCATGAAGATGCCAAAATCCCGAGACATACAAGTCAAAATCCCATCGCCAAAGGCGATTTTTAATGGATTTTGACTCGTAACTGTGAAGGTACTGAACAGTTACATAAAATGATACCAGTAATACGGTTTCGGAATAAACGTGAATTCGCGTAATCAGAAACAGTATCTGATATCTGGAAATGTAAAATAATTAATCATTTTTAAGAATACAAGGAGGAACCAAGGTGGCACAGCAGAAGCAGGAACAGGATTTAAACCAGTTACTGAAGGTACGTCGCGACAAGCTTGCAGATCTTCAGGCTAATGGAAAAGACCCATTTCAGATCACAAAGTTTAACCAGACTCATCACTCAATGGAAGTGAAGAATCTTTATGAAGCACATGAGGCAGAACTTCTCAAAGACCGTGCAGAAGTAGATGTAACAGGTCTTGATGAAGAACAGGCAAAGGAAGCAGTTAAGAAAGATTACGAAGAGAGAAGAGAAATCATGGACGCAAGCCCGATCCACGTAGCGATCGCAGGCCGTATGATGTTCAAGAGAGTCATGGGAAAAGCTTCTTTCTGCAATATCCAGGATTTACAGGGAAATATCCAGGTATATATAGCAAGAGATGCGATCGGAGCAGACTCTTATGCAGACTTCAAGAAATCCGATATCGGTGATATCTTCGGACTGGAAGGTTTTGCATTCAGAACAAGAACAGGTGAGATTTCTATCCATGCAGAAAGCATGACTCTTCTTTCCAAGAGCTTACAGATCCTTCCTGAGAAATTCCATGGACTGACAGATACAGATACACGTTATCGTCAGAGATACGTAGACCTTATCATGAACCAGGACAGCAAGAACGTATTTATCAAACGTTCCAAAATCCTTAAAGAGATCCGCAGCTTCCTTGCAGACCGTGACTTCATGGAAGTGGAAACTCCAATGCTGGTTGCAAATGCAGGTGGTGCCGCAGCAAGACCTTTTGAGACTCATTATAATGCACTGAACGAAGATGTTAAGCTTCGTATTTCTCTTGAGCTTTACCTGAAGAGACTGATCGTTGGTGGTCTTGAGAGAGTTTATGAGATCGGACGTGTATTCCGTAATGAAGGTGTAGATACCCGTCATAATCCGGAGTTTACTCTGATGGAGCTTTATCAGGCATATACAGATTATGAAGGCATGATGGAACTGACTGAATCCATGTTCCGTTATCTGGCAGAGAAGGTTTGCGGTTCTGCGAAGATTTCCTACAATGGTATCGAGATCGATCTCAGCAAACCGTTTGAACGTCTGACTATGAATGATGCGATCAAGAAATACGCAGGAATTGACTTTGATGAAGTTGCAGATGATGAAGCAGCTAAGAAGCTTGCAGCTGAGCATCATATCGAATATGAAGAACGTCATAAGAAGGGTGATATCATCAATCTGTTCTTCGAGGAATACTGTGAGAAAGAACTGATCCAGCCGACATTTATCATGGATCATCCGATCGAGATTTCTCCGCTGACAAAGAAGAAACCTTCTGACCCGAATAAGGTAGAACGTTTCGAGCTGTTCATTAATACATGGGAAATGTGTAACGCATATTCCGAGCTTAATGACCCGATCGATCAGAGAGAGCGTTTCAAAGCACAGGATGCTCTTGCTGACGCAGGAGATGAGGAAGCTAACCACACAGATGAAGATTTCCTGAATGCACTGGAGATCGGTATGCCGCCTACAGGTGGTATCGGATACGGAATCGACCGTCTGGTTATGCTGCTTACAGACAGCCAGGCAATCCGTGACGTACTTCTGTTCCCGACCATGAAGAGTCAGGGTGCAGCAAAGAACGAAGCAAACAATGCAGCACAGGCCGGCGCAGCAGAAGAAACAGCAGCACCTGCAGGTGACAACAATGGCTTCTTCACAGACAATGCGAAGATTGATTTTTCAAATGTAAAGGTTGAACCTTTATTTGAGGAAGCAGTAGACTTTGATACATTCAGCAAATCTGATTTCAGAGCTGTAAAGGTTAAAGAGTGTGTAGCAGTTCCGAAGAGCAAAAAACTCCTCCAGTTCACCCTGGACGACGGAACCGGCACAGACCGTACAATCTTAAGCGGAATCCACGCTTACTACGAGCCGGAAGAACTGGTTGGCAAGACTCTGATCGCAATCACAAACCTGCCGCCACGTAAGATGATGGGAATCGAATCCTGCGGAATGTTGCTTTCAGCAGTGAACAACCTTAAAGATTCAGAGGATGAGGAACTTCATCTGCTTATGGTTGATAATCATATCCCAGCTGGTGCAAAACTGTACTAAAATTAAGAAATAAAGCGGACTATCGTTGACTAAGATAGTGAAAATAAATTATCCTGGCAGTTACAAGTGCTTTTGACTTGTAACTTGTTCAGGATAATTTTATTTTTATCTGTTTATCGAAAGAATCTATGGAAAGAACAGCAAATGTATTTGCGCGTGTTGAGTCTAAAGTAGAAGAACAGGCAGAACAAGTGCTTGATCGATTTGATATTCTGATGTCCAATGCAGTAGGAATATTTTTGAGACAGGTTGTACTTCAGAGAGGAATTTCTTTTGAGATGAAACTTCCAGATTTTTGCTTTTGCAATCCGTGGGATTTTTAGATAAATAGGAATTTCGACTATGAAAACGTCTATTTAAACCAAATAGAAATATTGTAGAAAATAAAGAAATGTATTGAAATAGAAAGAAATATATAGTATATAATAAATAGAAATATTTATTATAAAAGAAACGGAGAGAAAATATGCAATATGAAACTATAATTCTGGAATTGTTATCCAGAATTAAAATATTGGAAGATGAGGTACGTTTGTTAAAGCAACAGGTCGGGAATATTTCAGCAAGAATAGAAGATGAAAATGAGGAAGATTTAGTTGATAATGAGGGGAGTGGAAAGGTGAAGCACTTGTCTATATCATATAAAAAAATGACAGATGAAATGATCAGAACCTGCTATGAATATGGAAAGAAAGTTTCAGAAGGTAAGAATGCACAGGAAATGGCAGATGAGATTGTACAGAAAACAGGAATGAACCGTAATTCTGCGTTGATGTATTTATATGCTGTAAGTGGTATGTTGGATGGCGTTGTTTATAAAAGAGCAATCAGTGCGAAAGCAACGAAAAAATATTTTGACTATATTTTGCGGGAATATGGACAGAAAGGATTAAATAAAGCACTTGACGCAACTAGACAGCACATCGAATACCGTAAAGAATGTGGATTAACCCCAGATGCAATTGAGACATTATGTGATGAATATGAACAAAAGGAATGATTGAGAATTTATTTTTCTGGAAAAATCTTATTGTGTATTTATAGATAATGTATAGAAAGAAGGCAGAAGATTTTTGCAAAAAAAGGAAGGAATTAAGTTATGTCAAAATTAAATGTAGACCAAAAGACGATAAAAGATTTATTTCAGAGTAAAAAATCGGACTTTTTAATACCAGATTATCAAAGACCTTATGCATGGAGCGAAGCTGAATGCAGAACTCTTTGGGATGATATTTTTTCTTTTGCTATTCCTGATGAAGGAAAAACAGAATTTGACAGCAATAGTGAGTATTTTCTCGGTCCAATTGTAACCTTTAGAAATGAAGATAAATTAGAGGTTATTGACGGACAGCAGAGATTGACAACTCTTATGTTACTTTTAAGAGCATTCTATTCTAAGTTTGGTCATATGCAGGACAAAGCGTCAGTATCAACAAGACAAAACATTGAAAAATGTTTATGGAAAACGGATGAATTTGGAGAACCAGATATGTCGCAGCTCAAGATAGATTCAGAGGTTGCTACTGATAATGACAAAGATGAGTTTCTTGAAATTTTAAAAACGGGAATAGTCAGCAAAGAGATGAAAAGCAGATATGCCTGCAATTTCAGATTTTTCCAGGAGAATATTGATGACTTCCTGACGAAATATCCTACATATTTTGCTTATTTGCCTACTCGTATTATGAATAATTGTATCCTTCTTCCGATTGAAGCAGAGTCGCAGGACACCGCATTGCGTATTTTTTCAACGCTTAATGATAGAGGAAAACCATTGTCTGATGCAGACATTTTTAAGGCACAGTTTTATAAGCATTTTTCTAAATTAGGTAAAAAGGAAGAGTTTATTACTCAATGGAAAAAGCTCGAAGAACTTTGTGAGAGAATATTTCATCCTGCTTCAGGAACACCGATGGACGAATTGTTTACACGATATATGTATTTTATTCGTGCTAAGATGGGAATTGTATCATCTACGACGGAAGCTTTAAGAAAGTTTTATGAGAAAAATTCCTATGCTCTTCTGAAGGATACAAATACATTAACAGAATTAATTATATTAGCTGAATTTTGGGAAGACGTTTCTAATCAAGATGCCGATAGATTTTCAAATAGGGTTTTAAAGCAGTTCTTTATATTGAACTATGCGCCTAATGGAATGTGGACATATTTTGTATCTGTATATTTTATGCAGAATAAAGATAACGAAGGTTTGCTTGATGATGAGAAGTTCTATACATTCTTACGAAAGATAACTGGCTTTATATGGACGTATTCTGTTACAACTCCGGGAGTGAATGCACTTAGAACTCCAGTGTATGCTGAAATGGTAAATATAGTAAATAATAAGCCTGTTGAGTTTTCAAAATATAAATTTGATGCGGATACCATAAGAAGTGTGTTTGATAATTTCAGTTTTAATAATGGACGTCCAATTACAAAGGCAATGTTAGCCTGGTGGGCATATCAAAATGATAAACAACCACTGCTTTCTCTTGAAACTATCTTTGAGATTGAACATATTTATGCCCGGAACAGAAATGAGAAAGAAAATTCGTTAAGTGATGCCAGAAATGTAGAATCATTAGGAAATAAAGCTTTGCTTGAAAAAAGAATCAATATTCGGGCTTCTGATTATCGCTTTGCGGATAAAAAGAAGTATTATGAAGGATTTACAAATAGCAAGGGACAAGTAAAAGAGAAAACAGGTGTCGTTGAGCTTCTTGATTTGACAGATGGATTGACTGATTTTGCAGAGAAAGATATTATTGACCGATATAAAAATATGATTGCCTGCTTTATCAATTATCTGCAGCAGAATAATTTGCTGAAACAGTAGTTACCTGATAAAGAGATGTTAACAAATATCAACATCTCAGAAAATCTATAGTAAAACTTAAGAAAATCCCGAATACAAATTAAATTCTCAGACGTTATATTATATGAGGAACATTTATCTTGGATTAGATGAAATGTGTACAGTAGAGTGGAATAAAGAAAAATCTGCTGAGTAACTAAATAATATTTGAGTATGTTTGAGAAAGAGAGAGTGAAAGATATGCTTACATTAGTATTTATCTGCCTGATGATCGGAGTTTTTGGAAAGTTGATCGGACTGGCGTTTAAGATGACATGGGGAATTGCAAAAGTGTTGTTTACACTGGTATTTCTACCGTTTGTCTTAATTGCCCTGACAATTGGCGGACTGGTTACAATTGCACTGCCGCTTGTAGTGGTAGTTGGAATTATCTCACTGGTATGTGGAGTTGTACGCAGGTAATAAAACATAATCGAAATTAGTGGAAGAAGAATTTCAATTTGAGCAGTTAACCTATAAAAAGCAGAGACATAATAATGATTTCGGGCAGGGATTTTATACAGGAGAAAGCTATGAGCAGGCAATTTCGTTTGTTTCGGGATTTGACCATTCATCTGTATATTATATTCGCTTTGATGATAAAAATTTAAAGTGTAAAAGATACGAAGTAGATCAGGAGTGGATGATGACAATTGCTTATTATAGAGGCGCACTGGATGAGTACAGGAATCATCCAATTATAGAGAAACTTATAGAGCAGTCAAGAGATTGTGATTACATAATAGCACCAATAGCAGATAATCGTATGTTCCAGATCATCAATTCATTTATTGCAGGGGAACTTACTGATGAACAATGCAAGCACTGTCTTGCTGCAACAAATCTTGGAATGCAGTATATTTTTATAAGTGAAAAAGCAGTGTCTCAGGCAAAGCTTATAGAACGTTGTTATATTTCGAATAATGAGAGGGAATACTATAAGAATGTACGACTTGAAGAGTCAAAATTAGGGGATAATAAAGTAAAATTGGCAAGAAAGCAATATAGAGGAAAAGGTCGGTATATTGATGAAATATTGGAGTAAAGAGGTGACTGGTGCATGAAAAAGATAGATAAAGACGGTTTACTTTTATGCGAACTTCAGGCGACAGCATTTGAAAACTCTATTGATAAAATGGAATCGAGTTCTGAGATTTTTATTAGACGTTTTATGAGAAGTAAGATAGCAAAAAGGCTTGATAACGAATCTGTTCTTGAAAGTAATATTCAGGCAAATGATATTTTACAATTAGTAGATGAAGAATATGGAGTTTCAGATTATGGATCTGTAAAATATACTCATAATGAAATGTACTGGATTGGGTATCTTTACAGATATCTTTCAATTACTTATGAATTAACATCTGCACAAGTTTATAAAATTATAAAACCAAAAGAATTGAGAGGTTTATTTTTACCATATCATACAATGGATCCGTCTCAGGCAATTGAGAGAATACTGGAGGCAAAGGGTATGTTAGCAGATGAAAATGCGGAATTGGAACGACAGTATGAAATATTTAAAAGAATAAGAATGCAGAGAGCAGAAGAACGATGAAAAACGGAATATCAATGATTCCTTTCGGTCTGCTATCCGGTTTTATGGATGGAAAGGAAATCAGGATTATAGAACTTGCTGAAGAGGGATTCCGGTTCAGACTGGCTGAAAAGGCAGCTTCGCCGGAATCTTTTTTGGTTTGCTTTTATGATATGGAACAGGCTGATTATCATGAAATAGAAATCAGGAATTATACAATTGAAGAGGACAATGTTTCTTCGGAACTTGTAGAGTTTTGTATGGAATACACAGTGCTTGTAAATAGTGAGAGTTACAAGCAGGAAGTAAGAAAACTGCAGGGACAGTACAGCAGGTATATCCGCCTGAAACTGGAAGATGACGATGAAGAACTTGCCAGAGCATTAACGGAATACCCGGAAAAAAAGCCGGTTAATTATTATAGCCTGGAAGAGAGACAAAATTACAGTCTGGAAACGGCAATTGAAATTGACCGACCGGAATTATACAGAGAATATCTGCAAAACGACATAAAACAGTTGATAGAGCAATGTTACGAATGGAAGAGGATAACGGGAAATCAATTAGACTCAAATAAGCAAAATGATAGCCCGGACAACAAATCGAATATTGGACATGGACTTAATTTGAACCGTATTTATATTGGAAATCAGTTTTGCCATCTGCTATTTCCAGATGAGAAAGAATTATTTATGATGTTAGAGAAAGCGTATAAAGAATCTCTTGGAATTACAATTGCGTTCTCTTATATTCGGGAGTTTATGTTAAAGCCCATCGAAGAACTGATAAATCGTCTTGCACAATGGTGCAAAGAAAAAGATACCTGTATAGAAATCGTTATAAATGACTGGGCGATGGCAGATATTATAGCAAAACAAAATGCAGAATTAGCAATAAAGAAATCAGAAGCTATTAACGAGATGAGACAGTATCTTATTCCATGTTTGGGTATTCTGTTAAACAAGCGAAAAAAAGACCCAAGATTCCCATATAAAAAAGGTGATAAAAGTCTGTACAGTCAGAACAATTTAAATGCAGATTTCTATCGCAAATATCTGCAAAGTGAGTTTGGAATTCAGCGTTATGAATGGGAATCCTGCGGCTATGAACAGGAATTTCCACAGGGAAAAAACAGTCTGCATCTTCCATACTATCAGACCAATACATCTCAGTATTGTCCGCTTTACGCAATCTGCACAACAGGAAACCGAGGCATACAGTATCTGGTAAAAGAATGCTCGCATTATTGCAGCATATATAGGTTGTCATATCCAAAACATCTGAATATAACCGGACGCTTTAACTCTTTGTTTGGAATAGATAAAGAATTACTGAATCATCCGGAGAAAATAAAAGCTTACGCAAACGCAGGAATCGACCGTCTTGTTATTGGATGGGAGTAGAGAATTACGTTTAATCAAAATTGGTAAGTTTTCTGATTTAATTAAAGAGGTCCGTTTGGTAAATAATGTCTAAAAAAATCTTGGAGAAAAGGAAAAAGAATCATGAAAATCACAGCAGGCTTAGGCTCAATAGATGAATACATTCGATTCGCAGAAGCTGGCGCAGACGAATTTTTCTGCGGTTACGTCCCTTATTCCTGGGCAAAAAAATATGGCACAGTGATGCCGTTAAACAGGCGGGAAGTATTTTGCTACAATGTCCAGCTTGGCTCCTACAGTGAACTGGAAATACTTTCCGCAATGATAAAGAAATACAGAAAACCAGTCCATCTGACATTTAATTCTCTATATTATATCCCACAACAATATCCAGAAATAGCAGAAATCATTCAAAACTGCATGAAACTGGGATTCTGCAGCTATATCATAGCAGATCCGGCACTAATTCTATATCTGCGAAATCACGGAACTGACTGCGACATCCACCTAAGCGGAGAGACCGGGGAAATAAACAGCCGTATGGTCGATGTTTTACAGCGTCAGAAACTCAAACGCGTTATATTTCACAGGAAGAATACTTTCGAAGACATGCAGTCAGTAATCCATGCAGAACAATTGGCAGGTGGCGAACGGGCGCAGACAGAATTCGAAGCATTTATTCTCAACGAAATGTGTCAGTTCAGCGGTGCATTTTGCAATTCTCTTCATTGTGATGAAATGGGATATCTTTGCAGAGTACCATATCATCTGGAAAAGATAGCAAAAAAAGACAGATTATGTATGTACGCAAGTGATTACAATAGCAGTGACTTTGATAAGATAAATGAGTGTAAATCAGTTAATGGCGAGAGGCATAGCTGGCAGATGTCAGAAGTTTCAGACAAGGAGTCTGTAGAAGTGGAAGATATTTTAGAAGATGAAACTTGGCTTAAGAGATACGATGATACAGGCTATCTATGTGGTGAAACCGGATGCGGTCTATGTGCCCTTTATCAGCTGCAAAAAGCCGGCATCACCCATCTGAAATTGGTAGGCAGAGGCAACTACACAGATTTCATGGAAAAGGACATCCGTAACCTCCGACGGGTACTGGACATTCTGAATAGAAATATCAAGAATCTCCAGCAGGATCAGAATAATGAGAAAATATTTCAGCAGCAAATAAAGCAGACGATTTTTCCAAATGGATGCAGTGAAAATTGCTACTACAGATAACCTGTACCAACATCAGAAATACAATATTTGCAAGGAAAATCACTACTGAAAAGATTAACAAAATCATAATTCATCAAGGAAGAACTATTTCCAAAAACCTCGATAGAAACCGTTAGAAAACTTAACTTAAATTTCCCTGTTTTGTTGCTGATTGATTTAAATTATGGTATGATGGAACTATATTAAGCTAATATATACAATATATACTAAAAAAACAGGGCAGGAGTGGTCAAAATGTATCAAGAAGAATACAAACGTTGGTTGGCAGCAGATCTGCAGGATGCAGACCTCAATCCGGAATTATCCAAGATCGAAGGAAACGATGAAGAGATCAAAGATCGTTTCGCAGTAGCACTGAAGTTCGGAACAGCAGGACTTCGTGGAGTACTTGGTGCCGGAACAAACCGTATGAATATTTATGTAGTACGTCAGGCAACACAGGGACTGGCAAACTGGGTAAAAACACAGGGCGGAAACCAGACAGTAGCTATCAGCTATGACAGCCGTCTCAAGAGCGACGTATTTGCAAAGAACGCAGCAGGCGTACTTGCAGCAAACGGAATCAAAGTAAGAATTTATGATGCACTGATGCCTGTACCGGCACTTTCTTTTGCAACACGTTATTATGAATGCAACGCAGGTATCATGGTAACCGCATCTCACAACCCGGCTAAGTACAACGGATACAAAGCATACGGTCCTGACGGATGCCAGATGACAGACGATGCAGCAGCAATTGTATACGATGAAATCCAGAAAACAGACGTACTCACAGGTGCGAAATACATGTCTTTCGCAGAAGGTGTAGAAGAAGGTCTGATTCGTTTCGTAGGTGATGACTGCAAACAGGCACTTTATGAAGCAATCGAGTCCCGCCAGGTTCGTCCAGGCTTATGCAAAACAGCTGGCCTGAAATTAGTTTATAGTCCATTAAACGGCTCCGGACTTGTACCTGTAACTCAGGTATTAAAAGATATCGGAATCACAGATATCACAATCGTTCCGGAACAGGAATATCCGAACGGATACTTCACAACCTGCAGCTATCCGAACCCGGAAATCTTTGCAGCCCTTGAATTAGGATTAAACCTTGCAAAAGAAACAGGTGCAGACTTAATGCTTGCAACTGACCCGGATGCAGACCGTGTTGGTATCGCAATGAAATGCCCGGACGGTTCCTATGAACTGGTAACAGGTAATGAAGTAGGAGTTCTTCTCCTTGACTACATATGTGCAGGCCGTATCGAAAAAGGCACAATGCCAAAGACCCCGGTAGCAGTTAAATCTATCGTTTCCACACCACTTGCAGATGCAGTAGCAGAGCATTATGGTGTAGAACTCAGAAGCGTACTTACTGGATTCAAGTGGATCGGCGATCAGATCGCACAGCTTGAAGCAGCAGGTGAAGTAGACCGTTTCATCTTCGGATTCGAAGAGAGCTACGGATACCTTGCAGGTCCATATGTACGTGACAAAGATGCCGTTATCGGATCCATGCTGATCTGCGAAATGGCAGCATACTACAGAAGCATCGGAAGCTCTCTGAAACAGAGACTGGAAGAAATCTATGCACAGTACGGACGTTACCTTAATAAAGTAGACAGCTTTGAATTCCCGGGATTAAGCGGAATGGACAAGATGTCAGCTCTGATGCAGGGACTTCGCGACAAACCTCTCACAGAGATCGCTGGTCATCAGATCGTCAAAGTAACAGATTACAAGAAACCAGAAGAAACAGGACTTCCGGCAGCAAACGTACTTATCTATAAACTGGATAACGGTGAGACTGTAGTCGTTCGTCCATCCGGAACAGAACCTAAGATCAAGATCTATTACACAACTCTCGGCAAGAACCTTGAAGAGGCAGAAGCTGAGAAAGAGAAGCTTGCAGAAGCACTGAAACCAATTATGGCATAAACAGCTGCAAGCTGAACTGAATAAAATGTATTAAACAGGAACGGCTGTGCTCGTAGAGATGCAGTCGTTCTTTTGCGATTTATTCTTCAAAAAAATTTGTATGATATTTTTTGACTTGATAAATGCTCTTTGTTACAATAAAAATATTGTAAATAAATAAAGATAAAAACATTTATGAATGAAAGGAAAACATACTATGGAAGAATATGAAGTAATCAGCATCCCGGTATCAGACGGAACAGAACGGGATTTTGCGATCATGGATACTTTTGAATTTGAAGGACAGGGATATCTGGCAGTTTCTCTGATCGAGGGCGATGAAATTCAGGAGGGGGTATATATCTACCGTTATCATAATGCCGAAGATGGAGATGTTGTGGTAGAGCAGATCACCTTACCGTCAGAATACAAAAAAGTGACAAAATGTTACTGTTCACTCCGTGCCCAGTAACACGCTTCGCGATGCACAGAATTTATGCTAATCGCATAAATTCGCGCTGTATGTCTCGGGATTTTGGCATATTCATGCCAAAACACCTCGCGGGATAGTAGCGTGTGAACAGTAACCACAAAATTCTATGAGCAGATGTAAATAAAAAATATTTCGAAAAGAACTTGTCTCTTGTGATAAAATAGAAAAGAAAATTAAACTTGACCAATAAGAACAGGAGGAAAAAATGATGGAAAAATCAACTGTTTATTTTACTGATTTTCGATGTCCGGTAGGCACCAGCCAGCTTGACAAACTCAAGAAGCTCTGCATTGCAGCCGGAATCAAAGACATCGATATGGATGGTAAATTCGTAGCAATCAAAATGCATTTCGGAGAACTTGGAAATATGGCTTTCCTGCGTCCGAACTATGCAAAAGTAGTAGCTGATCTCTGTAAAGATCAGGGAGGACTTCCGTTCCTCACAGACTGTAACACACTTTATCCGGGAAGCCGTAAGAATGCGCTGGAGCATCTGGACTGTGCAAACATGAATGGTTTCAATACGATCACAACCGGATGTCAGATCATCATTGGTGATGGTTTACGCGGTACAGACGAAGTAGAAGTACCTGTAGTAAATGGCGAATACTGCAAGACTGCACTGATCGGACATGCGATCATGGATGCAGATATCTTTATCAGCTTAAGCCACTTCAAAGGTCATGAAGCAACCGGTTTTGGCGGCGCTCTGAAAAATATTGGAATGGGATGCGGAAGCCGTGCCGGCAAGATGAAACAGCATGCCAGTGGAAAACCTGCAGTAAACGAAGAACTCTGCCGTGGATGCCGTCGCTGCGCGAAAGAATGCGGAAGTGACGCGATTACATATCCGAACAAAAAAGCAGTCATTGATTATGATAAATGTAAAGGATGCGGCCGTTGCATTGGAGCTTGCAGCTTTGACGCAGTATACAATCCAAACAGCAGTGCAAACGAACTCCTTGACCGTAAGATGGCAGAATATGCACAGGCAGTCTGTCATGGTCGTCCACATTTCCATGTAGCTCTGGTTCAGGATATCAGCCCGAACTGCGACTGCCACGGAGAGAACGACGCACCAATCCTTCCTGATATCGGAATGTTCGCAAGCTTTGACCCGGTAGCTCTGGATCAGGCATGTGCAGATGCCTGTCTGAAAGCAACTCCAATCGAGAACAGCCAGCTTGGAGAACATCTGGCAAAACCTGACTGGCACTGTCACCACGACCATTTCAAAGATTCCAACCCGAACATTGAATGGCAGGCAACACTGGATCAGGCAGAGAAAGTCGGACTGGGAACCAGACAGTATGAGCTGAAAGTTATAAAATAATAGCAGTTAATTTTTCAGGCTAATTCAGAAATTTATCAAGGCGTCTGTAATTAGAAATATTGTGACTATTCAGTAGTCAACTGAGAAGCTGCTGAACAGATACGAAGTATTTATATAATAATATTGTTATATGAGAATATAAGGAGATTCTTGAAATGAACATTTGCATCTATGGCGCAGCCAGCCCGGAATTGGCTCAGATTTATTACGACAAAACAGAAGAACTTGGCAGACAGATGGCAAAGCGTGGCCATGGTCTGGTATTCGGAGGCGGCGAGACAGGACTTATGGGAGCTGCGGCCAGAGGTGTGGATGCAGAAGGCGGATACCTTCTGGGAATTGCCCCACGTTTCTTTGATGAACCTGGCATTCTGTATCAGCATTGCACAGAATTTATCATGACTGAAACAATGCGAGAGAGAAAATATCTTCTGGAAGAGAAGTCCCAGGCAACCATTGTAGTTCCCGGAGGAATCGGAACCTACGAAGAATTCTTTGAAATTCTTACACTTAAAAGTCTGAAACGTCTGGATCGTGCCATTGTTTTCTATAATATCAATGGCTATTATGACCTGATGAAGCAGCTTCTGGAGCATACAGTCAAAGAGAAATTTATGGAACCGAAGATTCTGGATATGTGTAAGTTTATGGATAAACCGGAAGAAATTTTCGATTACATAGAACAATATTGCGCAGAGAAGTAAAGAAACGATACAACATTGTTGAATGGAATTATAGCAATCCTCGTAAACATAATGCAAAAAGTTATGTTTACGGGGATTTTGTATATGATAAGAATAAAAAGCGTAATAATGTGATTGTTACTGAGAACGGAATGAACAGTAACAATATCTTGCGTTTTACGTCAGGATATCAGGTGTTTACAGTAAAATCTCTGTCTGTTATACTATAAAACAGACACCCGATACAGGTGAATGGGATAAAAGGTATTTATAAATTACATGCAAAGGGGACGAAAACTATGGAAAAAAGAAAAATTATTGTGGACTGTGATCCTGGAATTGATGATTCAATCGCTCTTGCGTATGCGGCAGTACATCCGGAAGCTTTTGAACTTCTGGCTGTGACAACAGTAGCAGGAAATCAGACAATTGAAAAAGTAACCAGAAATGCATTGGATGTAACAGCACTTTTTAAACTGAACGTGCCGGTTGCAGCAGGAATGGTAGAACCTATTGTCAGAGAGCTACAGACAGCATCCGAATTTCACGGAAAGAATGGTCTTGGAGATTGCACAATCCCGAGAGCAGATGCAGAACCGGAGAAGGAGATGGCAGTCTTTTATATTAAGAAACTTCTCACAGAACTTCCGGAAGGAGAGAAAGTAACTCTGATCTGTACAGCGCCGTTGACAAATATTGGTTTACTTCTTAAAATCTATCCAGAAGTAAAAGCGAAAATTCAGGAGATTGTTCTTATGGGCGGAGCAATAGCCGGAGGCAATGTGACAGCATCAGCAGAGTTTAACATTTATGTAGATCCGGAAGCAGCAAGAATCGTATTTAAATCCGGTCTTCCGATCGTTATGTGTGGACTGGATGTCACAGAGAAATGTGCGCTGACAAGCTCACAGATCCAGAAACTCAGCCAGTCTCAGAATAAGATTGCCAGATTCTGTGGTGAAATGACAGGATACAGTCTGGCAAATGGAAACAAATTCAGAGGAAAAGTAAGCATTCATGATGCAGTACCATATATGTATCTGACACATCCGGAAATCTTCAAGGTAGAGAAAGTGGCATTGGATGTAGACTGCTCTGATGGAGTATCCGCAGGAAGAACGATCGTAGATTTCCGCTGGTGGATGTATGAAGAATCAGAAGAGAATATTGCAGTTGTGGATGTGGATGTAGCTAAATTCCAGGAATATCTTATAGAAGCAATTTATGAACTGGGAGAGAAAGTAAAATAAAAAGATGCTGAACTGCATATAAAAGGAACGGATTAATGAACTATATTGTCTTTGACTTGGAATGGAACCAGAATCCTGCGGGAAAGAAATCGCGTAACGACAAACTTCCATTTGAGATTATCGAGATCGGAGCTGTAAAAGTAAACAGCAGGAAAGAAATTACAGATAGTTTTCACAGACTGATCAAACCACAGGTTTATAAATGGATCCATGACAGTATTCATGAGGTGATCCATGTGGATTACAAAGACCTTATGAAAGGTGTGCCATTTGAACAGGCGGTCCGGGAATTTCTTGATTGGTGTGGAGAAGACTGGTACTTTTTTACATGGGGAAATCAGGATGTGATGGAACTTCAGAGAAATATGAAGTTTTATAAGTTGCTGGATTTGCTTCCAGGTCCCGTGACTTATTATGATGTACAGAAATTGTACAGCATCAGTTACGATGATGGTGAGCGCAGATGTGCACTGGAACATGCGATTGATGAATTGAAGATAGAGAAGTCGCAGGGGTTTCACCGGGCACTTGCAGATGCCTGGTATACAGCAGAAGTTCTGAAGAAAATAAGCAATATCATGATCATTAATCATCCGTCTCTGGACGTATACCAGAATCCGAAGAAGAAAAAAGATGAGATCCATATTTCCTATCCGGATCATGACAAATATGTATCCAGGGAATTTGCCACAAGAGAGAGAGTCATGAAAGACCGCGAAGTGACAAGCACCAGATGTCCGATCTGTCATTTGCCTGCAAAAAGAAAGCTGCGATGGTTCATGAACAATCCAAAAGTTTATTACAGCGTGTCCGTCTGTGAGGAGCATGGTCTGGTAAAAGGCAAGATACGTATCAGGAAAACGGAGGAAGAGAAATATTTTGCCGTGAAAACATTACGTTTCACAGATACAGAAGAAGCGGAGGAACTTCGTGAAAGAAAAGAAGTCCTCCGCCTTAGACGAAAATTAAAAAGAAGTGCCGAGAAGGAGATCTGAAAGGATCTCCTTTTCATATTGCATTCCATAGCCGACCATATGGTCATTAAAATAATATTTACTTTTAATTCGTTTCGGCCCAACAGAATTATTAAGAGTTTTTTGCTTTTTAACAAGCTGGGTTACATCAGTTCCCGCCGGAACTGTCACATATACATGTCTCATATAATAGAAAGAACAGCGGTTTCCGTTATCCTTTAACAGATGTTTCTCACAGGGAAGAAATTTCACAGGAGTGGGATTGGCATCTACGTTCATATCTACCTTTTCGAAATTATCAAATCCATAATCGAATAAAGATGCAGTATCCGGGAAAGCTCCGTTTGTAGAATTTAATACAACTGCAATGAGAATGGAATTGCCTCTCTTGGCATAGGTGACAAGTGTATTGCCGGCTACATTTGTATATCCGGTTTTACCACCCATAACCCCGTCATAGGCATAAGACTGTCCGGCCATCATTTTATGGTGATTAAGCAGATAACGGGTTTCCGGCTGCTTATTTGTCGGTGGGATTTCATAAGTCTGAGTTGTTACAAACTTACGGAATCTTGGATTATACCATGCGGCTTTGGCAATCTTCATCATATCGCTGGCAGTTGTATAGTGTGTTTCATCAGGGAGACCATTAGGATTGTTGAAATGTGTATTCTTACATCCGAGTTGTGCTGCTCTCTGATTCATCAACTCAACAAACTTCTTAACGGAACCACTGGTTTTCTCTGCAAGTGCAAGCGCCATCTCATTGGCAGATTCCAGCATCAGGGCCATCAGAGCCTGTTCTACAGTAAATACTTCTCCGGTTTCTGCGTAGATAGAGGAACTTCCTGCCTCAATTCCGTAAGCAGCTTCCTGTGACATGGTGAGTGTATCATCCATATCCAGATTCTCACATGCCAGAAGTGCAGTCATGATCTTGGTAATACTTGCAGGATAGAGTTGATCATTTGCGTTTTTTGAATAAAGGATTGTATCGGTCACGGCGTCCATTAGTACAGCAGACTGTCCCTCAATATTTGGACCGGTTGGCCAGTCTTTTATGGAATCCGTATCTGCAGCCTGTGAATAAGTCGCAGAATGAGCGACCTCAGAAGTGGCGGAATCAGTCTCCGTGGCATAAGTGACAGAAGGCTGGGACACCAGAAGTCCTGCGCAGAGCATTCCGGTAAGAGAACGCTTTATTATCGTATGAAATTTTTTATTAAACATTTGAAATTACCCTTCATATTAATATACATATCGGTTGTTCATTTCAGTCCGGTGCATATTTCTGTCGTTATTCCGTGTTGCAATAATATCCGGACAAAATATTCTACCCTATTATATCATTATTTACAATGGATATGTAAAATTTATTGTTACCTTAAATATTCCAAAAAATACTTGACACAGTGAAATTCCAGACCTTATAATAAATCCGCATAGTTAAATAGATTATAAGTCCACAAAAACGTTGATGGAGACAGTAAACTGTATCAGAAAGCTTCAGCGAGCCGGGGAGGGTGCAAGCCCGGTGTGAGTAAATACAGCGGAAGATCACTCCGGAGTTTCAGTTCCCAAGGCAGCAGCAGATAAGAACTGGCGGTGATTCCGCCGTTATCGGATCATGTATCGGCTAAGATGCCCGTACAATGTAACTGGTGGTATAACGAACGTAAATAAACTTTCGTCCTTTTACAAAAAAGGGCGATTTTTTTGTTTTATCCTGGAATGAGATGAGATTCCTGCTAACGGGAATCTGATTTCGTTCCAGGATACCCCTGATGTATCATAAAGAACTTCGCAAAATGAAACAAAAAAGATGGAAGGATTATTTTCGTTCTTAAGTGATGCCGGTAAATGATGAGGATATGATTATCAGGCATATATTTTCGACATCTTATACAAATAATATAAACAGGAGGTAAATTACTGTGTACCAGAAAGTTGATACGAACTTAAATTTTGTAGACCGTGAGAAAAAAGTAGAAGAATTCTGGAAAGAGAACCATATCTTTGAGAAAAGTATGGAAAACAGAAAAGAGGGAGAAACCTATACTTTCTACGATGGACCGCCAACTGCAAACGGTAAACCACATATCGGCCATGTACTTACACGTGTAATCAAGGATATGATCCCGAGATACCGTACAATGAAAGGTTACATGGTTCCGCGTAAAGCAGGATGGGATACTCATGGACTTCCGGTAGAGCTGGAAGTAGAGAAGAAACTGGGACTGGATGGCAAGGAACAGATCGAAGAATACGGTATGGAGCCATTTATCAAACAGTGTAAAGAAAGTGTCTGGAAATACAAAGGAATGTGGGAAGATTTCTCATCCACAGTTGGTTTCTGGGCTGATATGGAACACCCATATGTAACTTATTATGATGACTATATTGAATCCGAATGGTGGGCACTGAAAGAAATCTGGAACAAGAAACTTCTGTATAAAGGTTTCAAGATCGTTCCTTACTGTCCACGTTGTGGTACTCCGCTTTCTGCACAGGAAGTATCCCAGGGATACAAAACTGTCAAAGAGCGTTCCGCAGTTGTAAGATTCAAAGTTATCGGTGAAGATGCATACTTCCTTGCATGGACAACAACACCATGGACACTTCCGTCCAACGTTGCACTCTGCGTAAACCCGGATGAGACTTACTGCAAAGTAAAAGCAGCAGACGGATACACATATTACATGGCAGAAGCACTTCTGGACAAAGTCCTCGGCAAACTTGCAAAAGAGGAAGGTGAAAAAGCATACGAAGTTCTGGAAACCTACAAAGGAACAGATCTGGAACACAAAGAGTATGAGCCACTTTTTGCATGTGCAGGAGAAGCAGCAGCAAAACAGAAAAAGAAAGCTCATTTCGTAACATGTGACACATACGTTACTATGAGCGATGGTACAGGTATCGTTCATATCGCACCTGCATTCGGTGAAGACGACAGCAGAATCGGACGTAACTATGATCTTCCATTTGTACAGTTCGTAGACGGACAGGGTAACCTGACAAAAGAGACTCCATACGCAGGCGTTTTCGTAAAGAAAGCAGACCCGATGGTTCTCACAGACCTGGACAAAGAAGGCAAACTTTTCGATGCTCCGAAATTCGAGCATGAATATCCACACTGCTGGAGATGTGACACACCACTGATCTACTACGCAAGAGAATCCTGGTTCATCAAGATGACAGCAGTCAAAGATGACCTGATCAGAAATAACAATACAATCAACTGGATCCCTGAGAGCATCGGTAAAGGACGTTTCGGTGACTGGCTGGAAAACGTTCAGGACTGGGGTATCAGCCGTAACCGTTACTGGGGAACACCACTGAACATCTGGCAGTGTGACTGCGGACATATGCATTCTATCGGAAGCCGTCAGGAATTATTCGAGATGAGCGGCGACGAGAAAGCTAAGACAGTAGAACTTCATCGTCCATACATCGACGAGATCACACTGAAGTGTCCGGAGTGCGGCGGAGAAATGCACCGTGTACCGGAAGTTATCGACTGCTGGTTCGACTCAGGAGCAATGCCTTTCGCACAGCATCATTATCCATTTGAAAACAAAGAATTATTTGAGCAGCAGTTCCCTGCAAACTTTATCTCCGAGGCAGTAGACCAGACTCGTGGATGGTTCTACTCACTCCTTGCAGAATCCACACTGCTCTTCAACAAAGCACCATACAAGAACGTAATCGTTCTGGGACATGTCCAGGATGAGAACGGACAGAAGATGAGTAAGTCCAAAGGAAATGCAGTTGATCCATTTGACGCACTGAACAAATACGGCGCAGATGCCATCAGATGGTACTTCTACATCAACAGTGCTCCATGGCTTCCGAACCGTTTCCATGGCAAGGCAGTTGTGGAAGGACAGCGTAAATTCATGAGCACACTGTGGAATACTTACGCATTCTTCGTATTATATGCAGACATCGACAACTTTGACCCGACCAAATATGAACTGAACTATGACCAGCTTCCAGTCATGGATAAATGGCTCCTTAGCAGATTAAATACAACTGTTCAGGCAGTAGACAATGATCTGGCAAACTACAAGATTCCGGAAGCAGCAAGAGCACTTCAGGAATTCGTAGATGAGATGAGTAACTGGTATGTAAGAAGAAGCCGTGAACGTTTCTGGGCAAAAGGAATGGAGCAGGATAAGATTAACGCTTACATGACTTTGTACCATGCACTGGTAACAATCGCCAAGACAGCAGCTCCGATGATCCCGTTCATGACAGAAGACATGTACCAGAACCTGGTAAGAAGCGTAGACAAAGATGCTATCGAAAGTATCCACCTCTGCGACTTCCCGACTGTAAACGAAGCATGGATCGACAAAGACCTCGAAGCAGATATGAAAGAACTTCTTGAGATCGTAGTTCTCGGACGTGCATGCAGAAATACAGCAAACATCAAGAACCGTCAGCCGATTGGAACCATGTATGTAAAAGCTGAGAAGAAAATGAGTGAATTCTACACTGACATCATCGCAGACGAACTGAATGTCAAAGAAGTGAAATTTGCAGATGATGTAGAATCCTTTATCTCCTACAGCTTCAAACCACAGCTTCGTACAGTAGGACCGAAATACGGTAAACTCCTTGGAGGAATCAGACAGGCTCTCACAGACATCAATGGAACAGCAGCAATGAACGAACTGAGAACCAACGGTGTCCTGAAACTGGATATCAACGGAAACGATGTAGAACTCACAGAAGAAGACCTTCTTATTGAAACAGCACAGACAGAAGGCTATGTATCCGAATCTGACGGCGAAACATCCGTAGTCCTGGATACAAACCTGACACCTGAACTGATCGAAGAGGGATTCGTACGTGAGATCATCAGCAAGATTCAGACCATGCGTAAGGAAGCCGGCTTCGAAGTCATGGACAAGATCGTAGTATACGCTCACGGAAACGACAAGATCCAGGATGTCATGAAAGCACACGAAGATGAGATCAAGTCAGAAGTACTTGCAGACGAAATGGTACTTGGCGAGACCGATGGTTATGTGAAAGAGTGGAACATCAACAAAGAAGCAGTAACTATGGGTGTTAAGAAACTGTAATTGACAACATTTGATCAATTATTGACAAGGTACTGATAAGTTACAGGTATTTCACAGGAAATATACTACTTTCGCAATGCACGATAACAAAAAAATGTTATAAAATTCGGCAATTATACACATGACAGACTGTCGAAAAAAGAGTATCATTATCTGTGACAGTCTGATTTCAGAGAGGAAATTGGAGGCGGAGATTCTTTGCCCCCAATTTCTCTGATATGAGAAAACAGAAGAGTTGACGGAATGAAGAGGTTCACCGGCAATATCCGAAAGGTGTATTGCTGAGAATAAAGTGAACAGTGAAACCATTACGGGAGGTATGAAATGACAAACGAAATGTTCAAGAAAGAGGCATTCAAGAAAAGCGTAAAAGACAACGTAAAATTCCTCTATCGAAAAACAATTGAAGAAGCTACACAGGAGCAGATTTTCCAGGCAGTAAGCTACACAGTTAAGGATGTTATCATTGATAACTGGCTTGCAACACAGAAAGCATATGAAGAACAGGATCCGAAGATCGTATACTATATGTCCATGGAATTCCTGATGGGACGTGCTCTCGGAAACAACCTGATCAACCTTTGCGCTTACGGTGAAGTAAAAGAAGCTCTCGAAGAGCTGGGATTTGACCTTAACTGTATCGAAGACCAGGAGCCGGATCCGGCACTTGGAAACGGTGGTCTGGGAAGACTGGCTGCATGCTTCCTTGATTCTCTCGCAACTTTAAATTACGCAGCATATGGCTGCGGAATCCGTTACCACTACGGAATGTTCAAACAGAAAATCCAGAACGGTTATCAGATCGAGGTACCGGATAACTGGTTAAAGAACGGCTATCCATTCGAACTGCGTCGTCCGGAATATGCCAAGGAAGTACACTTCGGCGGATATGTAAGAGTAGAGTACGATCCTGAAAAGGGCGGAAACAAATTTATCCACGAAGGATACCAGGCAGTAAAAGCCATTCCTTATGATATGCCGATCACAGGATATGACAATGATGTAGTAAACACACTTCGTATCTGGGATGCAGAACCGATCGTAGACTTCGAGCTGGATTCCTTTGACAAAGGTGATTACAAGAAAGCAGTAGAGCAGGAGAACCTTGCCCGCAATATCGTAGAAGTCCTTTACCCGAACGACAACCACTATGCAGGTAAAGAGCTGAGACTGAAACAGCAGTACTTCTTCGTATCTGCAAGTTTACAGGCTGCAATCGCAAAATATAAAAAGAAACATGACGACATCAAGAAGTTATATGAAAAAGTAACCTTCCAGATGAACGATACACATCCGACTGTAGCAGTAGCAGAGTTAATGCGTATCCTCATGGACGAAGAAGGACTCGGATGGGATGAAGCATGGGAAGTAACAAGAAAATCTGTTGCTTACACAAACCATACAATCATGTCCGAAGCACTTGAGAAATGGCCGATCGAGCTCTTCTCCAGACTGCTTCCGCGTGTATACCAGATCATCGAAGAGATCAACCGTCGTTTCATCCTTGAGATCCAGGCAAAATATCCGGGAAATTATGAAAAGATCAAAAAGATGGCTATCATCTATGACGGACAGGTTAAGATGGCTCACCTTGCAATCGCAGCAGGCTACTCTGTAAACGGTGTTGCACGCCTTCATACAGAGATCCTGAAGAATCAGGAATTAAAAGACTTCTATGAAATGATGCCTGAGAAATTCAACAACAAGACAAACGGTATCACTCAGAGACGTTTCCTGCTCCACGCAAATCCACTCCTTGCAGACTGGATCACAGAGCATATCGGACCGGACTGGGTTACAGACCTTCCGCAGTTAAAGAAACTGGCAGTTTATGCTGATGATGAGAAAGCACTCCAGGAATTCATGAACATTAAGTTCAAGAACAAAGAGCGTCTGGCTAAATACATCCTTGAGCACAATGGCGTAGAAGTAGACCCGCACTCCATCTTCGATGTACAGGTTAAGAGACTTCACGAGTACAAACGTCAGCTCCTGAACATCCTGCATGTTATCTATCTGTACAACCAGATCAAGATGCATCCGGAAATGGAATTCTATCCAAGAACATTCATCTTCGGTGCAAAAGCATCCGCAGGTTACGCAACAGCCAAGAAGATCATCAAACTCATCAACTCAGTAGCAGATGTAGTAAACAACGACGCTTCCATCAACGGCAAGATCAAAGTTGTATTCATCGAAAACTATAGAGTATCCAACGCTGAGTGGATCTTCGCAGCAGCAGACGTTTCCGAGCAGATCTCCACAGCAAGTAAAGAAGCATCCGGTACAGGTAACATGAAGTTCATGCTCAACGGTGCTCCTACACTTGGAACAATGGACGGTGCCAACGTAGAGATCGTAGAAGAAGTTGGCGCAGAAAACGCATTCATCTTCGGTTTAAGCTCCGACGAAGTAATCAACTACGAAAACAACGGCGGATACGATCCAAACGTAATCTACAACACAGACGAAGAAATCCGTCAGGTACTGATGCAGCTCATCAACGGAACCTTCTCCAATGATACAGAACTCTTCCGTGACCTGTACGATTCACTTCTCAACACAAAGAATACAGACAGAGCAGACCGCTACTTTATCCTCGCAGACTTCCGTTCCTATGCAGACGCACAGAAACGCGTAGAAGCAGCATACAAAGATGAAAAAGGCTGGGCAAAGAAAGCACTCCTCAACACAGCATGCAGCGGCAAGTTCACATCCGACAGAACTATCCAGGAATATGTAGATGATATCTGGCATCTGGATAAGGTTATTGTTAGAAAGAAATAATGAACAGATTATAATAAGAAATAAAACGTTCACTTCAGGCCCATGATAGTAGAGGCTATCATTCTGAAAGGAATAGTAAAGAAACAGCAGAGAACAGTAGAAAGTTCCCTGCTGTTTTTTGTAATACTGGTAATAAGAATGTATTTTTGATAGAATAAGGAAAGATAATCAGTCTTGACAGAATGGAGGAATACAAGATGCTGAAAATATTCTTTGGGGACAACCCGGGAGGCAATTATATTTTTAATCCCGATGTGTTCTTTAATAACACATATGAAGACGAGTGGATTACATCAGAGACTTCCAGAAAAATGATTAAAGATATAGATGGATCAGAAGTAAAAGGACCATGTATGATCGACAGCCCATTTCTCGGCCCGATTCCACCAGAGCGTCTGTCGGGAGGAGTAAAAACCCTGATTTTGATGCAAAATGATCCAGACCATATTTTTAATGCATCTGCCTGTGGAAATAATTGTGCACAATGGATTTTAAGACTGGCAGAACAAAAAGATATTACAATTCGCCTGGGATATATCATGGACTTTGGAAAACAGCCATTTGATATCTATATTGTAAATACAGGAAAAACTGTACACACTATGCTTGAACTTGATGACGAAATCATTGTAAACCGATTGTTGAGAGGATAATAAATTATGACAGGAAAGTATGATATCGAAATATATAATAAACGAGTTCATTATCATCTTACCGTAAAGAGAAATATCACCGTTATTCAGGGAGATTCCGCAACAGGAAAAACAGAACTTCTTAGAATGATTTCTGATTATGAGAACAATGGCATATCATCAGGAATTACTGAAATATGTGAAAAGAGATGTGTGGTAATAGAAAACGCTTCATGGAAAGAAAGACTTGCCACGCTACAGCAATGTATTATATTTATTGATGAAGGGGCACTATTCTTACGTAGTAAAGAGTTTACTAAGATGGTGAAAGGAAGCGATAATTACTTTGTTCTGGTCACAAGGGACAGTCTGGAACATTTGCCATATAGTATTGAAGAAATTTACGGTATGAGACAAGAACGGGATAGCCAGAAATATCAGAACGCCAGAAGGATATATAATGAAACTTATCAGTTATATAATTTGCAGGCAAATGAAGATATCCATCCAGATCTGATCATAACAGAAGACTCTAATTCAGGATACGAATTCTATCATAAATTGTTCGGAGAAACGTGTTGCTCAGCAGAAGGAAAAAGCAACATACTTTCGTATCTGCAGAAAAGCCATGAGAAAGAAATTCTTGCAATTGTAGACGGAGCCGCATTCGGTCCAGAGATGCAGCATGTAATGCAGTATATAAGAGATAGCAGAAACAAAATCGTATTATACGCACCGGAATCATTTGAGTATTTGTTGTTAAGAGCAAATATTATAGACAGAACCTCAGAAGCAACAGAAAAGACTTATGAACTGGCAGATAGTAGAGAGTATTTCAGTTGGGAAGAGTTTTACACTGCCTATTTAATAGAACAAACACGAAATACAATATATGAATATAGTAAGAAAAAACTTAAAGATACATATCTGACAGCTGGAAACTTCCGAAAGATTGTAAGCCAGCTTCCTGAGAAAATCAAACTGGCATTAATGGTAAATCAGAAACAACAATTATGAAATTAGAAATGGCAGAGAATCGGACAGGGTTCTCTGCCACTTTTTAACTTATATGTGAGCTTATACATCATCTTGTGATAAAGATGAAAAACTCACCACATTTGTAACAAATTATAGATTTCAGACATGGAAAATCAAGGAAAATAAATGTTTTAGAAGTGTACGAAATTTAAAAAAGTTGTAAAATTCTTGAGCATTACCCTTGACAAAAAGTGGTGAAAGCACTATTATTAACCATAACAGACAGATTATGTCTAGGAATCTTTACCCAAAAAGAAATAGTTATATTAAGGAAAGGGGAACTATAATCATGACAAAGATTAAAAACACAAAGAAGGGCATGGCAAAAAAGACATTAAGTATGTCACTTGTTGTTGCAATGCTTGCTACTTCTAATGTGCCGGTATGGGCTGCTGAGTTCAGCGATGGTACAGATGCTGCTGTAGCTACCGAAGCAGAAACTCCAGTTATTACAGATAATAGTGCAGATGTATTTTCAGATACTGCAGAAGCTCCAGTTGTTGAAGACAATACTGCTGTTGCTGCATCTGATCAGTACACTAATAATACAACAGAAGTTAACAGTGAAGGATATACTGTTAGCAATTTAAAACTTACTGTTAATGGATGGGGTAGTGAAGCTTCTTTATCAGGTAGTGTAAAAGATGCTAACGGAAATGACGTAAAAGACTTACAGTATACTTGGTTAGCAAATGGATATCAGGCAGCAGGAGTTGATGCTAGTGGAAAATCAACAGCCGTTGGTACTGCAACTAATGCTACAGTAGATACTATTAAATATACACCAGCCAAAGAAGACTTTAATAAAACATTATCTCTTGTAGTTTATAAAGAAGATGAAAATGGAACAAAGACTTTCTGTACAACTCTTGAAGGCGGAGTTGTTCAGCCTAAGAAAATCACATGTAGTGTAACTCCGTCTTTTGACAAAGTTACTTATAATGGAAAAGAACAGAAAGTAACACCAAAGAATGAAGCTGCTTTTGTAAACGAAATCAACAATGAAATCGGTGCAAATAAAGTTACAAAAGAAGATATTACATGGAACTATACAACAAAAGGTGATGATTTCACAAATGTTACTGATGAAAACATCAATGTAGTTGGTTCTCTTGCAGGAACATATGTTAAGGGTTCTGCAGCATATGGATATAGCTACACAACATCCACTAAAAAACCTGGAACATATAAAATTTCTAAATTAAGAATTGATGCTCGTAACATCAAAATGGATCTTAAGAAAACATCGGTTTCTTATACTGGTAAAACTCATACCTTCAAATTAGCAGATGTTAATTTATACGTTTCTTTAGATGATAATAATAAGATTGATATTACAAATGCATTCAAAGCAGATACTACATTTACAGGAACAGCCACGGCTGTAAGTAAAAACAATAAAGTTACATTTGTAATGAACTCTCTTGATAATCAGTTAAATACCGAAGATGATGCTGCAAAGAAAATCCTTGATAACTTTGATGCTGGAAAGTGGGGAACTGCTACTGTAACATCTGAAAACGGATATGATATCACAATGCTTGACCTTAGCAAATGCACTGGCGAAGTTACAAAAGAATACAAAACAAATACATTTAAAGCTAACAAGTACACTGTTGCAGCATCTGATATTAAACTTACAACACCTGACGGTGAGTCATTTACTCTTGAGAATTTAGTGACTTCTGGAGATATCAACATTGCAGTAAATCAGGTTGCTAAAAATGCTGCTGATAATAATACTACAGGAACAATTGCAGATGCAGTAACTGTATCTTTCAAAACAGATACAAAAAATGTAACAGGTTCTTTAAATCTTCCTATTGTATTAACAAAACAGAGTCTTGCAGATGCAACTGTAACAGTTAAAGTAAATAATGCATCAACAGCTACAACATTAAATACTTCAACAAAAACAGCACCTGCATTTGAAGTTACATATAATGGTACTGCTTATGATTTAGAGAAATCTGATATTTTCAAAGATTTTAAAATTTCTGACGACTCTCATGTGTTAAACGGTGAATATGAGTTATCATACAGTGATAACGTAAATGCTGGTGTTGTAACTGTTACTATTACTGGTAAAGAAGCATATGCAGGAAGTACTAAGAAAGTATACTTTAAAATTGCAAAAGCAAATGTTGCAACTACTGGATTAGAAACAAAAGACAGCGTAACAGTTAATCCGAATAATAACAGTGATGCATCCTTATATAAAGAAGCATTAGATGCAAAAGTAAAAACTACTCTGAATACCGGATCCAAAGTTACACTTGAAGAAGGTAAAGATTACACAACTAAATATTACTATGCTTCAGTAGCTGGTCTTACAACAGAAACTCAGATAAAAAATAATGCAGGAACAAATAATGCAGGACAGTATCTCTATGTAGTAGCTACTCCTGTAAAAGATGGCAACTATACATTTGCAGGTGCAGATGGAAAATTAGTAAAAGGTGTTAAAATTGCCAAGAAATCTATCAGTGGTGCAACTATCACATTAGAAAAAGATACTTATACTTTTACAGGTGCTGAGATTATTCCAAATCTTACCGTTAAAGATGGTTCCTATACTCTTGAAAAGGGTGTTGACTATACTGTAAAAGTTAAAGACAATAAAAATGTTGGAACTGCAACTGTTACAATTACTCCTACAAATGTAAGTGATTATGACACAACAACAACTATTACTGCAACATTCAAGATTGAAGCAGCTAAGGCTGAAGACGTTAAAATTACATTAAGCGGAAATGATAATAAAGCAGTTGCTTCAAAAAAAGCAGATGGTACAACTATTGCTAATACTTTTGATTATAACAAGGGAAAACAAATTCAGCCAAAGGTTACAGCTGTCACATTAAATGGAAATGATGTAACTGAATATTTTGACATCACATATCCGACATATGGAGAAAATAATACTGCTGGAACAGGTGCTGGTAGTGTTACAATCTCACCAAAAACAACAACCAAAAACTTTACTGGTACAAAAACTCATCTCTTTAATATTAAAGGTGACGAATTAACTGGTAAGTTAAAAGTATATTACAATGACAAAACACTTGTTAATGTAGTAGATGGTCTTGCTAAGAATAAAAATGGAGATGCATATAGTTACTATTATGATGGATCTGAGCAGAAATTTGCAAGCGAGACATTTACAGCTAACGGAAATGTAGATGTAAAAGAGGGTACTGATTACGAATTTAAATACATCAACAATGTAAATGCTGGATATGCATTTGTAGCTGTTGTAGCTAAAGGAAATTATCAGGGAACCACAACATATACTAACGCTCAGTGGAAAGTTCCTAATTACAAAGTTGAAAATGGTCAGCTCAAAAAAGTAGAAGGAAATAAGACTTCTGTCATAGAGTCTAATATCATTGATGTAATTGCATTCTATATTAATCCAACTGTCGTAACAGCTAAAAATATTACAGTTTCTAACGGTGTATATGCTGGTGGTTTAGCAGTTAAACCTCAGGTAAATGTTACTGTAGGAGGAAAGACATTAACAGAAGGAACTGATTATGAATTAGTTCTCTCTTCTATTGATGGAAAATCAACACCTGACAAATTTACAAACGTTACTGCTAATAAACCTTATTATGTAAAAGTAAATCTTAAAGGTGGATATAATTTCGATAATGTCAATGGTACAAACCAGTATGTATGGGGAATTGACAAAAAGGATCTGAAAGATTGTTCTGTAAATGTAGATAAGAATCTTAATGCTACTGTTATGAATGGTAATGTTCTTGAAAAGAAAGAAAACTTTGATGTAAAGGACAACGGTGATGGAACAGCTACTGTATCTGTAGTTGATGGTGGTGTAAATTACACTGGTTCTGTTACAGTTGATCTTGGAACAACCAAGATTGGTGCACCAATGATCAGCAGTGTTAAAGTGGTTGGTAATAAAGCAACGGCAATCCTTTCTGGTGATGTTGAAGGTGCTTCAGGTTATGATTATGTAATCTCTACAGATCGTGACTGCATCACAAACAAAGATTATGCTTCTGTAAACAAGAACCAGGTTCAGACTTCTACTACATTCAAATATGTACAGCAGGGAACCTACTACGCATACTGCCACGCTTGGACACGTGATGAGAACGGTAAGAAAGTATTCGGTGAATGGTCCAATGCTTATCCATTCTCTGTAACAGCAATCACACCAGATGCTCCGGTTATCACAAACGTGAAAGTAAGCGGATCTACTATCAAAGTAACATACAAAGCAGCTGCAAACGCAACTGGTTACGACGTAGTACTTGGAACATCCTCCAAGAAAGAAAACGGTGAGACACGTCCATATAACTATGGAGCTCACAAAGTACTGAACCTCAAAGAAGGTACAGTAACAGCAACATTCAAGAACGTACCAAAGGGAACATGGACAGTTGGAATGCATGCATTCAACAGAACATCCGAAGACGGAAAGAAAGTCTTCAGCCCATGGTCAAACCTGAAAAAGGCTACTGTTAAATAATCCATTTGGGTAAATAATACAGATTCCTAAATCAAATCCCTCTCAACTATATTAGTTGAGAGGGATTTGTAAAATATAATTAATTATATAGAAAACAAAAAGAGGATAATAATAAATGACAATGACTGTTAAACGTTGGTATCATGAAAAGCAAGCTGCTCAAGATCAATGGGATCGGCGCGAAATAGATGAAGAAACATACAATCTTCGAACTCGCTATGCACTTGAGCGAATATATCTAGAAGGTAAGAAACAGGACAAAGAAGCTGCTATGGCAATGGCTAAGGCACATGGATATTATGATTTTAATCCTAAGAGGAAATAATCTCAAAAACGTTTGATTGAACACTCCTTACAGTCGTACGTTCCTCATAGGATTATCAAGTTTTTTGCGTAAGTTATAAGAAACAAATATATGGGAGTGAAACCTCCTTATTTGCATTAATGAACACTTTAACCAATTACCTCGATAAATCATTTGAATGGTGGACAGCTTGGGTTTGACCAATGAAAGAACCCAGCAAGAAAATAAGTTCCATATAAAATAAGACTGAAATTTTTATAAAACATAGAAAACAAAATAAAGGACTATCGCTTTTTTCGGGTAATAATGTCTCGATGATAAAAAATTTGCCACCTAATCCGGGTAAAAATGAGATTTTGGGTAAAATCAGAAATAATAGAGCTCCAATACAGTAATTGGAGCCGCTCTTTTTGGTTTACTACTATATCTATGATTTCATAATAAATCAGACTTCTTCCTTACGATTAAAGCTTTTCTTTTAATAGATACGTTTAGCACGATGCATACATAAGTCTTTCAAATGATAAATCTCATATATTTTTGTAACCGCATTGGTAAGAGATGTTTCGTGCAGTGGATAATACTGCTTATATAATTTTTCTGGTTTTACAATGTCGATTATTTCCGAAGACCAAAGCCTATACTTCCATTGCAGAGTAACATAGCAGTCAGACATCCATTCCAGAATAAATTCATCATAAGTATCACTTATTTCTGTATTTAAGTCTACAGAAATTCCCATATTTCCCAGAATCTGCTTCGGAGTTTTGCATAAATACAAGGGGTTTCCCATATCCATATATTTACGATAATCACTTTTCATATATTTATAGATTATGTCAAAACAGTCAGAGCAGTTTCGTGCTATCAATTTAAATAAATATCTGCCAGATAGCTTTGCACTATTTAGGTAACCTGAATCATATGCCGGATCATTCATAAAAACCGCCCTCCTGATGGTAGATTAATTTTTTCTCCATAGCAGTTCTCACCGTAATTCCCGGAACCTCAAATCCTTCCAACAGAATTGCACGGTTTCTTGCAGAAAGAAATTGATTTACTTCTCTGCGAGCGTGAAAATCAGCTGTCACATCTGATTCGTCTTTGTATACCTGCCATGCATCTTTCCATTCAAAATGTGCTTCCTGTATTTTCTCAGCAACCACTGTATTATCTAGTTTCCATGTTACCCGAAGAATTCTTCAGAATTTCTTATTGCTGTAACTACTTCCTGCCATCCGGCATTCCGTATGGAAGTAATAAATTCTGTTGTGATCTCACTGTTTGGAATAAATGCTTCCTTTCTGGAAAAATCATATCCGAGATATCCCAGATGGATAAACAGCGTTAATACATCATCAGCGCTTTGTATCCTCAAAGCTCATGTCAAATTGTCCACATAACTCTTTCACTTCATTTTCCGTAAAGCCAACATACTCAGCAAGTGCTCCTGGATTGGTCATAGAAAATTCGTCAAACATATTTAAGGCAGAATGTGAACCATATTTTTTGATAGGAAGAATTCCTGTCATATAAGTAAGTCCTACATAGTTTCTATCTTTCAACAGGTTTCTGAGAAAATCCAGATATTTTTTCTGGGCTTCCATATCATTTTTATTTTCTCTGAAAATACAGTCCCATTCATCAATAATAAAAACAAATGGTATTTTGTATTCTCTATAAATTTCCTGTAGCACATCAATCAAATCTGTCTGATCCAGATAATCAAGATCAGGATATTCTCTCAGGAGATCACGGAGCACATATTTGCTAAAAAGTTCGCACATTTTGTCAATATTATGCGTACGACTGAAAAAATCCTGCATATTCAAAAAAATTGTATTATATTTGTTTAAATGAACTGGAAATGAAGGATCTTTGGCTATGTTCATGTTGGCAAATAATTTTTGTGAATCACAATTTCTCTGATAATATGCTGCCAGCATTTCAGCAGCCATAGATTTTCCAAAACGTCTTGGACGACTTACACAAAGGAACTTCTGCTTAGTTCGAAATACCTGGTTTGTATATTGAATGAGTTCTGTTTTATCTACATAAATTTTTGAAGAAACCGACTCAAAAAATCCCTCATTGCCTGGATTTAAATATAATCCCATAAACAAAAACCACCTTTCTTCCAAACTAATTTTTACTATTTTCTGTTTATAGAAATTATAACATTGTTTAGCCTCTATTGTCAGTATAAAGATTTCGACAGCGGAGTTTCTATAATCCCAATTACTGGATCAGTTCCGGACCTTACGATAAAATTTTTTATTATATCCGCAATGATATTGACCAGATAAAAAATAATCTGGCATTAATGGTTTACGGTGAAGGCATAAATGCGAAAATAGATGAGTTCGCGGCTTCTGTCATGTAGCTGAAAAGTCGAAACCAGATTTATTCTGCCATGGTTGTATACGGCCTGCTTACACTTATCAATGGAAAAGTTTTTATTCCAAATAAAGAACTGATGCTCGAAAATCACACTAATCAACCTCTGAGATTGTCACATATCAATTTCTACCTGATCAGAAACTATAGCAATTCCAGAAAATAATGCAAGCATTCGTACTTCCTTTACATAAAAATCTTTAGAATACATATACTATATGTTGATTCTTGCAAAGGATAAATGTAAAAAGTTGCAAAAATCCTTTCTTAAATAATGTGTTATATTGATTTGTTCCTAACTTAATGCTAAAATAGAACAGAAAACTGTATCAGATTTCAAAAATCTTTCGCAAGGAGGTTTTTATGGAGATTCGTAGAGATTTCTATCTGGATAAATTGATAAAAAGAAAAAATAACGGATTAATCAAGGTTATTACTGGTATTCGCAGATGCGGTAAATCTTATCTGCTGAATAATCTTTTTTATCATCACCTGTTGGAGACTGGTGTAGATGCTGACCATATCATTCGTTTCGCCTTTGACTCAGCGGATGATCTTTATATGATTGGCGAAAGCCTTATTCAAATCGAAAAAGAAAAGCGTGGAGCTGACCCGGAAAAGTTCATGGCTTATATTCGTTCCAGAGTCATCGATGATGGAATGTACTATTTGTTATTTGATGAAATTCAGATGTTGGATTGTTTTGAAGCCGTTTTGAACGGTTACCTGCGAAAAGATAATATGGATGTATTTGTGACTGGAAGCAATGCAAAGCTTTTATCAAAAGACATTGCTACTGAATTTGCCGGTCGTGGTGATGAGGTTCATATGTATCCTCTGAGTTTTGCTGAATTTATGACAGTTTACAATGGCGATAAGTATATGGGATTGTCCGAATATATGCTATATGGTGGTATTCCTTTGGTTGTGTTACGTGAGGATGCAAATGATAAAGCTGCTGCATTACAAAATTTATTCAATGAGATCTATATTCGAGATATTACCAGGCGAAACCGGGTGAAAAATGTTGGTGAATTGGAAGATCTTCTGAACATTCTTTCCTCTGCTATTGGTTCGCTGACCAATCCTGAAAAATTGAAAAACACTTTTAAGACTGTTAAAAAATCAAAAATTACTGCAAATACCATTAAGAAGTATCTGGACTATTTTGAAGATTCTTTCTTAATCGAATCTGCACAGCGTTTCAATATCAAAGGCAAAGCATATATTGAAACTCCTAAGAAATATTATTTTTCCGATCTTGGACTACGCAATGCCAGAATTAACTTTCGTCAGTTCGAGCAGACCCATTCTATGGAAAATGTAATTTACAATGAGCTTCGTATGCGTGGTTACAACGTAGATGTGGGTGTTGTTCCTATTGCTGAAAGAGATAAGGAGGGAAAAGTAATCCGTAAACAGCTGGAGGTTGATTTCGTTTGCAACCTTGGTTCTTCCAGATACTATATCCAGTCGGCATATTCGCTGCCTGATGAAGCAAAGCGCACTCAGGAAATCCGACCTTTCAGAAAGATTGACGACTCTTTTAAAAAAATCGTCATTACGAAAGATATCGTTCAGCCATATTACGATGAATATGGTATCTTGACTATAAATATCTATGATTTCCTACTTAAACCAGAATGTATCGAAAAGTAACTTCAAAAAAGCTCCGGTCATTTACGGCTGGAGTTTTCTTAAAAAATAAAATTGAAATATATCTTATCATAGTGCTCTGTCAAAAGTATCTCTAATCATATCTTTAACACTATATAACTATTATTTAAATAAACTATAGCATTAAAATAATAGTTATAAATTATTCCATCTATATACTTTTCTGTTTTTTATATTCCTGACTAAACCTACTACGCATACTGCCACGCTTGGAAACGTGACGCAAACGGTAAGAAAGTATTCAGCGACTGGTCAAACGCATATCCATTCGTTGTATCCGCAATCACACCAGACGCTCCAGTTATCACAAACGTAACAGTAAACGGATCTACTATCAAAGTAACATATAAAGCAGCTGCAAACGCAACTGGTTACGACGTAGTACTTGGAACATCCTCCAAGAAAGAAAACGGTGAGACTCGTCCATACAACTATGGAGCTCACAAGAAACTGAACCTCAAAGAAGGTACAGTAACAGCTACATTCAAGAACGTACCAAAGGGAACATGGACAGTTGGAATGCATGCATTCAACAGAACATCCGAAGACGGAAAGAAAGTCTTCAGCCCATGGTCAAACCTGAAAAAGGCTACTGTTAAATAATCCATTTGGGTAAATAATACAGATTCCTAAAAAGAAGGCTCCGGTCACTACGATCGGAGTCTTTCTTTGTCAGAATTTGTCCTGCGATTGTCGAAAATTTTCTCTGGTAAATAAATACCTGCTCTGATAAAATATAAGTACAAAATATGTGACAGGAGGTGACATCCATAGTACGTCAAACGAACCTGGCACAAACGATAGACCTTGCCGCAGATCGTGCAAGATATGATGAATGTGCCAAAAAACTATTAACCTATAAGGCAGTCATTGCCTGGATTCTCAAATCCTGTACAAAAGAATTTTCCCAATACAGTGTCAAATTTATCTGCGATAACTGCCTGAAAAAAAATATTGAAATCTCCAGTCGCGCAGTACACCAGGATCAACCTGACCGCAGCGGATTACTACTGAATGGAAATGAACGGATAGACAGCCTTAATTCCGAAGCAGTTGCCATCAAAGACCAGACGGTGTATTATGATATCCGCTTTAAGGCGTATATTCCAAACAGCACAGAACCAGTACAGCTGATCATCAATCTGGAGATTCAGTTAAATGACACTCCGGGATATCCATTAGTTACAAGAGGATTTTATTATTGTGCAAGAATGATTTCCGAGCAGTATGGAACGGTCTTTACTGGTGAGCAGTATGAGAAACTCCAGAAAGTTTACAGTATCTGGATCTGCCCCGATCCGGCGAAAAAACGCAGAAATGGGATTTTCAGATATCATACTGTACAGGATACAGTATTGGGAAAACCTTATGAAACGCCTGACGGTTATGACCTTATGGAGGTTGTTATTGTAAATTTAGGTGATGCAGATAAAGAGAGTGATCTGGAGATTCTTGATCTGTTGAATACACTCTTCTCTCTTTCCACATCTTCTGAGACAAAGAAAAACCGTCTTCAGAAAGATTTCGGCATCGCCATGACAGAAGAATTTGAAAGTGAGGTGCAGAATATGTGTAATCTGGGAAAAGCACTTGTTGAACAAGGCATTGAGCAGGGTATCGAACAAGGTATTGAGAAAGGTGTTGAAAAGAAAAATCTATCTCTTGCAAAAATGATGATTAAGGATAAAGAATCTCTTGATAAGATTGAAAAATATACTGGATTTTCCGCAGATAAATTAAAAGAGATCGCAGCATCTATTGGAACAAACCTTACTGCCTAAAATACGTCCCTATTGGCATTTATACATAATGGGAACAAAAGAAAATTTATTGCCTAAAGTAAAGCCTTCAATTGTATCTTATTGATATGGTTGAAGGCTTTTTTACGTGCCAACATAATTATTCGCTGATATAACTAATAATATTAATGTAAAATCCTATAAAAACATAATTATAAATCATGTATCTCATATACTCTGCCGTCGTGAAAACTATTCTGTATATAAAAATTCCCACAAAACCAACCTGTACACCACCCAAAGGGGAACTATAATCATGACAAAGATTAAAAACACAAAGAAGGGCATGGCAAAAAAGACATTAAGTATGTCACTTGTTGTTGCAATGCTTGCTACTTCTAATGTGCCGGTATGGGCTGCTGAGTTCAGCGATGGTACTGATGCTACTGTAACATCTGAAGCACCGGTAATTGACGATACAACTGCTGATGTTGCTGAAGAAGCTTTCACAGACGAAGCTGCTCCGGAAGTTGCTACAGAAGAAACAGTTGCTCCGGCTACTGCTGATAGTACAACAACTAATACCGAGGGATATACCTCAAATTTAAAAGTAACAGTAGGTGCTTGGGGTAGTGCAGTAACTGTTACTGGTGGATTAAAAGATGCTGCTGGAAACGAAGTAAAGACATCCGCTAATGCATCTACAGATGCAATTACAGCAAGTTATATTTGGCTGGCAGATGGAATTGAAGCAGCTGGTAGCGGAGTATCAGGTGATCTTGCTGCAAATAAATCAGTTAAAGCTGCTAGTGATGGAATTTTAGCTTATACTCCAGATAAAAAAGACTTTAATAAGACTTTATCCCTCATGGTTACTGTAAAACGTGCTGGAACTATTATTTACCAGAGCACAATTGAAGGTGGTAAAGTAGCAGCTAAAGACATAAGTTCTGAATTAAAAACATCTACAAATAATACTCTTGCAGGTATTAACAATACTTCATACAACGGAAAAGAGCAGAAACTTGTTCCTACAGATAAATTTACCGGCTTAGTTTCTGGAGTAACTAAGGATTGTATTGCTTGGAACTATTCTACAAATGGAAATGACTTTACTAATGTTACAGGTGAAAATATTACTGTAGTAGGTACTGTAAAAGGGACAGAAGATCCAACTTCTCCAGCTTATGGTTATACTGGAGAAACTGCATCTGCGACATATCAGATTACAAAATTTGCGATTACAGATTCCAACAGAGCTCAAAAAGTTGAAGCAACAATGAATACTGAATCTGTTCAGTATACAGGAACTGCTCAGAAATTTGGAAAATCTGATGTTAAACTTGGTGTAAAGATTAACGATACAACTACCATTGACATTTCTGGTGCAATTAAAGATGATGCTGAATTCACAGGTGATACCAATGTATCTGAAGATGGTTATCAGTTAGTTATTCCAGTAAATCAGTTAGATACAAACAGTGACATTATGAAGAATTTCGATATTACTGGTGTCACAAGCTCAATTGCAACAACAACAAATAGATATAAAATTGTTGCTCGTAATCTTTCCAAATGTACTGGTGAAGTAAATGCAGCTCTTAATGTAGATGATTTGAAAGATAAAACACCTGCTCAGGTCAGTGCCGTTATTGCTGGTATTGGTGATCAGATTATTTTAAAAGGCGAAGATGGAAAAACATTTACATTAAGTAATATTAGCAGCTCTGTAAATGTTACAGTTGAACCTGCGTTAACAACTGCTGTAGCAAACGGTACTACTGGTCTTGTAGATAAAGCATTTACTATTTCTTATCTGGCAGGAGGAAATAATGTAACTGGTACAATTACACTTCCAATCAGATTAACAACAAGAAACTTTAATAATATTGGAATAAAGGTCAACGGCACAGGATTAGCAACTACTGCTGCTAGCGCAACAAGTTTAGCAACTTATGATGGAACTGCTAAACAGGTTGAAAAAATGACAGGTTTTGGTCTGTATACAGGAAATGATTTATCTGCAGCAGCTGGATTAAAATCAAATGAATACTCTATCTCTTATGATGATAATGTTAACGCTGGAACTGTCAAAGTTACATTAACTGGTCACGGAAGTTATGAAGGTTGTGTAAAGAATTTCTACTTCAAAATTAGTCCAGCAACTGTAGCAATTGATGATATTACTATTAAAGATGTTGCAATCAATCCAGATAATGATGCAGATGCATCTCTTTACAAGACAGCGTCTAAATTTAAAATTGAAAAAGAACTTGTATCAGGAAAAGCTAAAACTACACTTGAAGAAGGCAAAGACTATACAGTAAACTTCTATTATGTACCAAGCAGTTTTAATCTTACAGGAAAAACAGAAAAAGAGATTAAAGCTGCTGCTGGTGATAATGCTGTTGGAAGTAAATTAGTTGCTGCAGTTACATTCAAAAAAGGTAATTACAGCGAAAATGGAAAAACATTCCTTGCTAAAGCTGCAAATATTACTAAAAAATCAATCAGCGGAGTTACTATTACACTGGATAAATCTTCTTATACATATACAGGAAAAGAAATTATTCCTGATTTAGTTGTAAAAGATGGTTCTTCTGTTCTTACTTTAAATGATGATTATACATTAAAGGTAAAAGATAATAAGAATGTAGGTACTGCAACTGTTACTGTTGTACCAAAAGCTGGTTCTGATTATGCTACTGACAGCAGTGCATCCGCAACATTTGAAATTACTCCTGCAAATGCTGAAGATGTAGTTGTTACATTAAGTGGTGTAACAAACAATACTATGAATTATACAGGAAAACAGCTTAAACCTGGTGTTGCATCAATCACTTTAAATGGTGTACCTGTTACAGATGAATTCAATACTTCTCGTTTAGTTTATGGTGAAAATGTTCAGGCAGGAAAAGAAGCTGGTTCCGTTACCATTTCCCTTAAATCCGGAAATAAAAACTTTACAGGTACTAAGACTCATAAATTTAATATTAAAGGAATTGCATTAACCGGAACATTAAAAGTTTATGATTCTAATAAAAAATCTTATACTACTTCTAACAAAGTAGTACAGAGTACAGGTACAGGAGCTTTCTACTTCCGTTATTCAGGAAATGAGCTTAAATTTGCAAATGCAGCATTTACTCCAGACAAAGCAGGATTAAAAGAAGGTACTGATTATGAAATCAAGTATATCAATAATGTAGATGCTGGTTATGGCTATGTTGTAGCTGTTGCAAAAGGAAATTACGAAGGTAATTTAAATGATACATTAAAAGATGGAAGTACAACTATTGCGACCGCAACTAATGGAAAATTAGTTGAAGGTAAGAAAGTGCTTGCAACTAATGTTATCGATGCTATTGGATTTAAGATTATGTCAAATGTATTCACTGCAAGCGATATCACAGTAACCAATGGCGTTTATGCAAGTGGTCTTGCAGTTAAACCACAGGTAACAGTAACTGTTGCAGGTAAGACATTAGTCGAGGGCAAAGATTACAAATTAAATATCCGTCCTCAGTCTGCCGATGACGACTTTACATATCCAGATTCCGTTATTAATGCAACTAATGGAAAAATCTTCTATGTAGATGTTGTTGCAATGGGTGGATATACATTTGATAACGTCGCAGGCGGTAACACATTTGCATGGGGAATTGACAAATTTGATTTCGCAGCGGCAAATGTAACTTCTTCTGGTGATACTGTAACAGTTAAAAATGGCAATATGACTGTTGATCCATCTGACTATACAGTAACAAAAGATGAAACAGCTGGTACTGTAACAGTTGCAGCTAAAGAAGGAAGCAAGAACTATACAGGTTCTCAGACCGTTAAGATGAATAACGTTCAGATTCAGGCTCCTGTAATCAGTAGCGTTAAAGTTGTTGGTAATAAAGCTACTGTAATCCTTTCTGGTGAAAGCGATGGAGCAAGCGGATATGACTATGTTATCTCCAAAGCAAACGACTACTCAACAGAGCGTGTTGACGTAACAAAGAACCAGATTAAAACAACAGGTGACTTCAAGTATGTACAGCAGGGAACATATTATGCATATTGTCATGCTTGGACACGTGATGCAAACGGTAAGAAAGTATTCAGCGGATGGTCTAACATTTATCCATTCTCTGTAACAGCAATCACACCAGATGCTCCGGTTATCACAAACGTTAAAGTAAG
>NZ_JAHLQG010000027.1 GCF_018919065.1 Blautia sp. MSJ-9 | reverse complement strand
CCATCAAGATTTGAACCATGTGGACTTACACAGCTTATAGCCATGAGATATGGTGCAGTTCCGATTGTAAGAGAGACCGGAGGACTCAAAGATACGGTTCAGCCTTATAATATGTTTGAGAATACAGGAAACGGTTTTACATTTGACAGATATGAAAGCGGGCTGCTTTACGATGCGATCAACAGAGCAAAGACTCTCTATTTCGAGAACAGAAAATCCTGGGATGATATGGTAATCCGCGATATGAATAAAGATGTTTCCTGGGAAAAGAGTGCAAAACAGTACAAAGATATGTATGTAGGATTAACACCAAGAGATTAGAACGTGTTTGAAAAATGCTTTACGCAAGATTTTTTGGAACAATATTAAAAATGAATAAATGCAAAGTAAGGTGTGAGTCATAGAAATATGGCTTGCGCCTTTTTTTTTGCTCTGAAAGGAGAGCGATTTTTGATTAAGTACAATACAATGGAGATTGTGATGTAACCGGATGGAAAGCTGATCGGACAGATTATCTTGATGGCATAACTGGAGAGGATGAAACACCTGCAGGATATTTTGTGGATGAAGCAGAAGCAGAAGAGTTTGATAAGGGTTTTATTTACAAAGAGAAACTCAAGCTCCCAGGACAACTTTTCTAAACGGAAATTAATCTTAGGATGGTGGGGAGATTTATAGCTATAAATATATGTTTTATCATAATCTGTGCAATAAGATGGGTTAATTTTTCGATTTGCATATTTTTTAAAGTGTTCTGGCATGGTATTATGGTACTTATAAAGAACCAATTATATCTGTTGGAGAGAGTGGTGAAAAGTTATGAAGCTATTGTTTAAACAAAGGTTGTTTTCATGGTTTGACAGTTATGATATCTATGATGAGGCAGGCAACACTGTTTATGTAGTAAAAGGTCAGTTGTCCTGGGGACATAAACTTGTAATTTATGATGCCTATGGAAATGAAGCAGGAATGGTTGTTCAGAAAGTTCTTACCTTCCTTCCTAAATTTGAGATTTATAAAAACGGCAGTTATACAGGATGCCTGAGCAAAGAATTCTCATTTCTGACGCCACATTATAATATTGATTACAATGGATGGCAAATTGATGGAACCATTATGGAATGGGACTATAGCATTCTTGATCAAAGCGGATATTTAATTGCACGGGTCAATAAAGAACTGTTTCATATGACTGATACATATGTCATTGATGTACAGAACCCAGGAAATGCGTTGGATGCTCTGATGTTTGTACTTGCGATTGATGCAGAAAAATGTTCCAGAAATTAAAAAGTTGATCTTGTTGTCGAAGATATTCGGAGATGGGGAGGTAGCATGGGATTATTCAAAAAGAAAATCGTGAAAAAAACATATGACCGAGAACATATGAAACCAGTTATTCGTGTAAGTATATGTACCGGAGAAGAAGTAGCAGGATTCAAAGACATACGGACTGGAAAAATCGAAGAAATCATGCTGATCAGATCTCCAGAGGACTTAGAAAAATTCAAAGAGATATATGAGATAACAGAGGAAATTGCAAAAGAATATTAGACATTGGATAAGGAGGAGATGTTGTTATGAGAACTATAGGTAATATCCTTTGGTTTATATTTGGAGGATTACTGGGCGGACTGGCATGGATTTTTGCAGGTTGCATATGGTGTATTACAATTATTGGAATTCCGGTAGGTCTGCAATGCTTTAAATTTGCAACCTTGGCATTCTGGCCGTTTGGAAAAGAAATCGTATATGGAAATGGCATGTTTTCGTTTCTGGTAAATCTTATATGGATTATATTTTTTGGATGGGAAATGGCACTTGGAAACCTGATAGTGGGTTGTATTTGGTGCATTACGATAGTTGGAATTCCATTTGGAAAGCAGTTCTTCAAGATGGCAAGACTCTCTTTCATGCCATTTGGTGCGAGTGTGATAGGGTAGAATGTGTAAGGCCTTATTGATGAAAAATGAAATAATATTATTTACGGATGGTAATATTAATATTGAAGCTTCTGAAATATCGTTCCGCAGGTGTTAAGGAATACTGGATCATTTCACCAAGAGAGCGGGCTGTAGAAATCTATTATCTGGAAAATGGTAAATATGACTTGAAATACAGTTACATTCTTCAGGATGATCCAGAAGAAGAACATTATAATACAGATACAGTGGTGACACTGAAAGACTTTCCTAACATTTCTATGACACTGGCTGAAATGTTTGAGAATATAGAATGAGTATCATAATTTAATATGAGACAGTATGAAAGCCCTCGGGAGTTAATCCTGGGGGCTTTTGGTGTGAAATCTGGCAGATGCATTGAGACAGGCAGATCAAGAAGGTGTAGAGGATTTGCTGGATGACGGGGAAAAAGTAACTGCTCATTTTGTAGACAGTATCAGTTTTG
Organism: Blautia sp. MSJ-9; assembly: GCF_018919065.1. Lineage (GTDB taxonomy): Bacteria > Bacillota > Clostridia > Lachnospirales > Lachnospiraceae > Blautia_A. The sequence continues at coordinate 100,102 of NZ_JAHLQG010000027.1, read as the reverse complement.
AACAGTTGGATTCTTTCCTGAATCTGGAAGAACAGGTTCTTGGTGAACTGGCATATGAGGTGGAAGAACGACATTTTGCTATTCAGAGAACAGAAGAAGGATATGATTATTCCTTTTACGATGAAGATTTGTGAGAGAAGATAAAACCAGATAGTAATTGGGGCGTGGGATAAATATCCTGCGTCCTTTTTTGCGTTTTCTTGCATCTTGGTTCATATATTATGCATTTTGGTAATGCTCATATAGACATATAGATAAATATACGATAAAACAAAATCAGATACATAAAATCTATATCAATGTTGTTGCTTCTGCTGTTAAAAATTGTAGAGCAGGTTGAGAAAAAAGGAGAACAAAATGGGATCAGATATCATAAAAATAAGTCATCTAACCAAGAACTTCGGTGATGTAAAAGCTGTTAATGTTCCTTGTGATCTGGCAGATCCGGAATGGAAGAATAAGCTTTTAGCATTTGGGTATGAGAAGGGTTCTAAAGCATTTGGCAGCCTGTTAGGAATCAGTTACTATCTTGAAAAGAGGGACTTCGAGCAGTTAATTAGCGGAGTGAGTAAAGTTATGGAGAGTGAATCCGCCATTTGTTTTGATTACCCATCTGTGGACGAAAGCTCTGAAACAAGGAAAACACAGATGCTGTCAACAGCAGCAGGAGAACAGATGAAAGCACGCTATTCCTATGAGGAAATGGATATGCTTTTGCGGAAGTATGGATTTGAACTGATAGAGCATTTGGATGCTGAGAAAATGACTGATAGATATTTTAAGAAATACAATGAAGCAAATTCAGGATATCAGATGAGGTCGCCTAATGGTATTGGGTATGTGTATGCAGTAAAGAAAACCGAAATTTGAAGAAGTGCAAGAAAAGTCGAGAATGCTTTCTATCCTTAAGCTATAATGGCTTCGTCAGGAGGTAATGATAAAGTGACGGAAAAGGTTTTGGCAGTTCAACAAATGCAGGACTATATCGCAGTGCATCTTTCAGAAAAGATCACTCTCTGTGACCTTTCTTGCACAGCCGGATACTCTCCTTTTTATTGCGCGCGAATATTTAAGGAGTTGACAGGGATTACACCTGCAGCATACATCAGGCGGCTTCGATTGTCCAGTTCAGCATTGCGCCTGCGTGACGAACAGTGCAAAGTGATTGATATGGCATACGATGCCGGCTATGACAGCGGCGATGGGTATCAACGGGCATTTCGCAATGAGTTCGGCTGCAACCCCTATGAATATGCAAAAGCTCCTATTCCACTCCCACTTTTCACCGCCTACGGCGTTAAATTCAAAACACTATGGAAGGAGCAAAAATCAATGGAACATATCGCAAGCGTCTTTGTTCAAGTAGTTGAGAAGCCCGAGCGTAAGGCTATCATAAAGCGAGGAAGAACAGCAAAAGAGTATTGGAGTTATTGTCAGGAGGTAGGCTGCGATGTCTGGGGTATTCTCACCAGCATGAAATCTCTTTGCGGAGAACCGGTTTGTATGTGGTTGCCAGAGAAATATCGGGAACTGAACACATCTGAATATGTGCAGGGTGTTGAAGTAACAATGGACCATACCGGCATTATCCCGGATGGGTTCGATGTCATCACCTTGCCTGCGGCAAAATACTTGATGTTTCAGGGAGAACCGTTCAGGGAGGAGGAATATTGCCAAGCAATCGAAGCAGTGCAGCTTGCAATAGAACGATACGACCCATCGATAATCGGATATGTATGGGATGAAACAAAGCCACGTATTCAGTTGGAGCCTCGGGGCGAAAGAGGGTATATCGAATTGAAAGCAATTCAATCAAAATAAGGGAATACCAAAGCTTCTGTTTATGGTATATCAGGAGATATTTTGTAGATATATGACTTGACAAATAAACGACCGTTTACTATAATTTGATTGTGAACGGTCGTTTATTTTATGGGACAGGAGGTTGGGGTATGTCAAAAACTACAAAGGAAGATATATTGATTGTTGCATTACATTTATTTGCGAGAGATGGATATGAAGCAGTTTCTGTCAGTCAGATTGCGGGTGAGCTTGGTATGACAAAAGGTGCATTGTATAGGCATTATGAGAATAAGAGAGATATTTTTGAACATATTGTAAAAAGGATGGAGCAGGGGGATGGCGAACAGGCAGAGGAATATGATATGCCTGCTGATAAAAAGGAAAATGAATCTGAACAGTATGAAGAGATTTCTGCGGACAATTTCATGGAATACAGTAAATCTATGTTTTCGTATTGGACAGAAAATGATTTTGCATCGTCATTTCGAAAGATGCTTACATTAGAGCAGTTTCGGAATGAGGAGATGCAGGCATTGTATCAGCAGTATCTTGTGTCCGGTCCGGCAGGATATGTGAAGGATTTATTCAAGAGCATGGGTGTTGTGGAGGCAGATAAAAAAGCAACCATGTTTTATTCCATCATGTTTTTCTATTATAGTCTGTATGATGGAGCAAAGGATAAAAAAAGGATAAAAGAGCAGTTTGAAAAAACTATTAGTTGCATTATATAAAGAAATGGAGAAAAAGAAAATGAAGGAAAATATTATCATTCGATTGGAAAGAGAAAATGAATACCATGAGGTAGAAAATCTGGTAAGGTAGAGTTTCTGGAATGTGTATCGACCAGGCTGTCTGGAGCATTATGTACTCCATCAGCTTCGCAATGATCCGGCATTTGTTCCAGAGTTGGATTTTGTCATGACATTAGATGGACAGCTGATTGGACAGAACATGTTTATGAAGGCTGTGATTGCAGCCGATGATGGCAGAAGTATTCCCATTATGACTATGGGACCGATCTGTATTGCACCAGAGCTTAAAAGGAAAGGGTATGGAAAGATTTTACTGGATTATTCTCTGGAAAAAGCAAAAGAGCTTGGATGCGGAGCAGTATGCTTTGAAGGAAATATTGATTTTTATGGAAAAAGTGGATTTAAACAGGCAAGTGAATTTGGTATTCGTTACCATGGATTGCCAGAAGGGGAGGATGCTTCCTTTTTCTTATGTAAAGAACTGATTCCAGGTTATCTGAATGGCATAACAGGTGAATATGCAACACCAGCAGGGTATCTGGTAAATGAAAAGGAAGCAGAGGCATTTGATAGAGAGTTCCCGTATATGGAGAAGAAAAAACTTCCGGGACAGATTTTTTAAAATATAGCAAACTTCATCAAATCTTTATGTTTTTCTGTTAGGTTATATTTCAGTGAGAAATGAAATATAGAAGGAAGGATGGCAAAGATGGAAATGATGTTGCAGACACAAAATCTATGTAAATATTTTGGAAAACAGAAAGCGGTAAATAATGTTTCACTTAATATAGATAAGGGACAGATTTATGGACTGCTTGGACCGAATGGTGCTGGTAAATCTACCACATTGAAAATGTTGACTGGTATGATGAAACCCACTGCAGGAAAGATTTACTTTGATGGAAAACTTTGGGATAGGAAAGATTTATCAAAAATAGGAGCGTTAATTGAGAATCCGCCTATTTATGAAAATCTTTCCGCCAGAGAGAATTTGAAGGTAAGACAATTATTGCTTGGTACAGATGAAAACAGAATTGATGAGGTCTTGCAGATTGTATCACTTACAAACACCGGAAAGAAGAAAGCAGGACAGTTTTCTTTGGGAATGAAGCAAAGACTAGGCATTGCAATGGCATTGCTTGGAGAACCGGAACTTTTGATATTGGATGAACCTACGAATGGATTAGATCCAATAGGAATCGAGGAATTACGAGAGCTGATTCGGTCTTTTCCGAAACAGGGAATCACTGTAATTCTCTCCAGTCATATTCTCTCGGAGGTACAGTTACTTGCAGATAAAGTCGGGATTATTTCAGGTGGAATCTTAGGATACGAAGGAGCATTAAAGCATGGAGATAATCTTGAAGATTTGTTTATGAATGTGGTAAGAAAAAACCAGAAAGCAGGTGAAATCCATGGTTAATATTATAAAAGCAGAACATCAAAAAGCCAAAAGAACCATGCGAAAAAAGTTTATCTGGGGATTTCCTCTTCTTACATTTGTCATGGCATTTATATTTACTCTTGGGATGACAAATGCTTATGCAGAAAGTGTTTGGAACTGGTGGTATACACTTTTGCTGCCGGGGATGATTGCTCTATTTTGTTATCTTTCTGTGGCGCAGGAGAAAAAGATAAAATACTATCATTTAACGACTATTCCCACAGACAGAAGCAAATTGTTGCTGGGGAAAATTGTTTATATTGGGTGCATGATTCTGTTTTCCAATGTGATTGTATTTGCAGGAGCATCGTTTGGAGGTTTTCTTCTGACGACACATGTTCCGGTGGGAGGAGCGTTGATTGCAGTATTGTTTCTGACTGTTTCTGAGCTATGGGAGATTCCGGTAGCTTTGTTTTTAAGCGAACGCTTTGGAATGATTGTAAACCTGATCGTCTGCTTGTTTATTACCGTCAGCGGTGTAGTGATATCACAAACCAGAATCTGGTATGTACTTGTTTCGGCAATCCCTATGCGAATGATGTGTCCGTTACTTCATATTTTACCGAATGGTCTTGCTGCAGAATCGGGGAATCCTTTTTTGAATACGGGAGTCATTGCTCCGGGGATCTGCCTCTCAATGATCTGGTTTGTTCTTGCAACGCTTCTGTTTCTGAAATGGTTTGAGAAAAGAGAGGTGAAATAGGATGCTTGGAAGGTCTCTGAATGCAGACTTGCGAAAGATGAAAGGAACATCTGTGATTCTGGCACACTTACTGATTCCGATTATAACCAGCGTTATATTTTTAATATATTACCTTTTTTCACCATGGAATGAAAATATGAAAGTGATTGCATTTTATCAGGCAATAGGAGCAGGACTTCCGGTACTTGTTGGAATTTTTACAGCAAGTGTGATGGAACAGGAACAAAATGCAGGTAACTTTCAGAATATGTTATCCTTATCGAAAAAAGGAGTGGCATTTATATCGAAGCTGCTGCTGTTACTGATGCTTTGTCTTGGCTCTGTCTTACTGACTACTTTGATATTTGGAACTGGATTTGGAATGATATCAGCAAGTGGTAGCTGGAGTAACAGCAATATGGAAATTGTAAAAATATGTGTTGTTGCTGCATTGCTGCTGTGGGGAAGCAGTGTTCCACTTTATCTGTGGCAGCTGATTCTGGCTTTTCAGTTTGGAAAAGGGGTATCCATTGGAGCAGGGATTATATCAGGACTGATCAGCGCATTGATGCTTACCGGACTTGGAGATTATGTGTGGAAATATGTATTTGTCTGCTGGACAGGAAGAATACCATATACTTATCTGCAAGCTGCGTTTGGGGAAGCCGGTGCAGGCGAATGGGTGTCTTTCATACCGGGATATTTAATGTTTACAGGGATTAGTATGATATACTATTTTTGGTGGGCAAGCCACTGGGAAGGAAATCGAATATCGGAATAGAATTGAGGAAAACTATGGCAAAAATATTGGCAGTTGATGACGAACCGGCAATCCTTGAAATGATAGAAAGCATTTTGACTAAGGATGGACATCTGGTTACAAAAGTAAGTAATCCGCTAAAAATTCATATGGAAGAATTGCATCTTTATGACTTGATTTTACTTGACATTATGATGCCAGGAATAGATGGATTTGAATTATGCAAAAGAATCAGGACGCTTGTGGATTGTCCAATTTTATTTCTTACGGCAAAAACGGAGGAAAGCAGCCTGGTGAACGGGCTTTCGTTGGGAGCAGATGATTATGTTTCAAAGCCATTTGGAGTGATGGAACTTCGGGCAAGGATCCATGCACATCTTAGAAGAGAGCACAGGGAACATTCTGTGCGTATGGTTTTAGGGAGAGTCTGCATTCAGATGTCTCAAAAGAAACTGTTGATGGATGATAAAGAACTTCCACTTACGAAAGCAGAGTATGAAATCTGTGAATTTCTGGCTAAAAACAGAGGGCAGGTTTTCTCCAAGGAACAGATATTGGAAGCGGTCTTTGGTTTTGATAGTGAGAGTAATGACAGTACCATTATTACACATATCAAAAATATAAGAGCAAAATTTGCGGATTATGATTATACACCGATAAAAACAGTCTGGGGGATTGGATATAAATGGGAAGAGTAAAGAGAAGCAATGCACTCAGCAGGATTTTTATGAGATATGTACTGGTCATGCTTGGATCATTAGTAGGTTTGGTGATTGTTGCTTATCTGCTGCTTTACCTTTTGATTAGAGTGGGCTGTATCTATCCGGCGAATTATGCGGAGCAAAAGATTAATGAAGCATATGATACGATTTTACGTGCGGATAAAGTGACTGCTGAGATGATTCCCGCACTTTGTGATTATGTAATCTTTTCAGAGAATGGAGAGAAAATAGGTGGAGATCTGTCAGAACAATACGAACAGATAGCATGGAATGTTGCAAAGTACGGAAACGCATCCGGGAAATATTTTTATAAAGTAATTGTAAGGGAAAATGAATATGTTGTATTGCAATATCGCCTGACACCTCAATATCATTCAGCTTTTTTGAGGGAGCATTTTATAGGACCACAGAATGTGATGAGTATTATGTCTGTGATTGGCGCAATAGCGATTATCATCATTCCGTCCATACGTTTTGGAAAAAGAATCAAAAGGCAGATGCAGCCTGTGTTAGATGCCATTGATCAAATAAAGAATCAGAATTTGGAGTATGAGACATCTGGTTCCGGTATCAAGGAGTTTGATGATTGTTTATCGGCAATCGATGATATGCGAGATGCATTGCGGGAATCTTTAGAAAAACAGTGGAAAACAGAGCAGGAAAAGAACCGGCAGATGTCTGCTTTGGCGCATGATATTAAAACACCTCTTACGATTGTACGGGGAAATGCAGAACTACTTTCAGAGACTGAACTGACCACAGAACAGAAGAATAATATCACTTATGTTTTGAACGGCACAACACAGATACAAAGTTATGTAAAACAGTTGATAGATGTCACAAAATCATGGAATTGCAGTGATGTTACCTATACAACGGTGAGGTTAGAAGATTTTTTCGCAGATATAAAGGAACAGGCACTCGGACTGGCAGAAATCTATCACCAGAAAATAGATTGGAAGGCGGGACAAAGTGATAAAAAGGTGACGATTGCTTATGATCCAATGTTTCGATCCGTAATGAATGTGATTCAGAATGCAGTGGAGCATACAAAAGAAAATGGAATCATTTATATTGACGCAAAGGAGCAGGATGGTCGGCTGACATTCATTGTGGAGGATAGCGGATCAGGATTTACAAAAGAAGCATTATTGCATGGCACAGAGCAGTTTTTTATGGATGACACAAGTAGAAATGGCGAAGTACATTATGGGATTGGGCTATTTTTTGCAAAAACTGTGGCTGAAAAATATGGCGGAGGGATTAAACTTTCAAATTCTGAAAATACAGGTGGGGCGAGGGTAGAAATATTTTTCCTGAGTAGTCAGGAAACACGCTAAATAGAACGCAATTAAGCTATGTAAAAGAAATTTTACATGCTTTTATCTAATATGTAAAAGCCTTTTGATAGACATTACTACTACGTTTGCTGTAATCTCATAGAAGAAAGGGGGCATACAGAATTATGATAGCTGATAAAATTAAAAATGCTCGTACTATAAAAAACTTACACAGGAACAGGTTGCTGAAGATATCAATGTTTCCAGGCAGACTATTTCTAACTGGGAAAATGGGAAATCACTACCTGATATTGTAAGCATTATAAGAATGAGTGAATTATATGATTTAAGCCTGGACGAATTATTGAAAGGAGATGCGACATTGCTTAATAAAATTGAAAGAGACATGAAAGTAGCCAAAGCTGAAAATAACGTTATCAAATTTGCATGGATATCTATCGTAAGGAAGGCCACTAAAAAAGTCCTTTTTGCGTATAAATTAACACAAAATAAAGTACATCAATCAACTTTGAGACACTGTATATAGTATGAAAAAACAGTTTTTCAGTGGCGTCCTTCAGGTGGTGAGAAGAATTGCACATTTGAGCATATCTGCTCAAAAAAGTCCTTATAGTACCAAAGAAACACTTGTTCTCTATCCCCTGATATAGTATACTGAAAAAGAACAATTAGTTCGTAAATACATATCAGTCGATATAAGAAAAAGAGTGATAAATACAATAGAATCAGACCATAATTCCAATTCAGTATTTCTGCTATATTATCACCTTGGTTATAAAATACAGAAGAAAAGTACTGAATGACGAAATATCCGAAAGAGCAAAAGAGATCTTTGAGTATATCGCACCCGGATACGGGATCGTACTGGAAGAATGGAATCACGATACAGACCATGTTCATGTGATGTTCTGCGCACAGCCAAAGACGGAACGCCGTAAATTCATCAATGCCTGTAAAAGTGCCAACCACAGACTGCTGAAGCTCTTGTCTGCTCAGTGCAGGCGGGGCGCCGATTGAAACGATACGGCAGTATATAGAAAGCCAGGGTGAAAAAAATGAACCGCGCCATAAAAATAAGGATTTATCCAGATAAAGAGCAGAGAATTCAGATAGAGAAAACAATCGGCTGCAGCCGCTTTATCTATAACCAGATGCTTGCGGACAAGATCAGCTATTACCAGAAAGAAAAAAAGATGCTCAGGAACACACCGGCCGGATATAAGAAGGAATATCCCTGGCTGAAGGAGGTGGACTCCCTTGCCCTGGCGAATGCGCAGCTGCATCTGGAAAGTGCGTTCCGGAAGTTTTTCCGGGAACCATCCTGCGGATTTACCCGCTATAAATCAAGAAAACATTCAGGAATTTCTTATACGACCAATGCAGTAAATGGGAATATCCTTTTGCAGGATACCCATTTGAAGCTTCCAAAGATGTCTGCCGTAAAAATAAAACTTCACCGCCAGATCCCGTCAGACTGGAAACTGAAATCGGTAACGATAAGCCGTGAGTCATCCGGGAAATATTATGCAAGTCTTTTGTTCTGCTGTGAGAGCCAAACAGTGGAAAAAAGACGGGCAGAGAGATTTCTCGGGATCGATTTTGCCATGCAGGGAATGTGTGTATTTTCTACAGGAGAAAAATCCGGGTACCCTATGTTTTACAGAAAAGCAGAGAAAAAACTTGCAAGGGAACAGAGAAAGCTTTCCCACTGTGAAAAAGGAAGCCGGAACTATCAGAAATAGAAGAAAAAGGTAGCTTTATTTCATGAAAAGATAAAGAACCAGAGAAAAGATTTCCAGCATAAGCTCAGCAGGGAGCTTGCTGAAAGATATGATGCAGTATGCGTGGAAGATCTGAATCTGCAGGGAATGTCCGGAGGGCTGCATCTTGGGAAAGGCGTGCAGGATAACGGGTATGGGCAGTTTCTGTCCATGCTGGGATACAAACTGGAAGAGCGCGGAAAACATCTTATAAAGGTAGACCGTTATTTTGCATCGAGCAAGATTTGCAGTGTATGTGGACATAAGAAAAAGGAACTGGCATTGTCGGACAGAATGTATGTCTGTGAATGTGGAAACAGGATGGATCGGGATGTGAATGCAGCAGTCAATATCCGAGAAGAAGGAAAAAGGATTTATAAAGAATGTGCCTGACGGCGCAAGAAAAAAATCCGTAACCGGATGAACATAAAAAACAAAACCGCGGGACACGTGGGGATAGCCTGTTTTAGCTTTGCCTTAAAAGGCAATCGAGCAGGAAGCCCCCACTTCAAAATCGTAAGATTTAAGTGGTGGGAGCATGTCACTTGAAAGGGACAAGCTGCGTCAGTATATTGAAAATCCATATCTTTATTCACGAGTACAGCATACGCAAACACTTCCACAGGAACAACGTGGGCTTACTATACCGGCGGAAATGAGTTCCTTGTTTCCAAAATCCAGTATTCTTTGGCAAAAAAAGGTAAATCGATATGTAACTTTTTTGCTGAGGGAAGAAGTGACAGCTGGTTTTCCCAATAATCTCTACGAACACTTATCACATATTCAGGAATCGTACCGTACCGGTGCAATCATCAGCCGCTTTTTGCTCTGTGCACAGGAAAACGGAAAAATATATGATTTTTATAAGACGTTTGTAGAAATTATATGAGGTACAATATTTGTAGTTACTGTGAAGGCACAGACCAACTGCGAATGAGTTTAAGAAGACCGAAATTCAGAGTATGATGGTGAGTTTCGGTCTTTGGATTATTTGTATGAATTTTTTCACTGCTTTGACGGTTCCCGTTTACCGCAATCATCACAAGTCTGCGGCCAGTTGATTTTCCATTCAAAATATTCATCTCTGGTAATCTCGCCGGATTTTAGTTCTTCTTTTCTAAGAGTCCATGAAACTGACTTATACAAATGTGAATGGATATCTGATTCCGAACCTTACTTATAAATCAGGTAATCAGATGGAGCAGCTTGGCAAGTATGGATTCTTACGCAGAGATTATCTGAAGAACCATCGTAATTCCCTGTATCAGGTGATGCTTTTGCAGGATACGATTGGTGAGCATCTGCTGGAAGTGGACAAGGCAGCCAGGGAACGAGAAGAAGTCATTCTGAAACAGTTAGAGGAAAAAGAGCCTTTGCCGGATAAAGAGAAAGATCAGATGGCATGGGTCAGAGCTGCCAATCAGCACAGAGCTATTGCAGAAGAGATTATCCTGAAAGAATTGATTTATCTTTAAATGAATGTGATGAGGTCGTGGAATGCGACCTCATTGTTGTATGAGAATATAAAATTGCAGTAGGCAGAACGAGAAAAATAGGGTAATATAACAATAACCTGTTGGTACGATTTTGAAATGCCAAGTTGGTATTTTAAATTATAGAAGGGAATCAATAATGAAAAAAGAAATAATAGTAGCAAATAATATTGATAACATTTACGATGAAATAAATGCATTGATCAGAGAAAAGAAAACGGATGTAAAGAAAGTTGTGAACGATGCCATTATCTCACTTAACTGGGGAATTGGGAAAAGACTTAGTGCGGAGTTCACCGGAGATAATAAGCCTGAGTATGGAAAAAAAGTTGTTGCAGAAGTCAGTAAACGTTTGGAACAGGAGTATGGTTCTGGATTTGATAAAACATCAATTTCGAGAATGATTAAATTTTATCAGGAATTTCCTGACTTCGAAAAAGTTGCGACACTGTCGCAACAATTGACCTGGTCACATTTTGTAGAGATTTTGCCAATACACGACGAGTTAAAGAGAGACTTTTATGCTGCAATGTGTATGCAAGAGAACTGGTCAGTGAGGACATTGCGTGAAAGAAAAAAATCTATGCTTTATGAACGCACTGCAATATCGAAGAAACCAGAAGAAACAATAAAAAATGAGATTGCCGAATTACGGGATGATGGAAAAATGAGTCTGGATCTTTTTTACAGAGATCCATACATGCTTGATTTTCTTGGTTTACGTGATACTTATAGTGAAAAAGATTTGGAAAATGCCATTCTTGCGGAATTAGAAAAATTTATTTTGGAAATGGGATCGGATTTTGCGTTTTTGGCAAGGCAGAAGCATTTTGTGCTGGATGGTAAAGACTATTATATGGATTTATTGTTTTATCACAGAGGTTTGAAAAGGCTGGTTCTTGTTGAGTTAAAGCTTGGAGAATTTGAACCGCAAGATAAAGGACAAGTTGAACTGTATTTGCGATGGTTGGAAAAAAATGAAAGAGTAGAAGGTGAAGAAAGTCCGGTTGCTCTTATATTATGTGCAGAAAAATCGCAGGAAACCATAGAATTAATGCAATTGGATCATGGAAATATCCATGTGGGACAGTATATGACTAAAATGCCTCCAAAAGAACTTTTAGAACAGAAGTTATCCCTTGCTATTGCAAATGCGAGAGAGCTGTTGGAACAGAGGAAAGAAGAATAAAGGTTTTCAATTTAATAATGAAATTCAGAACAGGCGTGAGTCATAAAAAATATGACTTACGTCTTTTTCTTTTTGCAGAAAGAAAGTGAGAGATAATGTCACAGATTTTTCGTGTGGAGCGAACAAAAAATTATACGGTAATGAGTAACCATCATTTTAAAAACAAGAGTCTGTCATTAAAGGCAAAGGGGGTGTTGTCTCTGATGCTGAGCCTGCCGGATAACTGGAATTATAATATCTCCATTTCGGAACTGAACCGTATCTATGAGCAGTTAGAAGAATTACCAGATTACCTGTTGGACGACTTGGACAGTTTCGTGCTTGCTCCTGTATCCGGCGACTATGTATTTTCAGAACTGGTAAACCCTGTCTTTACCAAAGATGGCGACAATCTCAAAGTCAGTGTGCCCGTAAAGTATCTGGATAACAAGTCGAAAATGACACAAATCTCACAGTATGAGCTTGTGCTTCATAAGGACGATAACTGGAAGATTGTAGGATAAGTTTGTAAAAAATGCTAAAAGAATGTCATGGTAAATAATTTATAAAAAGTTATTTACCATGACATTTATTTTTGAATCAAATATTGTTCTCCCCAATTACATAGTTCATCAAGAATGGGTGTCAGTGTTTCCCCGAATTTTGTTAAAGAATACTCTGTTTTTGGAGGAACAACTGGATAAACCTTACGGTTAATAAGTCCATCTTTTTCAAGCTCTCGAAGCTGTTGAGCTAGCATTTTATCAGTTGCTTTCGGAATTAGTTTATGAATTTCATTGTACCGTAACGTTTTGTTCATTAAATGCCATAAAATAACAGCTTTATATTTTCCACCAATAAGTTGAATGGTTGCCTCAACTGGACAGCTAAAACCACAACAATTATTTCCCATAATATCTTCACTTCCTTTTTGGGTAGTATATTACAAAATAGTGCGTTCTTGTACAAAAATACTATTTCAGATAGAATTATAGTATAGGTTGACCTAATATACAAGAATTAAGGAGATTTTAATATGTCATTATTAGATATTGCTAAGAAAAGATATTCTGTTAGAAAATATGAAGATAAACCAGTTGAAAAAGAAAAGTTAGAAAAAATACTTGCTTGTGCTCATGTTGCACCAACTGCGGCGAATTTACAGCCGGTTAAATTGTTAGTGGTACAGGACAAAGAGCGATTAAAAAGCATTGCTAAAGCTGGAAATATTTACAATGCTCCACTGGCAATTATCGTTTGTGCAGACCATTCAAAGGCATGGACAAGACCTTTCGATAATAAACAGACGACAGATATAGATGCTTCTATCTTAACAGATCATATGATGTTGCAGGCGACAGAATTAGGATTAGGAACTGTATGGGTATGCTTTTTTAAACCAGATGTAATCAAGAAAGAATTTCAGTTACCGGATAATTTAGAGCCTATCAATATTTTGGCTATCGGTTATGGAAAAGGTATTGCAGAAGATTCAGAACGTCATTCAGAAACACGTATTCCTATGGAAGAATTAGTTTCTTATGATTATTTATAAATTTGGACAGAGATTATAGGTTGGGACAAAAGGCTTGCGTCATACTCTATATAGTATGCTCCGCAAGCCTTATTTCCATATATTCTATTTTGTTGTAGCTTTAAAAAGTCGTTCTGTACCGCTAATTTCAGCTAAGACAATATCCGTCATACGTTGTAGATTGGCAACATGATACGGATTGACCTGTTTTTCCCATTCGTTCGTATCTTGTTTTTGAATACCAGAAAGATACTGCTGTAAAACTGTCATACACTTTTCCAGCAGTATCTTTCGTTCTTCTTGAAAAAGCTCATAATTACAATGGGCATATCGAACGATATTAACGGAAAAGTTGACAAAGTACATTTCTAGAAAGATGAATTGAAACACCATATTTTGATAGAATTAGGAGTCAAAAGATATGATAGGGATTAAAAAAAGAGATTATAAACAGTTACAGTTAAATATGAATCAGGGAATTAAGGGCATTTAGGGCAAAATAAGCAAAAAGAAATGTTACCGGAGCAGGAGAAATAACAAAGATAGCTGCCAGAGTACATAAAATTTTACTTTTTTACACTGACTGCCCTTTTTTATGTATCAACATTTTAGCTGATACAAATATAAGTTTTCCCGAATTTGGGAGAAAGTCAAAAATAAACATTAAGAAAGTATAACGGCATTCCGATATAACATCATGAGAAGCTTGTTCTATTATCTGAACCGGAGAAGCCAGAAGAAAAGCTATAATTGGATAGAATTTCTAAATATGCTGGATAACAGCTATCCACTGGTAAGACCCCGGATATATGTCAATATATACGAATGATAATGTGAACGATTCGTTTCGCAAAGAGCCGGATGCGGGAAAGCCGCACGTCCGGAGTTCTGTGAGGGGTGTACGACCGTAAGGGGTGCACCTACTCGACCTATGAATCCATCAGAGGAATGAATATTAGAAAACCGGAACGAATATGCGGGGAGGCCGTATGTTCGTTCCGGTTTTTATGTTACAGAAAATTACTGTGTTATGCCAACGGCAGAGAAATCTGAAAAGTAGAACCACCGCCCGGGGTATCCAGTACAGAGATTGTTCCTTTATGAAGTGAAATGATCTCATACGCAATACACAGTCCCAGACCAAAATGCTGCCTGTTATTTCTGGCAGAATCTGCCCGGTAAAAACGCCGGAAAACAGAAGTCTTGGCAGAATCCGGAATACCGGGTCCGTTGTCTTTGACGCGGATAAGAAAGTGCGTTTCGGTTTGTGAAAGGGAAAGAATAATTTTCCCGTTTTCGGGGACATAACTGATGGCATTGTCAAGAAGGATTCCAAGCACCTGACTGATCCTTTCCGGGTCACAGGGACAGGGAGGGATTTCCTCTTCCGGAAGTTCAATGAAAAATTTCATATGGTGGTCCTGCATCAGGGGTTCATATTTTTCGTAGGTATCCAGAAGTAAAGTATCCAGTTCACAGGAAATCGGATGCATTTTCCAGGAATGGTTATCTGCATTTGACAGAGAGAGCATATCATTTATCAGGAGGGACATTCGCGTCCCTTCTTTTTCTATGACTGAAAGAAAATGTTCCTGTTCTTTCGGATCTGCCTTTTTCATGGCAGAGATTCCGGACAGGATTACTGCCAGAGGGGAGCGAAGCTCATGGGAGGCAGCAGCGATAAATTCGGTCTGTTCCTGCCTGCTTTTTTCCAGGGGAGTGATCATTCTTCCGGTAAAGAACCAGGAACAGATACTCAGAGCCAGAATTGCCAGAAAAGCTGCGCCGGAGAATGCAAGTCTCTGTAACAGAATCTTGTGTTTTACAGAATCCAGGGAATACAGGATGATCATACTGACGGTTCCGTGGCTCTTGGGGATCAGAGCAGTGGAAACATAGAAATCTTTCATCTGAAAAAAGATCCGTTTTGTCAGTTTACTGACCGCACCGGGATTGGAAAGATCAAGTGCATAGGAATCAGCAGAGATTTCTTCTGCCTTCCGGAAAATCGTTTCATCCAGAGAATCCGTCTGTAGTTTTTTCAGATAAAGAGAATTTCCGTTGTCTCTGATATCCATGGAAATATCATAATTTTTTTCTGCCTGCAAAATCCAGTCACTGCTGATGATACTCTGCGTTTCCAGATGAGAGATACAGGAGATGGCGTTGTTCTGAAAGGTATTCCACGCATTCTGGCGTGTGCTGTTTTCTGCGATGAAATTACAGGCAGTTGTCATAATAAAAATGACGATGCCGATGATCAGAGCAGAGAAAAAAGTCATTTGAATATGAAGTCTGCGAAACATGAAATATTTACTCCTTTATGAGATTGTATGGTAATTGTATCATGAAAACCTGTAAATAATCTCTAAAAAAATTCCTGTAACCGAGTATAGAGACAATTTAGAGAAAACTCATGTATAATGAAAGATCAGGAGGATGAAAACAGATGAAAATTTTACTGATAGAGGATGACAGGGAACTGGCAGAGAGCATGAGATTTCAGCTCGAAAAAGAAGGCTATGAGACAGATATCTGCGATGACGGAGAAGAAGGGCTTTATTATATGAAAGAACGAAGCCATGATCTGGTGATTCTGGACCGGATGCTCCCGTCCATGGATGGCATCACTGTTTTGCAGGAAGCCAGAAAGAATCATGTTTCCACACCGGTGATCATGCTGACTGCACTGGGAGAATTACAGGATAAACTGACCGGACTGAAAGGCGGCGCAGATGACTATATGGTGAAGCCGTTTGCCTTCGAAGAACTTCTGGCAAGAATACAGTGCATGGTTCGAAGACCCGGAAGATGGGAGAACACGGCAGTATTATCGCTCGGAGATCTTATTTTTGATCCCGAAAGCGGCAGACTGGAAGGAAACGGAAAGGAATGTACCCTTTCCAAACGGGAAGGAGCACTTCTGGAGCTGATGCTTCGAAACGCCGGTCAGACACTTCCGAGAGAGGTGATCCTCAACCGTGTCTGGGGAGCAGACAGTGAGGTGGAGGATGGAAATCTGGATAATTATATTCATTTTCTGAGGCGAAGATTAAAAAGTGTCAGAAGTACACTGAACCTGAAAACCGTCCGGGGAATTGGATATCGGCTGGAAAATTAGAGAAAGTTTAGAGATTTGCCTGTTACAATCCATTTATCCTGAGAGGGACAGAAAGAAAATAAAAACATGGAGGTATATCCTGATATGAGAAAAATAAAAAGATGGAAACAGGGAATCGCCGTTGCCGGAGTGATCGCACTTACCGGCAGCCTGTTTGCCGGATGTGGCGGTGCAGATGGAAAAAATTCCGGAAGCAAAGGAAAAACAGGAAGCAGCAATCAGGCAGGAAATGCAGATACAGCAGATCTTGTGAATGTAAATACTGACAATTCAGATGGTAAAAAAACAAAAGATGAGAGCACAAAAGCAATGGGACGTTTTCTGGAAAATGATCTTACAGTACCTGAAAATAGCCAGTTTCTGAGAGATGTCAAAGTACTCGACTCAGGTGCATTGCGCATGGTTTATTACAGTACAGCAGATAACTGTTATTATGCAGCAGATTCTGCAGATAATGGAGAAACCTGGACGAATGGAAAAAGTCTGGAAGAACTGTTGGGGCTTAAGGAGAATCTGGGAGAATATATCAGCGTTGTCTCTGCAGCAGCGGATGGAAGTATATTTGTCGGGGCAGATCTGTCTCCTGACAGGGACAATGAAAATGCACAGACAACAGCCGACAGTGGGGAAGAGGATTCTGCGTATGACAACCTGAAAATGGAATTTTTCTATCTTTCCCCTGATGGAAATGTACAGAAAGTTGATACCGGAGATACGATTCAGTCTTCCTATACATTTCAGGCATGTTTCACAGAGAATGGGACAGTTCTTATCGTAGATCCCGGCAATGGCGTAGCAGAGATCAATCCTTCAGATGGAAGTCTGGTGAGAAGATATGAGGAAGGAATCAGTGTTGATTTTATCGGAACAGCAGGAAAAATGTTGTTTACCATTCAGGATCAGACTCTTCACGGATATGATCTGGATACTGGAAAACCACTGGACAATATCAGCGCGCTTACAGAGCAGATCCAGTCTGATGAGCAGGATGTCAACTGGACAACAACCAGCAGTTTTCCGCTTATGTTCTTAAAGGGAGATGAGGATAACAGCCTTTTTTATATTGATCATACCGGTGTTTACAGATATGTTCTGGGAGGCAGCACAGTGGAACAGATAATCGATGGTTCCTTGAATTCGCTCAGTTCACCGGATACAGGAACTGTAGCATGGGGACAGGACAGCGATGGAAATTTCTATGTGGGCTGCAATGCAGGCGAGGATATCAGAATTTATTCCTATGTATATTCCAAAGATACCCCAACGACACCGGATACAGAGCTGACAGTTTATTCCCTGAAAGACAGTGACTTCATAAAACAGGCAGCAGTGCTTTTCCAGAAAAAATATCCGGATATTTATGTGAATATTGAGGCGGGAATGTCAGGAGATGATTCCGTCACAGATACGGATGCGCTGAAAGTGCTCAATACAGAGATCATGGCCGGAACAGGACCGGATGTTCTGCTGCTGGATGGAATTTCAGAGGATACCTATATAGAGAGAGGAATGCTGGAGAATTTAAGCGGGGTATTAAAAGACGAAGATATCCTGCCAAATATCAAAGATGCATATACAAAAGAGGATGGAAGCATTTATACCATGCCTGTCAAGTTCGGCATTCCGATGATAGAGGGAAATAAGGATATCATCGCCGGAATTACGGATCTGACAACAGAGGCTGATGCAGCGGAAAGCCAGAAAGACAGCTATGGAAAACTGAAATTTTTCAGCTCTTTTTCCATATCACCGTCCGGGCTGATACAGGGAACCATAGACAATAGTACACCGGCATGGATGAACGAGGACGGAACCCTCAAAGAAGATGCACTGAAAGAATATCTGGAGCAGGTAAACAGGATCTGGCAGACTCAGAAGGATGCGATAGAAGAGACAAAGAAAGCTTACCAGATGGGTGATGACTGGGCGAATTCAGATCGTTCCGGATATACAAATATTGCAGGATCGATAACGGATCTGCTTGTAAAAGTCAATACAGTGGCGGCAGGCGGTCTGCTTTCACCGGAGGGTCTGGTGTATCTGGATTCTGCAAAAAAAGTAGATCCGGATCTGGATTACAGACTTCTAAACGGACAAAGCGAGAATTGTTTCTATCCAAGGAGCATTGTGGGAATCAGTGCAAAGGCATCTGAAAAAGAAGCGGCAGAGAAGTTCGTAAAGTTCCTGTTTGAAGAGGAATCCCAGAGAGCAAGCAATGATGAAGGACTGGCTGTAAACAGCAAGGTTTATGAAGATATGGCTTACTGGAAAATGGGAAAATCCAGTGGAGATACCATTGGCTCGATCGGAACCTCTTATGATACGGGAGATGGTAATATCAAACAGCTTGAGATGGACGAGATCATTCCGGAAGATGAAGCAATACAGAACATCATGGATCTGGGAAAAACACTTACTGTACCTGCAAAGAGTAATCAGATCATCCGAAATGCAGTAACGGAATCCGGTGAGAAATACCTCAATGGAGAAACGGGGCTGGATGATGCTGTGAAAGAGATCATGCAGGAAGTAAATCTGTATTTATCTGAATAAGCGGCTGTCTGCTGCTGATTACCCAATACTGCAAGGTAAGGGAGTTTAAGAGAATGAAGATTAATTTAAAAGAACACTTATCTTTAACAGAGAAACGGAACGCAAAATCAGATTTGCTGTTTAGTCGGAAACGAAATCGCAGAAGATGTGCAGCTTTCAGAAATACACAAAAAGGTCTGGCTTTTATTCTTCCGAGTTTTGCAGGTGTCTGCATTTTCTGGCTGATCCCGTATGTGGATGTGATCCGCAGATCTTTTTGCGGGGCAGTGAATGGAGAATTTGTGGGGATAGAGAACTACAGGACGATATTTGCAAACAAAGCGTTTCGTCTGGCAGCAGGCAACACACTTCGGTTCTTCGGAGTGTGTGTGCCGCTGCTGGTGGTATTGTCTCTGATCATAGCAGTCCTGCTTGCAGGGCAGAAAAGATTTACGAAGATTCTGAAAAGTTTCTTTCTTCTGCCAATGGCAATCCCTGTAGCATCAGTGGTACTTCTGTGGAGACTGCTTTTTGACGATCAGGGCTTATTGAATCACCTGCTTCATATGTTATCTGTTCAGACGACTGACTGGATGAATACAGGTGCTTCTTTTTATGTACTGGTGATCAGTTATATATGGAGAAATCTTGGATATGATGTAGTGCTCTGGATGGCAGGATTGTCTGCCATTCCGGCGGCACTTTACGAGGCGGCAAAAGTGGACGGGGCAGGGGAGTGGAAATGTTTTACGAAGATCACACTCCCGAATCTGCTCCCGTCCCTTTTTACGATCGTGGTACTTTCTGTACTCAATGCATTTAAGGTTTTCCGTGAGGCATATCTGGTGGCCGGTGATTATCCGCAGGAAAAAATGTATCTGCTTCAGCATTTGTTTAACAACTGGTATAGGGACCTGTCGCTGGATAAGATGTCGGCTGCGGCAGTGGTGACCGGACTGGTGATTTTTCTGCTGATCCTGGGATTGTGGAAAGCCTGGGGGAAAGGCGGGGCAGAATGAGAAAAGTTATGCAGATATTCCGTATCAGGAAGATAGGAAGCCTGCTCCTTGTACTCCTTGCACTGGTGGCAATATTTCCGGTATTTTTTTCAGTTACAGGATCACTGATGGGGCAGAAGGAATTAAATGATCTTCTGGGGGCGGTACTGACAGCAGACAGTGGATCTGCTTCCGGTCAGGCAGTCAGTTATGTATTCTGGAGAGTACTTCCACTTTATCCGACGCTGAGATCCTATGTGAAAGTCCTGCTGGATTCTCCGGAGTTTTTTGTGATGTTCTGGAATTCCGTAAAGATTACTGTCGGAGTTCTGGCAGGGCAGATCCTGGTGGGAGTACCGGCAGCGTGGGGATTTGCCAGATATCGTTTTCCGGGAAAAAATCTGCTGTTTATGATCTATGTGGCATTGATGATGATGCCCTTTCAGGTAATGATGCTCAGTAATTATCTGGTTCTGGATCAGATGAAACTTCTGGATCATCTGTGGGGGATTATTCTTCCGGCGGCCTTTTCCACGTTTCCGGTTTTTATCATGTATCGTTTCTTTGAGAGTATTCCGGAGGCACTGATGGAATCTGCGCGGCTGGACGGGGCGGGTGAGCTGCTTATTTTTATCAGAATCGGAATCCCTCTGGGTTCTGCGGGTATCATTTCGGCACTGGTTCTGGGATTTCTGGAATACTGGAATCTGATCGAACAGCCAATGGCATTTCTGAAGACCAAAAGTCTGTGGCCGCTGTCTCTGTACCTTCCACAGATCGATATCTCCCAGACAGGAAAGGCATTTGCGGTATCTGTTCTGGTTCTGATCCCGGCAGTGATCGTTTTTCTGGCAGGGCAGGATTATCTGGAACAAGGGATCATATCCACGGCAATCAAGGAATAGAGCGACAGAAACGAGAGGATTTATCTATGAAGAAAATAAAACTGATAAAAATTCTGGCAGGATTTTTTGCCCTGATGCTTTTATTTACTTTTCTGTCCAGGGCGGCAGATTCGGTGAATGTAGCACAGGTAGAGACAAAAACAGCTCAGAATCAGGTGATCACGCATGAGGTGACCGGCACAGGTAAAGTGATGGGAACCAGAGAACGGGCAGTTTTTACCCAGGAGGGACAGAAGGTGGAGCAGGTTTATGTGCAGGAAGGACAGAATGTGAAAAAAGGGGATGCGCTGCTGAAGTTTTCTGTAAAATATCTAAAAAAAACCATAAAGGAAAAACAGGATGCCATAGATGTTCTGCAGGGGAAGATCAATGATCTGATCAGTGCAGAGTCTGTGAATCAGCAGAAGAGAAATAATGAGTTTTCAGATGCACAGGAAAATTATAACAGTGCGGTTTCCAGCGGAAATTACAGTGTGCAGGCGGCACAGAATGAGGCAGCCATAGCCAGACAGAAGCTTCAGGATTATTACGCACAGCGGGATGCGGCGCAGAATGACGTACAGGATAAGATACCGGATGAGGAGAAGTTCAGTGATTCCAGCGAGTTTGATGATCCGGGAAATACAGACGATTTCGGGAATACAGATGATCCGGAGAACTCCGATGATTCCGGAAATACGGATCGCACAGATGGCGAAGGGAATAAAAATACATCAGGAAACGGCGACAATTCGAATGCGCAGGACAATTCTCAGGAGCAGGCATTGATTGATGATATCCGGACGAAAGAGGAGGCGGTCAATGAAGCCATGCTCAGCCGCAGAAGAGAACTTCAGTCAGCAGAGCAGGCAATCCGGGATACGCAGATCGGTGATGCTTCGGATTCCACGCTGGAGAATACGCAGGCGGAACTTGAGACTGCGCAGAAAGATCTGGAAACGTTGCAGAAAGTGCTGGCACGAAAGGGAAAAGTGAAAGCACCCTGTGATGGTGTGATAAAGAGTCTGAGTGCAGTGACAGGAAGCCAGACAGGAGCGGAAGCTGCGGTTGTCCTTTATGAATCCAAAGGAACCTTTCGGTTTCAGGCAGAGGTCAGCAAAGATGATCTGAAATACATAAAGAGTGGCGGAGAGGTAATTTTAAAAGGTGCGGATGAAAAAGAGATTACAGGAGCGAAAGTGGAGTCTGTGAAAGAGGACAGCAGTAATGAAAATCAGTACATTCTTTCTGTACAGGTACCGGAGGGAACTCTTTCCATAGGAGATACTGCGGAATTTACAATTTCTCAGGATGCAGGTCCTTTTAATGTCTGTGTTCCGCTGAGCGCATTGTATGAGGAAAATGGCAGATACTATGTTTATGTGACAGATACACAGAACACCGTCCTGGGTGAGGTATTGGTAGCGCGAAAAACGTATGTGAATGTGAAAGATAAAAATTCTTCCACTGCTGCGCTGGAGAACGGGGATTTATCAAGTGACCAGAAAATCGTGACTTCCAGTGACAGAGAGATCAGCAGCGGCAGCCGGATCAGGCTGCTGGAGGAATGAGTGTCAGAAGTCAGAGTGCCTTTTTAAGGAAAGCCGGTACTCTGACTGTGTGGCTGATTATTTTCTGTATTTATTTTCTGGGAGTCTATAATTATGTGCAGATCAGAAATGATACAGCAGTATCGGTGTTTCTGTCCGCAGCTTATCCTGACAGGAAAGGAGCAGAAAATATCCTGAAGCAGGAAAGAAAAAGTGAGAAGCCTTATGATGTATGTTTTTATGCAGATGCAGGGTTGAGGGAGATTTCTGCGAAAGAAGGAAACCGGCAGGCACAGGCGATGACTGTGTATCTTAAGGGAAATCCCGCAGGGTATGACTGGCAGGCAGCAGCTCTGACAGAAGGTGATCCGGATGGTTGCGTGATTGATGGTACAACTGCCTGGGAGCTCTTTGGCAATAAGGTTCCGGGTGGTCAGATTCTGTTTCAGGGACGTACTTATACTGTCAGGAAAGTTGCGGACTGGGGGCAGAAAATTTTGGTTTTCGGGGCGGCTTCTGCGGATGATACCGAGACGGAACTTTTTTATAATCGTTTGTTTATCAGAAGGAGAAATGGAGAAACCGAAGAAAGTACAGTGAACGGATTTCTGATGAAATACGGACTTCAGGGAACTGTGGTATCCTCGACTTTACCGAAAAATGCAGGACTGGCGGCATTACTGCTGCTTCCGGCGGTTCTTTCTGGCAGTCTGTGGACGGAAATAAGCAGAGAAAAAAAGAACTATACAGTGAAAGATACAGAGTACTGGTTCTGCAACCTGCTGTACAGTGTAATGGCAGGGACGGTGGTCTGGCTTCTTTTTACACATCTGACCTGGCCGGAGGGATGGATTCCGTCAAGGTGGTCTGACTTTGGGTTCTGGAAAGAAAAGGTGGATCAGGCTGTGGCAGAATTTAAGCTGTATCTGATGCTTCCGAAGACGGTATCCCAGACGGAAGGTATGATTCTTGGCGGGAAAACGGTTTGTGCAGGAGGGGGTTCCTGTTTTCTGTATTTGTTGTGGAAAGTATATGAAAAGGGATATGACAGAATCTCTGACAGAGGAAGGCGAGGGAAGGATTTTCCAGTGGAGCAGAATTAAATCCGTGAAAATGTCAAAAAAAGAACTTAAACTTGAATTATTCACGGAACAGTATCTGAACTGATAACTGTACCATGAATCTAAAAATTGATCCATAAAGGTGGCTTGCGTCTTTTTCTGTCTGGAAAGGAAGTGGGGGAGAATAGCACAAGTCTTTCGTGTAGAGAGAAACAAGAACTTTACGGTAATGAGCAACCATCATTTCAAGAACAAAGATTTGTCATTAAAGGCAAAAGGACTGTTATCCCTGATGTTAAGTCTGCCAGAGGACTGGAATAACAACATGCGGGGGCTGGTATCTCTGAGCCGGGATGGAATTGATTCTGTAAGGTCAGCGATTAAAGAACTAGAACACTACAGGTCTGTGGCTGGGTGATTTTCCATTCAAAATATTCATCTTTGGTAATCTCATCGGATTTCAGTTCATCCATCCGAACTACCCATTCTTTCAGAAAATCATTCAGAAATTTCCGAGGGGCACAAATTCTTTACAAAATATTAGCATTCGCCTCTTGATAATGGAAGTCGATTTTTGTCCTGTCTTGTGTATCCCGGAAGTGCCTGTTTTACAGGCTTTCCGGGGCATCAGCCATTTTGTCTGGTATTGTAAAGCAGTGTCAGATTTGTCGTAAATGTCGTAAATTTGTGGTCAAAAAATGATGAGAAATGGAGAGTGCTAATAAAATGGAATTAACGTATACAAATGTAAATGGATATCTGATCCCGAATCTCACCTATAAATCCGATGAGCAGATGGAGCAACTTGGCAAGTATGGTTTTCTTCGCAGAGATTATCTGAAGAATCATCGAAATTCAACTTATCAGGTGATGCTTCTGCAGGACACCATTGGAGAGCATCTTCTGGAAGTAGATAAGGCAGCCAGAGAACGGGAAGAAATGATTCTGAAACAGTTGGAAGAAAAAGAACCACTGCCGGATAAAGAAGCAGATCAAATGGCATGGGTAAGAGCTGCTAATCAACACAGAGCGATTGCGGAAGAGATTATTCTCAAGGAATTGATTTATGTTTAAATGAAGGTGATGAGGTCGTGGAATGCGACCTCATTATTATATGTGACCATGAAAAAGCAGTAGGCAGAATGAGAAAAATAGGGTAATATAACAGTAAGCAGTTGGGACAGTTTTGAAATGCCAATTTGGCATTTCAAGTTATAGAAGGGAATCGATAATGAAAAAAGAGATATTAATAGCAGATAATATTGATAATATTTATGATGAAATAAATGCGTTAATCAGGGAAAAGAAAACTAATGTAAAAAAAGTTGTGAATGATGCCATTATTTCTCTTAATTGGGGAATTGGAAAAGACTTAGTGTGGAGTTAACTGGAAATAATAAGCCTGAGTATGGAAAAAAGGTTGTTGCAGAAGTCAGTAAACGGCTGGAACAGGAGTATGGTTCGGGATTTGATAAAACATCAATTTCAAGAATGATTAAGTTTTATCAGGAATTTCCTGACTTCGAAAAAGTTGCGACATTGTCGCAACAATTGACCTGGTCGCATTTTGTAGAGATTCTGCCAATAATGGCATAGCTCCGCGTTGATCGTCCGGCTTTTGTCTATTTATAAGTATATTCCAAAAGAGCCAATGGACTACAATTTCTCATAGTTCATCGGCTCTGTGACTGTGTGTCAGGCTCTTTGATAATTATTTTTTCTTATTGTTCTTCCATATTTTGTATATAACATTGGAAACAGGAAGTAAAACACATATAGCTACAAACCAATCTGGAAAATGTGGCATAATCTCAATCCTCCTTATCTTATACAAGATTGAATATAGCCGCTGCAATGCAGATAGCAGCAACAATAAGTGATACAATAATTCGTAAAATAGAAAAACTATACAATTTTTCCGGATTTTGCATGTCATAACGCACGGTAATGGTTGTTCCAATCTGTGACGCCATTGGTACTTGTATGCAGTTTTGGGACTGATACGTTCTTCCATTCACTTTATACGAAACGGTCGCCCATTTTGAATTACGAAATTTTGAGTTTTCTGGATTTATTGTTTTGAAAGAAATAATCGTACCGACGGTTTCTGCCGTTTTGTTTCTTTTTAAAAAAAATTGAAAACAGTTTATCAATCCAAAACACAATGTTATCACAGTAATGACATAAAGAAAAATAGTATCCCTATCCATAGTCCCACCTTCTTTCTTTATCACGCCAAGTCTGCTTTATCGTAAATCTTTATAGACAAAGATGCTGATATTGCTAAAATCGCAAAACCAATAAGGACAATACCGCCATAAACAAGGTATGGTGAAAACATAGAGAGGAAGTTTAAGTTTAGACTTCCCGCTCTCATAAGCAGTGGCAGAATAAATGGCGAAGCCATAATAATCACACCAAAGGCAAATTTTGTTTTTTCATATCCAAACTTATACTGTATTGGCAAATAAATACCAATAAAAACAGATACTATAAGAAACATAAATGCAAACAGCTTTATATCTGATGTTCCTAATTCGGGCATAAACAAGGTTTCAAGTTCAAAAACGATACAACAGATTGCATATATAGCCATGCAAAAAATGTATTTTGATGAAACTATTGCTTTCCGTGAAAATGGTGTGGCACATAGTAATGTCACAGCTTTTGGAAATTGATACTCTTTTAGGGATACATATTGCAACAGCATGAAAACGCCAAAAGTGACAGAAAGAATAAATCCAAAAACTCCCGTAAACTCCGGTGTCCGCCAACGCATGACAGGTGGGATAAGCGCAATAACTACAAGCATAATCAGCACATATTTTTTTACAATCAGAAAATCCTTTTTTAGTAGGGCGAACAACATCATTTTTCACCTCCGATATTTCCAAGCATAATATCCTCAATCGTCGGACGCTCAACCATAATGTTGGGAATATAAGACCGTACTTCGGATATTTGCTTTGTAATTCCTGTAAATCCAAAATCAGTTTCCGATATAGATAAAAAGAGCTTGCGAGCATCAGTTGTTAAAGCCCCGCTATCACCTTTGACAAGCCGATATGTGTCAAGCAAGGTATCCTTTTCCTCTCGAAAGACGATACGCCCGTTATCAATCATAATGAGCATATCGGCAATCTTATCAAGGTCAGAGGTGATATGTGTCGAAAAGAAAACACCTTTGCCGCCATTTTCCATGTACTCAGTTAAGATTTTCAAAAGCTGCCCCCTAACTAAAGGATCAAGTCCGCTTGTCGGCTCATCCATAATCAAAAGTTCTGCGTTATGAGAAAGAGCTAAAGCAAGAGCATACTTCATTCTCATACCTTTGGAAAGGCTATTGATTTTTTGCTTCGGGTCAAGCGAAAACATATCCATGTACCGCTTAAAATCCTGTTCAGACCATGAAGTGTACGCAGATGAAATAATTCCTTTCATTTCACCGAGCGAAAGTTCTTCGTAAAATCCCCCACCGTCTAAAACTATACCAATACGGTCTTTGATTTCTCTTTCATTCTTATCCATGTCAAGACCGAAAAACTGAATTTTGCCGGATAGCTTGTTCGTCAGACCTAAAAGCGTCCGCAGCGTTGTTGTTTTACCTGCGCCATTGACACCAACAAAACCTGTGATACACCCCTCTGGCAAAGAGAATGTCACATCTTTCAAAGAAAAATCGTCATACGACTTATTTAAACCGCTGACTGTCAAAATATCGTTCATTTCAAGCCTCCTCGTAAAGAATATCCATCATGGAATTAAGTTCTTCCTTACTGATTTTCAGTGATTTTGCTGTTTGTATCATATCCGTCATTTTTTGTTCTACAAGCCGTCGCTTGGAGTCGCGGAGTAATTCAAGATTGCTTGTAGATACAAATGTCCCAATTCCTACTTGACTTACAATAAATCCCTCCTGTTCTAACTCCTCATATACCCGTCGAATTGTTAAGACGCTCACTTTCAAATCATTAGCAAAAGCCCGAATAGAGGGAAGTGCGTCCCCTTCAACCAATTCTTCTTTTAATATGGCGTCCTTAATCTGGTCTTTTATCTGTTGGTATAAGGGAGTGTCAGAAGTATTTGAGATTAGTATTTTCACAAAGCCCCTCGCCCCTTTCTTTTAGTGTGATGTAACTACATACACATTATAAACAACAAGCACATTATTGTCAATATAATACTGAAAACAAACAGATAGAGAGGAATTACAGGATTTTTCTTTACTCTCTTTTGGCAAATGGGGCTTTCCGTTGTAGTAGATAACAAGGGATAAAACTTTCATAGCAAGCATAGGAAATGAGTACCCACTTCCGTATTTTGCCCTGCAAAATTGCTTGTTGGGAAGTGTCCCAAACCCTCGATACGAAAGGAGCGCTTGGATAAAATTAAATATACAGTGAATAAAAGTATTATATGGAATTGCATTGATAATTATTGGTACAAATGTGGTCAAATCAAGAAAAACGAGTGCGAAAGTAAGTGAAAAATCCCTGTGAAGCCCGTTAAATCAAGGCTTAACAAAATCTTCACAAAATAATTAGCACTCACCTCTTGACAGTGCTAATAACGTGTGTTATATTACATGCAGAACAAAGAAAACAACATATTTCTCCCGTGGGAGAGATATTTCTCATATAAGAGGAGGGTTAGCCTATGAATATCAGTAAATTTACACAGAAATCCGTACAGGCTGTCCAGGATCTGGAGAAGGTTGCTTATCAGTTTGGCAACCAGGAGATTGAAGAGGAGCATCTTTTATATGCTCTGCTGGAACAGGAAGACAGCCTGATTCTTAAACTGATCGAGAAGATGGAGATAGATAAAGATTATTTCAGAAATTCTCTGAATCAGGCACTGGATGCTAAGGTTAAGGTATCCGGCGGTGAGCTTCGTTTCGGACAGTATCTGAACAAGGCTCTGGTCAGTGCAGAGGATGAAGCCAAGGCAATGGGAGATGAATATGTCTCTGTAGAGCATCTCTTCCTTGCTTTATTAAGATATCCAAGTCCAAGCATGAAGAAACTGTTTCAGGAATTTGGTATTACCAAGGAACGTTTCCTGCAGGCACTTTCTACAGTACGAGGCAATCAGCGTGTAGTCAGTGACAATCCGGAAGCTACTTATGATACTTTGAATAAATATGGTGAGGATTTAGTCGAAAAGGCACGTAACCAGAAGCTGGATCCTGTGATCGGACGTGATGAGGAAATCCGTAATATCATCAGAATCCTTTCCCGTAAGACCAAGAACAATCCTGTACTTATCGGTGAGCCTGGTGTAGGTAAGACTGCAGCAATCGAGGGCCTTGCACAGCGAATCGTGGCAGAGGATGTGCCGGAAGGTCTGAAGGATAAGAAGATTTTTGCCCTGGACATGGGTGCTCTGGTAGCAGGTGCCAAATACAGAGGTGAGTTTGAGGAACGTCTGAAAGCAGTCCTTGAAGAAGTAAAAAAGAGTGAAGGAAACATCATTCTTTTCATTGATGAGTTACATCTGATCGTCGGTGCAGGTAAGACTGACGGAGCCATGGATGCCAGCAATATGCTGAAGCCTATGCTTGCCAGAGGTGAGCTTCACTGTATCGGTGCCACAACTCTGGATGAGTACCGTCAGTATATTGAGAAAGATGCCGCTCTGGAACGTCGTTTCCAGCCTGTTATGGTAGATGAACCTACAGTGGAGGATACCATTTCCATCCTTCGTGGTCTGAAGGAGAGATATGAGGTCTTCCATGGTGTTAAGATCACAGACAGTGCGCTGGTTGCAGCGGCTACACTTTCACATAGATATATCACAGACCGTTTTCTTCCTGATAAGGCCATTGACCTGGTGGATGAGGCCTGTGCCCTGATCAAGACAGAGCTGGATTCCATGCCTTCAGAGCTGGATGAACAGCGCCGTAAGATTATGCAGCTGGAGATTGAGGAATCTGCACTGAAGAAAGAGACAGATAATCTGAGTAAGGAACGTCTGGAAGCACTTCAGAAGGAGCTGGCAGAGCTTCGTGATACCTTTAATACACAGAAAGCACAGTGGGATAATGAGAAGCATTCTGTAGAGAAATTACAGAAGCTTCGTGAGCAGATTGAGGATGTGAATAAGCAGATCCAGAAAGCAAAACAGAACTATGATCTGGAGAAGGCTGCACAGTTACAGTACGGTGAACTTCCGAAATTACAGCAGCAGCTGGAAATCGAAGAGAAGAGTGTCAAAGAAAGTGACAGAAGTCTGGTACATGAGGCAGTTACTGATGATGAGATCGCAAGGATTATTTCCAGATGGACCGGTATTCCTGTAACAAGACTGACAGAAGGCGAGAGAGCGAAACTCCTCACTCTGGAAGATCAGCTTCACAAGAGAGTTGTAGGTCAGGATGAAGGTGTGAAGAGGGTTACAGATGCAATCCTTCGTTCCAAAGCCGGCATCAAGGATCCGACCAAACCTATTGGTTCTTTCCTGTTCCTTGGTCCTACAGGTGTAGGTAAGACAGAGCTTGCCAAAACTCTGGCAGAGAATCTGTTTGATGATGAGCAGAATATGGTCAGAATCGATATGAGTGAGTACATGGAGAAGTATTCTGTATCCAGACTGATCGGAGCGCCTCCGGGATATGTAGGATATGAGGAGGGCGGTCAGCTTACTGAGGCAGTCCGCCGTAAACCATACAGTGTTGTACTTTTCGATGAGATTGAGAAAGCACATCCGGATGTGTTTAACGTACTGTTGCAGGTACTGGATGATGGCCGTATCACAGATTCTCAGGGACGTACAGTTGACTTTAAGAATACGATTCTTATTATGACCTCCAACATCGGTTCTCCGTATTTGCTGGATGGTATTGATGAGAATGGGGAGATCAAACCTGAGGCTCAGAGTCAGGTTATGGATGACCTGAGAGGTCATTTCCGTCCGGAATTTCTGAACCGTCTGGATGAAATAATTATGTTTAAGCCCTTGACAAAATCTAATATTGGTAAGATAGTAGATTTGATGGTCAGCGAGCTTGACAAACGTCTTGCAGACCAGGAGCTTTCCCTGGAACTGACAGAAGCAGCTAAGAATCAGGTTATCGAGAATGGCTATGACCCGGTATATGGTGCACGTCCGCTGAAGCGTTATCTGCAGAAATATGTGGAGACTCTTGCGGCACGAAAGATTTTGTCCGGAGATGTTCATGCAGGTGATACTCTGGTGCTGGATGTTCAGAATGGGGAATTCATTGTTACGGTAAAGGACGGAAACTAAATGATACCCAAAGATCCAATGATTCTGCTGAGTTATGTGAATACTCAGCTCAGGGATTACTATGATTCCCTGGAAGCACTCTGTACATGCAGAGGACTGAAGAAAGACGAACTGGTGGCGAAGATGCATTCCATCGACTATGAGTATGATGAGGCAACCAATCAGTTCATATAAGAAATATGCGAAATGCTCTCTGACAGCGGGAATTGCTGTCGGGGAGCATTTTTCGTGTTATAGGAAATATGTCGCTGAAGCGACCCGTCGCAGGCGGAGAATCCTGCAAGCAGGATTCTTTCTTATATAAGAAAGTTTACTGCGCTAATTGCGAAAAAAGTAATAAACTGTGGAGCTGTTATTGGGTTATGTGTTTCAAAATCAGTACAATTTTAAAAAATATATAAGACGGAGTGGAAAATAGCTGAAAAACAGATTATCTTGTTAAAAAATAAACGAAATTTATCAGATAATATGTTAAAAATGCATAAAAAAACAGGGAATAAAGTATAAATATTCAATATCCCTACAATTGATTTTTGTATGCTGTATGATATAATTGCATCTGTAAAAAATCGAATGCATTTATAATAGGAAGAAACACCTGTTTCAAGTCGAACCATTTTTCTGACTGCTATATCTGCATTGAGCGAAAAAATAAAATATGGAGGTGGCAGTTTTGAAAAAGTTGGTGACCGTACTGGGTGCTTTTTTTGCAGTTCTTCTGGCTTGTCCGTTGAGTGTATTTGCGGCAGAAGGCAGCAAAGCACCATCTACAGTACCTGTATGGCTTTGCATTCCCTTTGCAGGGCTTTTGTTATGTATTGCAGTGATGCCTCTGGTAAAAGCGGAGTGGTGGGAGTCTCATCAGCCACTGGTTGTTGCCTTATGGATCATTCTGATGGTGGTTCCATTTGCTTTCGTTTATGGAGCCGGAAAGACTGCAGAGACAGTTCTGGACTGTATTGTGAATGATTATCTTACATTCATCATTCTGTTATTCGGCCTGTTCTGCGTATCAGGTAATATTACCATGGAGGGTGATTTCGCAGGTTCTCCCCGTGTTAATGTAGGTCTGCTTGCACTGGGAACTCTTCTGGCAAGCTGTATCGGCACTACAGGTGCCAGTATGCTGATGGTACGTCCGGTAATTAAAATGAATTCATGGAGAAAGAGAAAAGGACATATTATGATCTTTTTTATCTTCATGGTTTCCAATATGGGTGGATGTCTTACCCCGATCGGAGATCCGCCGCTGTTAATGGGATTTATGCGAGGTGTTCCATTCTTCTGGAGTCTGCATCTGTTCCCTGTACTGATCTTTAATATGGTCATTTTGCTGTTTGTATTTTATCAGATTGATAAACGTTCCTACAGAAAGGATATTGCAAATGGACGTAAACCGGATATCCGTAAACCGGGTACTCAGTTCCGTCTGGATGGACTGCACAATATCATCTTCCTTGTGATGATCGTTGGCGCGGTAATTTTAAGCGGTGTACTTCCGGGAATGTCCGCATTCCAGGATGCAGCAGGCAATGTAAGAGGCATTCATCTCTTTGGAGAAGTAACCCTGACATTCCCGGCTCTGATCGAAATCGTGATCATTCTGCTTGCTGCTTTTCTTTCCTTTAAGACAACAGATAAGCAGATCCGTATCAGAAACCATTTTACCTGGGGGGCGATCCAGGAGGTTGCGGTTTTATTCATCGGTATTTTTATCACTATGCAGCCCGCATTGATGCTTCTGAAAGCTGTAGGGCCGAATTTGGGAGTTACTGAACCGGCAGAGATGTTCTGGGCAACCGGTGCGCTTTCCAGTTTCCTGGATAACACACCTACTTATCTGGTATTCCTTACAACAGCAGGAACGCTGGCATTTACCAATGGAATCACAACCACACTGGGAACTGTACCTACCAAGATTCTGTCTGCCATTTCCTGTGGTGCAGTATTCATGGGTGCCAACACTTATATCGGAAATGCCCCGAACTTTATGGTAAAGGCAATCTCTGATGAGAACGGTGTGAAGATGCCATCATTCTTCGGATATATGCTCTGGTCTGTTGCATTTCTGGTTCCGGTGTTTATTATCGATATGTTTGTATTCTTTTTATAAGGAGGGAGGATCATTATGCAGGATAATCAGGAAAAATGTAAAGAACTTGCAATACGCATTTATAACCTGGACGAAGAAGTTTATAAATGTGTGGGTTCCTCTCTGGGACGTACATTTACAGGACAGAAAGAAACAACCATCCGTCATCTGGCAGCACTGATGTATACCAAGCCGGACGGACATCTGCTCAGAAGTGAACTGGCGCTGATCAGTAACATGGCTCGTACCATCAGGGATAAGAGCGAGAGAAGACGTCTTATGATAGAGTATGACAGTATTCTGAAAGAGATCGAAAGTCTTCCGGATACATTTGGACAGACAGATATTGTAGATAAAGAACGTATCAGTCTGAATAATCTGATCGCAAGACGACAGAATGAGATTTCCGAAAATGATCATCTGATCATCTGTATCAGCCGTACACAGGGAAGTGGCGGTAATGATATCGGATTTGAACTGGCAGATCAGCTTCAGATCAACTATTATGATGCAGAAATCTTTGATCAGGTTATGAAGCGTCTGCAGGCAGATAAAAGTGTAGTTAGTGATACAGGTAATTTTGAGAAATTTGATAAATACAGAAAGAAAAAACATACAGATCTGAAAACCTGGTTCAGGGAATTCAATCGTTATCACGGACTTCCGAAACAGGATGCGGTTTTCTTTAATATGAGTGATTTGATCTGTGAACTGGCAAAAAGTGAAGACTGTGTGATCATGGGGCGCTGTGCAGATATGATTTTGAAGAATAATCACATTCCGCATATCAGCCTGTTTATCAGTGCTCCCTTCCAGGTTCGTGTGCAGCATGTTATGGATATCCGTAATATGAATCTGAAACAGGCAGTACGTTTTCTGAAGCAGATGGATAAGCAGCATAAGAAATATTATGAATTTTATACCGGTGAGAAATGGGGAAAACCGGAGAATTATGATTTGTGTATCAACAGTGCCAACTATGGACTGAAGGATACAATTGAATTGATCCAAAGAATGCTGGATCAGAAAGTTCACTGATCAGAAGGAGATTTATCTGTCTGATTTAACCGAATCAAGTAAATAGCGAAGCGGATTGCGAATATCCGCCTGACAAAGAAAATAAGCTCTGTGGATAAAAGAAAAATCCACAGAGCTTATTTTTTTATTTCCAGTTGAATGTGAACATTCCATAAATATAGATAAAGGCAATCATAATCGGAAGTACAAACCGGAAGAGCGGTTTCATCCAGCTTTGTACTTTTAAACCCTTACCGGTATTGCTCTCTTTGATAAAGTTATCCCATCCCCAGCCGAACTTATTACAGCAGAAGAGTGCAAGGATGAGAGAGCCAAGGGGTAAAATATTGTTGGAAACAATAAAATCCCAGAAATCAAGCCAGGTAGTTCCTTCCGCAAATGGCTGGAAGTGGAAAACGCTGAAACCAAGGGCTGTGGTAAGTGCCAGAAGAAAGACACCTGTGCCGCAGACCACGCTGCCTTTTGGACGGGACCAGCCGGTAAGCTCACGTATCATTGCCAGGATGTTTTCGCACACTCCCAGAACTGTTGACATAGCTGCAAATACCATGAACAGGAAGAATAAGGAACCCCAGATGCGACCTCCGGACATGTTGTTAAAAACTGCTGCCATTGTATCAAACAGAAGGCTCGGACCTGCATTTACTTCCAGATTAAAGGTAAAGCATGCAGGGAAAATAATAACTCCTGCCAGAAAAGCAACCAGTGTGTCCAGTGTGATCACATGAATAGCTTCCCCCATCAGAGAATGTTCTTTACCAATATAGCTGCCAAAGATAGCCATGCCACCCATACCTGTAGACAAAGTAAAGAATGCCTGATTCATTGCCCCTACGATCACCGAACCATCAATCTTTGAGAAATCCGGTTTCAGATAAAAGGTCATTCCCTCACCAGCGCCTTTCAGAAAAAGACTGTGCACAGCGAGAGCAAGCATCAGTACCAGCAGTGCAGACATCATATATTTTGTCACACGTTCCAGTCCTCCCTGAAGATTGAAGGAAAGGATGAAAAATGCAATGACTACAGTGACCAGTAAGAAGAATACATTCACAGAGGGAGAGGAAATCATAGCTGAAAATCCCAGTGAACCGTTTTTACCTCTGAGAAACTGTACAAAATAATAAATGATCCAGCCGCAGACAACAGTGTAAAATGCCATCAGGGCAATGTTGCCAAGCAGACAGAACCAACCGAAAATCCCCCATTTCTGTCCTGGCTTTTCCAGCTTACGGTACATGAAAAGGGGACTTGTCTGAGCCGCTCTTCCGATGGAAAATTCCAACACAAGAGCCGGGATTCCCAGGATGACCAGACACAGAAGATAGATCAGCATAAAGCTGCCGCCGCCATTTTGCCCGCACATCCACGGGAATTTCCATACATTTCCGCAGCCAATGGCGCAGCCGGCGGAAAGCATAATGAAGCCAAGCCGGCTTCCAAGCTGTTCACGTTTCATAAGATAACGCTCCCTTCAGAAGTTCATATAAGGGATATTATAAGATAAAAAACAATATTTGTAAAATTGATTGTTTTGTTGTATATTATTGAAAATATCGTTTATATAAGAAAAATAACGCTTCTGCGTTTTGATGGAAAAATATTGAAAAAAATATGGGAAAGGAACGAGAAATGGATACAAATGTGTTAAAAACTTTTATTGCAGTATGTGAATATTCCGGATTTTCGGCTGCTGCAAAGGAACTGGGATATACGCAGTCTACAGTTTCTTCACAGATTAAACAACTGGAAAAGGAACTTGATGTCAGGCTGTTTGACCGTTATTATCATAAAATCAATCTTACGGAAAAGGGTGTTTTAGTTTTGCAGCAGGCTCGAAACATTCTGAAGGCACAGGCGAAAATGCTTGATTCGCTGAATTCGGCTGAAAGCATTGAAGGCGAGATCCGGTTGTCTATGTCTAGTTCTGTCTGCAGCAGATATTTTAAAAATGATTTTCTGCGTTTTCATCATCAGTATCCGGAAATAAAAGTGGAGATAACAGAAAACGGTACAGAGCAGATGTTTGATAAATTACGGAAGAACGAAACAGATCTGGTTTTTACTCTGGACAGGCATATTTATGATTCGGATTTTATTATTTGTGCTGAACAGGAAGAACAGGTTCATTTTATTGTAGCGGCTGATAATCCTGTTGCAGGCTGTTCATGGAAATTAAGTGAAATCTCTCAGAATGAGTTTGTGTTAACAGAACAAGCCATGAGCTACAGAAAAATACTGAATGAAACCCTTGCGTCCCAATCACTGGAAATCCGTCCGGTTCTTGAAATCGGAAATCCGCTTCAGATATGTGAACTGGTAAAAAACAGCAGCCTGCTTTCCTTTCTTCCGGATTTTATTTCGGAGAAATATGTGAAAGACGGACAGATTAAAAGACTGGATGTTGCCGGCTGCCCGGTAACTGTATGGACACAGTTGCTGCTCCACAAAAATAAATGGCGGTCTCCGGCAATTAATGTGTTTATAGAATTTTATAAAGAAGTTATGCAGAGATAGAGCTTGAAGAATATTGGAAATTTTATTCGACCTGGGATGAAAAAAATTAGCCGGGCAAAATAAAATAGAATATTTATAAATTGGAAATATCAAAGTTGAATCTAAAATAATTATAAACTGCACAAAAAACACTTGCATTTTTTGTCTAAAAGTATATTATATATGATTAGTCAGGCTAATTAAAGAATAATATCAGACCTGAAAGAGGACAGAGGCCGGAAAGGAGTGAAGTTATGTGGTGCCCGGAAGATGAGAAGAATGAGAAAGAGAAACGGGAAGAGAAAAGCATGCCTGCTCTCTTTATGGAAATCAACCGCCAATATGGTATGAGATGTATGCAGCGTATACGGGAAATCGGTATCCAACAGGGACAGATGCCGATCATTATGATCGTATACAGACATAACGGCTGCAGCCAGAAGGAGATTGCAGAGTGGATGGGTGTAACACCGCCCACTGTAAATGTAAGTATCCAGCGTCTGGAGAAAGCAAACATTGTCTGCAGGAAACGTGATGATAAAGATCAACGCATCATGCGTGTATATCTGACAGAAAACGGAAGAAAAATCGTGGAGGAGCTCCAGCAGGAAAGCAAAGCTGTGGAGAAAGTGATGTTCAGCAATTTCAGCGAAGCGGAACTATGTCTTTTACGAAGGTTTTTTGGGCAGATTCTGGATAATATTTCGGAGATACCTGTCAACAGGTAGAAACTGAAAAATACATGATGGAGCAGATTGAGAAAACTGTATCAGCATGTTCAGATAAAAATATTGTCTGTGAAAGAACTGACCTATGAGTTTGACACAGACATACATTAAAAATAGGAAAAGAGGGAATCAAGCAATGATTAAACTGATGAAATATCTGAAGAAATCAGCGGGATACATTGTCCTGATCATAGCACTTCTGTTTCTGCAGGCGTACTGTGATCTTTCCCTGCCGGATTATACCTCCAAGATCATTAATGTAGGTATCCAGCAGAAAGGTATTGAAGACAGTGTGCCGGATAAGCTTCGGGATTTAACCTTGCAGAATCTTCAGATTTTTATGGAAGAGGATCAGAAAAAGGAAGTTTCACAGAATTATACACAGAAAGATGATACCTGGGTATTAAATGATGATATTTCCAAAGAAACCAGAGAGAATTTAAATGAGGATTTCTCCAAGGCAATGATGATGGTATCTGCCTTTTCCGAAGACAGTGAGCAGGGGCAGGCAATGGTTGCACAGATGGGTCTTCCAGAGGGAACAGATCCACTGACAGCACTGGCGCAGATGCCGGAAGAAGCAGTACAGCAGATCATGAGTCAGGTGGATGAGAAGCTGAAAGATATGCCGGAGTCTATTGTGACACAGGCTGGTGTTTCTTTTGTTGCTTCAGAATATGAAGCACTGGGAACAGATGTGGATGCCATCCAGATGCGTTACATCCTGATGTCAGGTATCAGAATGCTTGCTATGGCATTGGTAATCATGCTGGCAGCCATCAGTGTTACATTTATTTCAGCCAGAGTGGCAGGCAGACTTGGTCATGACCTGAGAAACAGCATTTACCGTAAGGTTATGAGCTTCTCCAGCAGAGAATATCACAAATTCTCCACAGCATCCCTGATCACACGAAGTACCAATGATGTGCAGCAGGTACAACAGGTTATGGCAATGATGTTCCGTATTGTTCTGTACGCGCCGATCCTTGGTATTGGTGGTGTGATTAAGGTATTGAACACAGATTCTTCCATGACATGGATCCTTGGTGTGGCAGTTGGCCTGATCCTGATTGTGATCTTTGTGCTGTTCCAGGTGGCAATGCCTAAATTCACTATCTTACAGACTCTGATCGACAGACTGAACCTGGTATCACGTGAGATCCTGACAGGTATTCCGGTTATCCGCGCATTCAGCCGTGAAAAGCATGAGGAAGAGCGTTTTGAGAAAGCAAACCTGGATCTGACAAAAACAAACCTGTTTGTCAACAGATGTATGACTTTTATGATGCCTATTATGATGCTGATCATGAATGGTGTATCTGTACTTATTATTTACAGTGGTGCCCATGCAGTAGACAACGGAACCATGCAGGTTGGTAATGTTATGGCATTTATCCAGTATGCAATGCAGATCATTATGTCCTTCCTGATGATCACTGCAATGTCCATTATGCTCCCGAGAGCAAATGTTGCAGCGCTTCGTATTGATGAGGTTCTGAAAACAGAGGTTTCCATTCAGGATCCGGAAACTCCGGTACATCCGTCAGAAAGTGTGAAAGGTGAGATCGAATTTGACCATGTATCCTTTGCTTACCCGGAAGCAGGTGAGAATGTACTGACAGACATTTCCTTTAAAGCAAAGAAAGGTCAGACGATCGCAGTAATCGGAAGTACAGGAAGTGGTAAAAGTACCCTGATCAATCTGATCCCAAGATACTATGATGTGACAAAGGGTTCTGTTAAAGTGGATGGTGTGGATGTCCGCGACATGACTCAGAAAGAGCTTCGTGATAAGCTGGGATATGTGCCTCAGAAGGGTGTACTTTTCTCAGGTACTATTGATTCCAATATCCGCTATGGTAAGCCGGAGATCACTGATGCACAGGTGAAAGAAGCAGCAGAGGTTGCACAGGCTACAGAATTTATTGATACCAAACCGGAGAAATATAAATCCCCTGTATCACAGGGAGGTACCAATGTTTCAGGTGGACAGAAACAGCGTCTGTCCATTGCCAGAGCCATTGCAAAGGATCCGGAGATCTTTATCTTTGATGACAGCTTCTCTGCCCTTGACTTTAAGACTGACAGTCAGTTAAGAAAGGCATTGAAGGAATATACCAAAGATGCAACTACTGTGATCGTTGCCCAGAGAATCAGTACCATCCTTGGTGCAGACCAGATCATTGTACTGGACGACGGACATATGGCAGGCATTGGAACTCATAAGGAACTGATGGCAAATTGTGAGGTATATCAGCAGATTGCAAGATCTCAGTTATCAGAGGAGGAACTGGCATGAGCGAACAGAGAAGAAGAGGTCCTATGGGAGGACATGGACGTATGATGTCCGGCGAAAAGGCGAAAGACTTCAAAGGCTCCATGGCTAAGCTTTTCCGCTATATGGGACGATATAAATTCCGCTTTATACTGATGTTTATCTTTGCAGTAGCGGGAACTGTGTTTAGTATTGTAGGGCCTAAGATTTTAGGTAAGGCGACAACAGAGCTGTTTAACGGCCTGGTTGCTAAGGTAAACGGAACCGGTGAAATCGACTTTGGAAAGATCGGGATGATCCTGTTATGGACACTTGGATTGTATGTGTTAAGTGCATGCTTTTCCTTTGTACAGGGATTTGTAATGTCAGGAATCTCCAATGATGTCACCTATAATCTGAGAAAAGATATTTCAAAGAAAATCAATAGACTGCCTCTGAATTATTATGAGAGCAGAACAAACGGTGAGATCCTCTCCCGTATCACCAATGATGTGGACACTTTGCAGATGAGTCTGAACCAGAGTCTGACACAGCTGATCACATCAGTGACAACCCTGATCGGTGTATTTATTATGATGCTTTCCATTAATGTGTGGATGACTCTGGCAGCACTTCTGATCCTGCCGGTTTCCATGTTCATCATCCAGACTGTCATGAAGCATTCCCAGAAATATTTCCAGGATCAGCAGAGCTATCTGGGTAAAGTAAACGGTCAGATCGAAGAAAACTTCGGTGGTCATAATGTGGTCAGAGTTTTCAACAAAGAGAATGATGTAGTAGAGGAATTTGAAAAAGACAATCAGAAGCTTTATGAATCTGCATGGAAATCTCAGTTCTTCTCAGGAATGATGATGCCGATCATGCAGTTTGTAGGTAACCTTGGATACGTAATGGTAGCTCTTCTGGGCGGTGTGTTTGTAATCAAAAAAAGTATTGAGGTCGGTGATATCCAGTCCTTCTTCCAGTACATCCGTAACTTTACACAGCCAATCCAGCAGATCGCACAGGTCACTAACCTGTTACAGTCCTCTGCTGCAGCTTCCGAGCGTGTATTTGAATTCCTGGAGGAGCCGGAAGAGAGCCAGAATGAGAAGAACCCTGTAGATATTGATACACTTACAGGAGATGTTCAGTTTGAGCATGTAAAATTCGGTTACAATCCGGATAAGATCATTATCAATGACTTCTCCGCAGATGTGAAGGATGGTCAGAAGATTGCCATTGTAGGTCCAACAGGTGCAGGAAAGACAACGATGGTGAAATTGCTTATGAGATTCTATGATCTCAATGGCGGAAGTATTAAGGTAGACGGTTATGACATCAAAGACTTTAACAGAAGCAGCCTGAGAGAGATGTTTGGAATGGTGCTTCAGGATACCTGGCTGTTCTCGGGAACCATTATGGAAAATATCCGTTACGGACGTCTGGATGCTACAGATGAAGAGGTGATCGCAGCAGCAAAGGTAGCCCATGTGCACAACTTTATTATGCAGCAGCCGGGCGGCTATGATATGGTTCTGGATGAAGAAACCAGCAATATTTCCCAGGGACAGAAACAGCTTCTCACTATTGCCAGGGCAATCCTTGCAAATAATAAGATTCTGATTCTGGATGAGGCAACCTCTTCTGTAGATACCAGAACCGAAGTGCGTATCCAGAAAGCCATGGACAATCTGATGAAGGGCAGAACCAGCTTTGTGATCGCGCACAGACTTTCTACCATCAAGGATGCAGATCTGATCCTGGTTATGAAAGACGGTGACATTATCGAGCAGGGAAATCATGAAGAGCTTCTGGCTAAGAAAGGCTTCTATGCAGACCTGTATAACAGCCAGTTTGAGAATAAGGCAACTGCATAAAGTTATTATAAATCCCTCAGGGGTATTTGTGAAAGAGAATATATTCGGCTCCAGGTTAATGCAGATATTTCCTTTGCCAGAAAGATATAGGATCACACAGATACCGGCTGAGGGATTTTTGTCTGTAAATTCACCTGTAAATTTGCCGGATTTTTGCCTTTTCTGTTAGCTGGTAATATGTTATAATTAAAAACTAACTTACGAAAAATGATAAATTTTATCATAGAAACAGAAGAAAATGATAACAATAATAAGGAGTATTGTAGCTGTGAAGTTACTGAACAGCTGCAAATATCAGAGGATATTAACAATATGACAGATAAGAAAAACGGCAGAGAATATCTGGGCTATGTGCTGGAAAAATTAAAAGAACGTATCACAGAGATCAGCCTCTCTCTGGTGGAAGGCCAGAAAGAGATTGAGGGAATGCATGAGTATTACTGGGAAAATTATACAGAGATGGACCAGTATGGCTATGAGAATTATGATAATCAGCAGGCATTGTTCCGCCAGATTTCCGCAAATGAAGAGCAGCTGATTCTGAAACAGAGATTTCGCAGAATGGCAGATTCTCCATTCTTCGGAAGAGTGGATTTCATTTACGAAGGAGAGGACGAACCGGAGATCTTTTATATTGGAATTGGAAATTTTGCAGAGAAAGCAGGGCATATTCCATTAGTATACGACTGGCGTGCTCCGGTAAGCGGTCTGTTTTATGACTATGACAAAGGACCGGCTTCTTATGAGGCTCCCATGGGTGAAATCCATGGTGAGGTTGCTTCCAAATGGCAGTACAAGATCCGCAACGGAAAAATGATCTATGAATTTGAAAGTGATGTAAAAATTGATGATGAGATCCTGAAAGCAGAACTGGGAAGTAACGGTGAGGTACAGCTTAAGAACATCATCCGTACCATTCAGAAAGAGCAGAATGCCATCATTCGAAATACCAAAGACAGGATCATGGTAATCCAGGGTGCGGCAGGAAGCGGGAAAACTTCTGTTGCACTTCACAGGATTGCCTATCTTCTCTATCATGACAGACAGAATCTGAAGTCTTCCAATATTCTGATCCTGTCGCCAAATGGAGTGTTTTCCGATTATATCTCCCATATCCTTCCTGAACTGGGAGAAGAGAATATTAAGGAAATGAGCTTTGATCTTTTTGCCTATAAGCAGCTTAGGGATACAGTTTCTGACTGCGAAGACCGCTATGATGAAATTGAACGCAGAATCCGTTTTCCGCAGAAAGCTTCTCTTGCAGAGGAGAAACAGTCCATGGAATTTATAAATCTTATGGAACGCTATCTGGTGGAACTGGAAGACCGGCTGATGAATTTTAAAGATGTGGAATATAAGGGATTTGTAAAGACAGAATCAGAGATTATTGAATTGTTTTATTTCAAATTTCAGGATTTTCCGCTTCTTTCAAGAATGGATGCAGTTGCAGATTATTTTATTGACGAGGTGGAAACCCTGCGGGATCGTGATCTGGCGGATGATGAGAAAGACCAGATCCGTGAGAAATTCATGAAACTGTATGTGACCGGAGATCTTTATGTGATCTACAGTCAGTTCCTGAAAGAGAACGGATACAAAGGACTTCCGCGTGTTTCTTATGAGAAAAGAAAGCTGAAATATGAGGATGTTTATCCTGTTCTTTATCTGAAATATCGTTTGCAGAGCCAGCAGGGAAGAAGCAATATCAAGCATCTGGTGGTAGATGAGATGCAGGATTACTCAAGGCTTCAGTATGAAATCCTGCAGAGGATTTTCTCCTGCAAAATGACGATCCTGGGTGACCGGGCACAGACTATGGATGACAAACAGCAGGATGTGCTGAAATTTCTGCCGAAGATTTTCGGGAGAGATATCCACAAGATCATTATGAATAAGAGTTACCGTAACACCATAGAGATTGCGTCTTATGCAAATCAGCTTGCGGGTATTGAAGATATGGAACTCTTTGAACGTCATGGTGCTCCGGTGGAGGAGAAAATATTTGCAGATATGAGCCATGCTGCGGAAGAGATTGCAGAAACTCTGAAACTCGGCGAAGAAGAATATGAAACAGCAGCGGTTGTCCTGCGTACAGAGAAAGAAGCAGAACATATGTGGCTTCTTCTGAAGGAAATTCTGGGAGAAAAAGGATTTGATGTAAAAGAACGCCTGTCTTATCTGGACAGAAACAGCACAAGCTTTAAGAAGGGTCTTACAGTTACGACATTCTATCTGGCAAAAGGTCTGGAATTTGATCAGGTATTTGCAGTATTTCCGCAGAAAGACCAGACACCGCTTGTGCGTCAGGCGAGATATATCGCTGCAACAAGAGCCCTTCATGAACTGCATATGTATGAAGTGGAAAAATAAAAAAGTAATCTTCCAGTTACAGAGAAAAAAAGATAAATGGTATGATGAAGCAGAAAAATGGCGTTATGATAGACTGTTACTGTTCACACGCCACTATCCCGCGAGGTGTTTTGGCATGAATATGCCAAAATCCCGAGACATACAAGCCAAAATTCCATTGCCGCAGGCAATCTGGAATGAATTTTGGCTATGTTACTGTGAACGGAGTGAACAGTAACGATAGACTATGTAAAACGCAGAAGGCTGAGAAATCGACATTGACATCTATGTAATGAAACTGTAAAATATATAATGTCAGTGGCAAAATACCTTTTGTCCCTGACACCATATTTTATAAAGTACGGAACAGTTATAATAATATCAGAGAGAGGTTTCCTCTCCTGACCTGATATCAAATATTACCTGAAGACTATATATCTATTCTAAGGAGGATATTATGAAAAATAAAAGAGTACTAATGTTATTGGCCTTAACAGCTGTATTATCTGTTTCCATGACTGCATGTAACTTTGGAGGCGGCAGTGACGAGGATTCAAGTGTGGTACAGGTAACTCCTACACCGGAGCCAACCAAAGCAGCGAAAGCAACTCCTACCCCTGCATCGGCCAATGCCCAGAATACTACCTATACATCTAAGAACAAAGCAGTATCCATTAAACTTCCGGATGCGACATGGGCGAATAAATCAGATTCTGACGATATGTTAAGCTTCGAGTCACCGAAACAGGGCAAACTCCTGATCCTGCATGGTTCCGGTGATGAGGATATGTCTGTGGCGATCATTCCAAGCTCACAGGATACAGCCTCTGCACTTGTAAAGGCAGATAATCTTGTAGAAGGTACAGATTTTGAG
This sequence comes from Blautia sp. MSJ-9, assembly GCF_018919065.1. Lineage (GTDB taxonomy): Bacteria > Bacillota > Clostridia > Lachnospirales > Lachnospiraceae > Blautia_A. The sequence continues at coordinate 55,578 of NZ_JAHLQG010000027.1, read as the reverse complement.
ATCCAGGATTATAAATCAGAGGAAGTCAGCGGTGTAAATGTTTACAGCTATACAGTTCATTACCTCACTGATAAGAGTGACTATAAATATGTTGTAAATAAATATTTCACAGATAATACAACAGAATTTTACAGTGTTGCAGGTTCTGTAAAGGATGAGAAAGCACTGGCAGGAATCAAGACTTCTGTTGATTCATTCACTATTTCCGGTGATTCTGTACTGAAAGTAGCAGCAACAGGAAAAACTTCAGGAACTACAGCAGGTACAACTGCGGACGGCACTTCAGGAACTACAGGAACAGCGGCTGCAGGTACAGACGGAACAGCATCCGGCAGTTCATCAGATGGAAGCTCTTCAGCAGGCACAGACGGTTCTTACAGTGATACTTCATCGGGCGGTTCATCAGATTACAGTTCTTCAGACTATACTTCTGATGGCAGCAGTGACGGATCTTATGATTATGACGATGGTTCTTCCAATGGATATTATGCAGACGGAACACCTGTAGGAACAGATGATCCGGACTATGATACAGATCAGACAAGAACTATTTACAGAAACTCCGACGGATATCCGCTTGTAATTTATCCGAACGGTGACGGTACATGGTGTGATGATGACGGAAATACCTATGATTTTGCTAATGGTGAGGACGTTTATGATGAGAATGGCGTTGACTATTACTATCATGGAGAGCCGGCATATGTCCGCTATATGCCTAAGAATCAGTAACAGAAAAGTTGAAAAGGACGGCTGCTGTAAAAAAACAGTCGTCCTTTTTTGCGCTGACAGAGAACAACCTGTTATTTACATAAGAACGGATATTGTGATAGAATAGCAGAGAAAATATGTGTTGCTGTGAACAGTAAAACAGGTAGATAATGAGGGCTGATGAATGGAATCATATGGAAGATTTGCCGGTGTTTATGATGTTTTCATGGATAATGTAAACTATCGTGAATGGGCAGACTATATTATAGAAACACTGGCTCAGGACGGGATCAGGGATGGTCTGGTTCTGGAGCTGGGATGTGGAACAGGTACTGTGACAGAGATGCTTGCAGATGCCGGATACGATATGATCGGTATCGATAATTCTGAGGAGATGCTTGCAGAGGCTATGGAGAAGCGGGCGGAATCCGGTCATGATATTCTGTATCTTTTGCAGGATATGCAGGATTTTGAGTTATATGGTACGGTTCGTGCTGTGATCAGTGTCTGTGACAGTATGAATTATCTGACGGACGAGGAAGATCTGGAGTATCTTTTTGCGCTGGTAAATAATTATCTGGATCCGGGCGGACTGTTCATTTTTGATATGAATACGGTCCATAAATACCGGGATGTGATCGGCGATACGACTATTGCTGAGGACAGAGAGGACGGAAGCTTTATCTGGGAGAACAGTTATGACAGGGAAAATGCCCTGAATGTATATGAACTGGCACTTTTTCTTCCAAGAGAAGACGGATTGTATGAGAAGTGTGAGGAGGAACATGTACAGAAAGCATATTCCATAGAAGCAATCAAGGCTATGATTGTGAAAGCAGGAATGGAACTGGTGGCAGTCTGTGATGCATATACTCATAATCCGGGTGATGAGAATTGTGAACGTCTGACTTTTGTTGCAAGAGAGCATGGAAAAAGTGCACAGAACGGATATCATGGAAGGATTCCGGAGAAACCTGAGACACATCGCGCGGATTGATGCGATTATAGCAGGCCTCTTAATTAATGCATTATTTACGGGAATTGCTATTGATTTGACGTTAAGCCATGGACAAAATGGAAATAATATGAAAGAAATAACAGGAGTAATAAACGAATGAACGATTATATTATTAGAGCAATTGCAGCGAATGATCAGATTCGTGCATTTGCGGCAGTTACTACAGAAACAGTAGAAACAGCGAGACAGGATCATAATACAAGCCCGGTAGCCACAGCAGCACTGGGACGTCTTCTTACAGCAGGTGCCATGATGGGTACCATGATGAAGGGGGATAAGGACATCCTCACACTTCAGATTAAGGCAGGAGGTCCTCTGGAAGGAATTACTGTGACAGCAGATTCCAAAGGTCGTGTAAAGGGATATGTGGGAAATCCTGATGTATGTATCCCGGCAAACAGTAAGGGAAAACTGGATGTTGCAGGTGCTGTCGGTGTAGGATTTATGAACGTGATCAAGGATATGGGACTGAAAGAGCCTTATGTTGGACAGGTTGCGCTTCAGACTAGCGAGATCGCAGAAGATCTTACCTATTATTTTGCTACAAGTGAACAGGTACCGTCAGCAGTTGGTCTTGGAGTTCTTATGAATAAAGACAATACGGTACGTCAGGCTGGCGGATTTATCGTGCAGCTGATGCCGTTTGCGGAAGAAAGCACAATTGCGAAGCTTGAGGAAAATGTGCAGAAAATCACATCTGTCACAAATCTTCTGGAAGAGGGGCATACTCCTGAGAGTCTGCTTGAGAAAGTCCTGGAGGGCTTTGACATGGAGATCAATGAGAAAGTTCCTACGGAATTTTACTGTAACTGCAGCAGAGAAAGAGTGGAGAAAGCCCTGATCAGCATCGGAAGAAAAGAACTCAATGAAATGATTCAGGAAGGTAAGTCCATCGAGATGAACTGCCATTTCTGTAATAAGAATTATGAATTTACAGTGGAAGAACTGAAAGAAATCCTGCGTAAATGTAAATAAGAGATGTAAATGTACTGACAGATGGATCTGCCGGAGCACAGGGAAGAAGAGGTAGAAAATGAAAAACGGTTATATCAAAACAGCGGCCGCAACACCTTATATCACAGTTGCAGACTGCAATGCCAATGGAAATGAGATTATCAGACTGATCCATGAGATGGAAAAAGAACATGTGAAGGTTATGGTTTTTCCGGAGCTTTGTATCACAGGCTATACCTGTCAGGACCTTTTCCTGCAGAGACGTCTTCTCGACAGCGCCTGGGAAACTTTGCTGAAGATCACAAAGGAAACTGCTGATGTGGATGCCCTTGTTTTTATAGGTGTGCCTTTCAGAAATCATGGAAAATTATATAATGTGGCAGCGGTTTTAAACAGAGGTGAGATCATTGGGCTGGTTCCGAAAACTTATCTTCCAAACTATGGAGAGTTTTATGAGCAGCGCCATTTTGCATCAGGTCTTGGATGTCTGGAATATGTGGATATTGAGGGAAAGAGAGTTCCTTTCGGAACAGATATTCTTTTTATCTGTGAGGAGGAGCCGGAGCTTGTGGCAGCAGCAGAGATCTGTGAGGATTTATGGGTGACACTGCCGCCAAGCGTTCTCCATGCACAGGCAGGAGCGAATCTGATTGTGAATCTGTCAGCCAGCAATGAGATGGTCGGAAAGGACAGCTACCGCAGAGATCTTGTTTCCGGACAGTCTGCACGTCTGGTGTGCGGATATGTATATGCAAATGCAGGAGAAGGTGAGTCCACACAGGATCTGGTCTTTGGCGGTCAGAATATGATTGCAGAGAATGGAGTGATCCTTGCGGAAGGAAAACGTTTCCACAATGGTATTGTATACAGTGAGATTGATGTGCAGAGGCTGAACGATGAGAGAAGAAGACTGACTACTTATCAGCCGGCTGACGACAGTGATCACATTAAAGTGTGCTTCCATCTGAATGTGGAAGAGACAAAACTGACCAGAAAATATTCGCAGTATCCTTTCGTACCTTCACGAAAAGAAGAAAGGGATATGCGTTGTGATGAAATCCTGAATATCCAGGCAATGGGACTTAAGAAACGTATGGATCATATCCATTGCCACAAGGCAACAGTGGGACTTTCCGGAGGTCTGGATTCCACACTGGCACTGCTTGTGATCGCAAGAGCCTTTGACCTTTCCGGCGCGGACAGAAAGGATATCCACTGTATTACCATGCCATGCTTTGGAACCACAGACAGAACTTATCAGAATGCCTGCAAATTAAGTCAGTGTCTGGGTGCGACTTTAAGTGAGATCAATATCAAAGAAGCAGTAAATGTACATTTCCGGGATATTGCTCATGATCCGTCTGTGCATGATGTGACTTATGAGAACAGCCAGGCAAGAGAGAGAACGCAGATCCTGATGGACAGTGCAAATCAGGATGGCTCGATTCTGGTGGGAACAGGAGATCTGTCTGAGCTGGCTCTGGGATGGGCAACCTACAATGGTGACCATATGTCCATGTACGGCGTGAATGCTTCAGTGCCGAAAACTCTGGTGCGTCATCTTGTACGTTATTATGCGGATACCTGCAAAGATGAGAAGCTGACAGAGGTTCTTCTTGATATTCTGGATACACCGGTAAGTCCGGAGCTTCTGCCGCCTAAGGATGGCAAGATCGCACAGAAGACAGAAGATCTGGTGGGACCTTATGAACTTCACGATTTCTATCTGTACTATATGCTTCGTGCAGGATTTGAACCGGAGAAAATTTACAGGCTGGCATGTGAGACTTTTGAAGGAATGTATGATAAGGAGACAATCTTCAAATGGCTGAAAACCTTCTATTGGAGATTTTTTGCACAGCAGTTTAAACGTTCCTGCCTTCCGGATGGCCCGAAGGTGGGAAGCGTTGCGGTTTCACCGAGAGGTGATCTGAGAATGCCAAGTGATGCAAGTGCAGGAGTATGGCTGGAGCAGCTTGAGAATATGGATATTTATAGCAATCCTCGTAAATAATGCATTATTTTAGAGGATTGCTATAGAATCACAAAGCGGAGAACGATCAATTGTTCTCCGCTTTTTTCAGTGCTGTTTCAATTGCATTCAAAAGAATCATGGAAGTATACTTCTGATCTTCGGAATATTGGATATTTTCCAGCGACTGGGAGGTATAGATCTGGCTGGCCAGTGATTCCAGAGCCGGTTCCATGAGAGGAAACATGGCTGCAGTGCTTTCACTTAAATTTACCAGACGGATGGAAGTTACCCTGTCAGAGTCAACGGTTACTTCCAGGTCAAAGGTGTTTTCATTCAGGTCGATGGAGGAAGTATAAATTCCCGGTTTGTACCGGCTTTTGGCATCAGCTGAGGTACTTTTTTTCTGACCGGGTCCAAACATGAAAAAAAGTACAATAGCCAGGATGACAGCAAGAAGGAGGAAAATGCCAGTGTATATAACTTCCTTCATATGTAGGACTATGATTTTTGTTTTTGCACTCATGGTACACGCCTCCTGGATGGTTTTGTATATTCTATTACAGAAGTACTTAAATTATGATATACTGAAGTACTGAATGTTGAGTAACTGACAGTAAGGAGAGAAGAATGTCATTAAAGTTTATAATCGGCAGCTCCGGAGCCGGAAAATCATATTTTGCATATAAAAGGATTATTCAGGAATCACTGCAGCATCCGGAGAAAAATTATTATGTGATCGTACCGGAGCAGTTTACCATGCAGACACAGAAGACGTTGGTGGAAATGCACCCGGGAAAAGGAATCCTGAATATTGACATCCTGAGCTTTGAACGTCTTGCGTACCGTGTATTTGAAGAAACCGGCGGAGATAACAGAAAGGTTCTGGAAGATACGGGAAAAAGCATGGTGCTGCAGAAAATGGTGCAGCAGCACAGAAAGGAACTTGCCTATCTGGGAAGTCAGATGAATAAGCCGGGATATCTGGATGAGGTGAAGTCTCTGGTTTCAGAATTTATGCAGTATGATATCAGAGAAGAGAATCTGGCAGAAATGAAAGAGAAGGCCAAAGATCAGCCATTACTTGAAATGAAGCTTAAGGATGTGGGAATCCTTTATCAGTCATTCAGGGAATTCCTGAAGGGGCATTATATGACAGGGGAAGAGGTGATGGATGTCCTGCTTAAACAGCTTCCTTTTTCCGAGAAACTTAAGGGAGCGGAATTTCTCTTTGATGGATTTACCGGATTCACGCCAATTCAGGTCAATGTGCTCAGGGAACTTCTGGTCATTGCTGACCGCATAAGTGTTACTGTGACTATGGACGAACGGGAGGATGCTTTTTCTGCGGGAAAACCTTATCAGCTTTTCTTTATGAGCAAGCAGATGATACGGACACTTGCAGGGCTGACCAGAGATCTGGAGGATCCGGTGTATCTGAAACCATCCGGACAGTCCCGGTTTGCACAGGCACCTGCCTTACAGTTTCTGGAGAAAAATATCTTCCGCTACAGAAAGGGCGTGTATGCCGAAGAACAGCAGGAGATAAAAATATTTACTGCGCCATCCCCCCTGGAAGAAATGCGGGAGGCTGCCAGAAGGATGTCAGAACTTGTGCGTACCTGCGGATACCGCTATGGTGAGATTGCAGTGATCACAGGAAATCTGGAAGAATATGCAAGACTTGCAGCACAGGTATTTGAGGAGGCGGATATTCCATATTTTATTGACGAGAAGCATTCGGTATTGATGAATCCTTTTGTGGAGTATCTGCGTGCTGCCATGGAGATGGCAGTGCAGGGCTTTCCTTATGAGAGCGTTTTCCGTTATCTCAGATGCGGGATGTCAGAAGTTACCAGAGAACAGGCTGATAAGCTGGAGAATTACGTGCTGGCGCTGGGAATCCGGGGATATAAGAAATGGTCTGAAAAATGGGTTCGTGTATACAGAGGAATGGAAGCGGAGAAGATACAGGAACTGAATGAGATCAGAGAAATCTTTGCGGAAGAAGTAAGGGAACTTGCACAGGGATTTGGTTCCGGGAAGAAGACAGTGGAAGAGTACTGCCGGATTCTCTATGAGTTTATCCAAAAAAGCAATGTCTGGCAGAAACTGAAACGACAGGAGCGAAAGTTTAAAGAGTCAGGCGATAAAGCAATGGAAAAAGAATATAACCAGATTTATGGAATTGTGATGGACCTGCTGGATAAGATGGTTGAGATTCTTGGCGAAGAAACGGTAAACAGACAGGAGTTCCGACAGCTTCTGGAATCAGGACTTTCTCAGGCAAAAGTAGCGCTGATCCCGCCGAGCATAGATCAGGTAATGGTGGGTGATATGGAACGATCCCGTTTAAAGGAGATTAAGGCGTTGTTCTTTGTTGGCGTGAATGAGGGTAATATTCCAAAGAGTACACAGACAGGAGGAATCTTATCAGAGCTTGACAGGGATTTCTTCCAGGAGCAGGGAGTGGAACTGGCACCGGGGCCTAAAGAACTGATGAATATGCAGAGGTTCTATCTGTATCTGAATATGACGAAACCGGGAGAAAAGCTGATCCTTTCCTATAGTGATACTAATGCAAAAGGAGAAGGCATAAGTCCGGCATATCTGGTTGGAAGCATACGCAGTCTGTATCCGAAGCTGGAAATTGAGGGTGGAGCCGGGGTCAGACCCCATAAAAATTCTATAAACAATTATTGTTATCCGGAAAATCCGGAAGCTGGGATTGATCTGTTTCTGGAGAAGCTGGTACAGGAGACAGAGAAAGAACATGAGGATATTCTGGAGCAGGCAGATGAGACGGATGCAATGTTTGGAGAGCTTTACAGCTGGTATCTGCGGAATCCGGAATACAGAAGCAGAGTACAGAAGCTGGTACAGTCGGCTTTTGCCGGAAAACCAAAGGACATTATCAGTCAGAGTGTGGCGAAGGCATTATACGGAGAGGTTTCGCCTTACAGTGCTACCAGACTGGAACGTTTTGCAGCCTGTGCATTTGCACATTTCCTTCAGTATGGAATGAAGCTTACCGAGCGTGTGGAATATGAGTTTAAACCTATGGATATGGGAAATGTTATGCATGAAGCACTGGAAAGCTTTGCAGAAGAAGTGCGAAAAAGAGGCATGAAATGGACAGAGCTGACAGAACAGGAACGGAATGAGATTGCGGACCGGTGTCTGGATAATATTGTGGCAGATTATGGAAATACAGTACTCAAAAGCAGTGCCAGAAATGAATATATGATCGAGAGAACAAGGAGAATCCTCAGAAGGACGGTATGGGCACTTCAGAAACAACTGGAACAGGGAGAATTTCAGCCGGAAGGATTTGAGGTAACCTTCGGGGGAGGAAGAATTGACAGAGTAGATATTATGGAAGATCAGAATAAGGTGTATGTGAAGGTGATTGATTATAAAACCGGAAATACATCCTTTGACCTGGTTTATCTGTATCATGGCCTGCAGTTACAGTTAATGATCTATCTGGATGGTGCCTTGCGTGTAGAACAGAAGAAATATCCGGATAAGGAGATTATTCCTGCGGGAGTTTTCTATTACAATATCAAGGATCCTATGATCCAGGAGAAGATAGATGCGGATGTGGAAGCAGTCAGTGCAGGTCTTATGAAAGAACTGAAGATGAATGGGCTGGTTCAGGCAGATCCGGAGCTTGTGTACAGGATGGACAGCAGTCTTGGCTCCATTCCTGTCGCATTTAATAAGGACGGAAGCTTTCGCAAAAATTCTTCTGTGGCAGATAGAACACAGTTTGCAGTGCTTGGACGGTATGTAAGGACGAAGATTGAGAAGATAAGAAGTTCTATTCTGGAGGGAGATGCAGAGGTTTCTCCCTATGAGCTCGGAAAAAAGAATGCGTGTACTTATTGTCCGTATATGACGGTATGTGGATTTGACCGCAGGCTGTCAGGATATGAATTCCGCAGACTGAAAAACTTCTCTGATGAGGAATTATGGAAAGCATTTGACAGGGAGGCAGAATAAGATGGGCGTACAGTGGACAAAGGAGCAGCAGGAGGTTATACGGCTGCGGGACAGAAATATTCTGGTCAGTGCGGCAGCCGGGTCCGGAAAAACGGCAGTACTGGTAGAACGTATCCTGAGTAAGATCACAGATAAAGAACACCCTGTGGATATTGACAGACTGCTGATCATGACATTTACAAGAGCGGCAGCAGGTGAAATGAAAGAGAGGATCTCGGCAGCTATTGAAAAAGCACTCTGTGAAGATCCCGATAATGAGCATCTTCAGAGACAGACAACCCTGCTTCATACTGCACAGATTACAACTATTGATGGTTTCTGTGCCTATATTATCCGAAATTACTTTCATCTGATCGGACTGGATCCGGGATATCGGACGGCAGATGAGGGGGAACTGAAGCTTCTGCGGGGAGATGTTGTGAAAGCGTTGCTTGAAGAATATTATGCCAGGAAAGATGAAAAGTTTCAGAAATTCGTGGAATGCTTTGCAACGGGAAAGTCAGATGAAAATCTGGGAAACCTGATACAGAAATTATATGAAATGGCTATGAGCAATCCTTTTCCGCAGGAATGGCTGTCCAGCTGTATGGATGATTACAGGATTGATTCCCTGGAAGAGTTAAGAGAGACTGAGTGGATGAGGATGCTCTGGGATGCAGTGAAGGATGAACTGCAGGAATCGAAGCTTCTGGTGCAGGAGGCTCGAAGAATCTGCTCAGAGCCGGATGGTCCGTATCTGTATGATGAGGCACTGAGCAGTGATCTGCTTCTTATAAGGAGTCTGCAGGAACTGGCAGAGAAAAGAGATTATAATACAACTGCAGAAATACTTATGAAACCCTCATTTGCCCGGCTGAGCACAAAGAAGGCTTCGGATGTAGATGAACAGAAGAAGCAGAGAGTGAAAGATCTCCGGGATGAGGAAAAGGGGATTCTGAAGGAACTGGGGCAGCGATATTTCCAGAGTACAGAGAAGGAACTTCTGGAAGTGATCAGATATATCAGAGGCCCAATAGAGATGTTAGTTGAGCTGACTGTGCAATTTAAAGAGCAGTTCGGAGAGGCAAAGAGAGAAAAGAATATTCTGGATTTTACGGATATGGAACATTTTGCCCTGCAGATACTGATGACGAAAGAAGGGGAAGAAATCCATATGTCCCAGGCTGCGAGAGAACTTTCCGCAAAGTATGATGAAGTCCTGGTGGATGAATATCAGGACAGTAACTTAGTACAGGAGCTTCTGACAACAGCAGTATCCGGGTGGATCAACCAGAAAAAAAATATCTTCATGGTAGGAGATGTAAAGCAGAGTATCTATCGTTTCCGTCTGGCAAGGCCGGAGCTTTTCATGGAAAAATATAAAAGTTATTCCACAGAAGAAGCACAGGAGCAGAGAATTGACCTGCACAAAAATTTCCGGAGCAGGGAACAGGTTCTGGAGAGTGTAAACTTTATTTTCCGACAGATCATGGGGGAAGACCTGGGAGGGATTACCTATGACAAAGATGCAGCCCTTTATCCCGGAGCTTCTTTTCCGGAAGGAGAGTCAGAGGAATTTGTAAAGACAGAGGTTCTTCTGGTCGAGAGAGACGGAGAAGAACTGTCTGATGTACAGGACTATGAAGACGCAGGTGCATCGGGAAACCGCAGGGAAATGGAAAATCAGACCGGGCAGGAACTGGAGGCGCTGGCCATTGCACAGAGAATTAAAGAAATTGTGGGAAAAGAACAGATCGTAGATAAAGAGAAGAAGGAATACCGGTCTGTGGAATACGGGGATATTGTAATCCTGCTGCGCACTGCCTATGGATGGGCAGAAACATTCAGGGAAGTGCTGGCATCTCAGGGGATTCCCGTATATTGTACATCAAGAACCGGATATTTCTCTGCAACCGAGATTGTGACTGTATTGAATTATCTGAAGGTGTGTGACAATCCGCTGCAGGATATTCCGCTTATGGGAGTGCTTCGTTCACCGATCGTCGGATGCACTTCACAGGAACTGGCAGAACTTAGAATACAGTATCCTGATGGTCTGCTCTATGAGAGTGTTTCTGCATATGCAGGAGAAAATGAAAAGAATTCCCTGAATATTAAATTAAAAGGATTTCTGAGCCTCCTGGAAAAGGTAAGAAATATGGCTGCATATACGCCGGTTCACGAACTGATTCTTTATGTGCTGAAAGAAACCGGGTATGGAGATTATGCAAGGGCACTTCCGGGAGGGGAGCAGCGTTTTGCAAATCTTACCATGCTTGTGGAGAAAGCTATGGACTATGAGAAGACAAGCTACAGGGGTCTGTTTAACTTTGTTCGTTATATCGAACAGCTACAGGCATATCAGGTGGACTATGGAGAAGTCAATCTGACAGGAGCGGGCAATACCGCAGTGGAGATCATGACGATCCACAAGAGTAAGGGACTTGAATTTCCGGTAGTATTTGTGGCCGGTATGGGAAAACAGTTTAATTTTCAGGATATGAATGCAGGTCTTTTGCTTCACCCGGAACTGGGAATAGGGGCTGATGCTATCATACCGGAGAAACGGGTGATCGCATCTTCGCTGAATAAGCAGGTGATCAGAAGACAGCTTCTGAAAGAGAGTCTGGGAGAGGAACTGAGGGTACTTTACGTTGCCATGACAAGAGCAAAAGAGAAACTGATCCTTACAGGAACAGTTGGAAAGCTGGAAAAGCAGATGTTGTCGCTGTCGCGTTTTCTGGATGAGGAAGAAGAACTGCTCCCACTGGGAACCAGAATGAAAGCAAAGAATTACTGGGCTTTTGTACTGCCTGCGCTGGTGCGGCATCGGGCCATGAGTGAACTTCTGTGGGAATATGGAATCCTCATGAAGAAACAGCCGGGGATTTACGATGATATCTCTGAGTTTGTGATAAAAAAGATCACTGTCCGTCAGATGACAGAAAAGGCAGTTCTCATCCAGGCAGGAAACCAGATGCAGGAGGAATATCTGAAGAACTGGGATGAAAATAAAGTGTATGATGAGGCTGTGAAGGAAGAGATAGAGAAAAGATTTTCCTTTGTATATCCGTATAAATATCTGGAAGATATTCCGGTTAAAGTCAGTGTTTCGGACCTGAAAAAGAGAAGCTGGCATGATGAAAGTGAACTGGAAGAGAATATCAGTGTGTCTGCCGAAGAGCAGGAGGAAGAACAGGAAGCACCGGTTCCCGCATTTATGGCAGAGAAGCAGGAAGAGTATAAGGGGGCTGCCAGAGGTACTGCTTACCACAGAGTAATGGAATGTCTGGATTATGCAGAAGCAGATACAGAGGAACAGCTTCGGGCTCAGTTAAAGAGACTTCTGGAGAGCCAGAAAATGACAGAGCAGGAAGCGGAATGTATTCGGATCCGAGATATCAGGAGGTTTGTGGAGTCCAGACTGGGGCAGAGAATGAAGAAGGCTGCCATGAAAAAACATCTTTACAGAGAACAGCCTTTTGTGATCCAGAGAAATGCTTCTATGCTCGATGATGGTTGGAAGAACGAAACAGTGCTGGTGCAGGGAATTATCGATGCCTATTTTATGGAAGAGGAAGAGATTGTTCTTGTGGACTATAAAACGGATAGAGTGAGGAGAGGACAGGAACAGAAGCTGATCGATCTGTATCATGTGCAGCTTGAGGATTATGCCCGGGCATTGGAGCGGATGACGGGGAAAAGAGTGAAGGAAAAGATCATTTATTCGTTTACATTGCAGAAAGAGATATTGCTGTAAGCGGAATAAAAATTATTATTGTGAATTCAAATATCCGGCAGGGATAAGCGCGTGTTATACGCGCCACCCTGCCGGATATTTGTTTTTCAGAATCTGGTTGACCAGTTTGCCGAAGCCAATGGGATATCCATCTGCACAGAGGAGATGCCAGCCTTTTTTGTGAGCTGCTTCTTCGGGTTCGATATTTAAGGTTTCGCCCTTTAAATATCTGGTAATCCTTTCGTCAGAAGTGGAGAGAGAGATGACTGCTTCTGCTTCATTTTTGCGGATTGCCAATGCAAGTGGCTGAGACGGCTCGAAGCGGTTTTTCTTCAGGTCACCGAGATAGAGACCGTTTCTTAAGAAGGTGATGCCGCGGAAGTTGTGGGCAACAGGGGGAAGATAGTAGGCTTTATCACCGCGGATTTCCACACGTTCCCAGTCAAACGGCTGGCCACAGAGAGTTTTCAGACCGATTTCGTTCAGAAATTCCTCAATCAGTGGAAATGCGTTTTTGTCCGGTTTTGTGTGAGGACGGGAGTTTTCCCGGATTGCCTGTCCTTTTTTACGGAAGAGCGCAAGGAAGTGTCCCTCTCCGTTCATTTTGTGTGGGAAAATCCGGATGCATTTGATAAGTTCAGGATTTTTGTTTACCCATTCAGGAACTCCATGGGAGAAGCCTTCATAATCTTCCATTTCTGCCAGTTCCATGTCAGGACGGTTTTCCAGAAGCCAGGAAACAGTTTGTTCGTCTTCAGCAGGCGCGAATGTGCATGTAGAGTAAAGCATCAGTCCGCCGGGACGGAGCATATCGGCTGCCTGGAGGATAAGCTCTTTCTGGATTTCGGAAAGCTCCATGGATTTTTCAGGAGTCCAGTCTTTGGCAAGGGCTTCTTCTTTACGGAACATTCCTTCTCCGGAGCATGGAGCATCCAGGATGATCTTGTCAAAGAATTCGGGGAATGCTTTGGTTAACTTTGCAGGTGTTTCGTTTGCTACGAAGACATTTGGGATGCCGAAGAGTTCCAGGTTGCGAAGGAGGGCTCTGGCGCGGGAAGTGCTGATATCGTTTGCTACCAGAAGTCCCTGTCCCTGAAGTGCTGCGCCTGCTGCAGTTGCCTTGCCGCCCGGGGCTGCACAGAGGTCCAGGACTCTGTCACCCGGCTCGATGGGGATGCGGGAGGCGGGGGTCATGGCGCTGGGTTCCTGAAGGTAGTAGAGGCCGGCCTGGTAGTATGGGCATCTGGAAGGACGGATGTCTTCATCGTAGAAGTAGCCGTTTTTGATCCATGGGATCTGACGGGTTGGAAATGGAGACAGGTTTTCGAAGTCTTCGCAGGTGATCTTGGAGATGTTTATGCGCAGGCCGTAGGTTCGGGGGGCGCTGAAGCTGGAGAGAAAGGCGGGGTATTCGTTGCCGAGCATTTCTTTCATTCGGGTGAGGAAGGCTGGGTGGAGGGGTGTTGTATTTTCGTTCATAATGGGTTGGGTTCCTTTGCTGTAGTTTTGATTGGTGGGTGGGGGACGCGCAGGAAAATATATCTGTCTGAGTGCGGTTTCGGCATCTAAGATCTTCTAAGTCGGTAAAAATCTGCTAAAAGCATGGAGAAAAATGCAAAACTCGCTTCGCTGCAGGCTTCGCTCAGACAGGTTGCGATTTTTCTCCATAACGCAGATTTCTACCGGCTAAGAAGATCTAAGATGCCTGCAAATGCACTCAGACAGATATATTTTCCTGCGCTGTTTACTGAAAATAACTGTAGTATAACGTGAGGTTTATGGAATATTAAGTTTATGAAATACTATAGCAATGCCATAAAATAATGCAATCAAGACAGTTCAGCAGGACTTCACGCTATGATGGACTGGATTGTTTGCAGTAATTTATGAAATAAGAAATTGATATATAGCAATGCTTTTAAATACATTATTTATGAGGAGTGCTATAGTAAACCGGAAGACGTTAATGAGGTATTTTCGGTAAAGGTATCAAAATGATTATAAAGTATAAATGATTTTTACTAAATAGTATTGACAAAATCATATTATACATCATATAATATCGTTAACAAAACAATATTGATGTTCTGTATAGTATGTGAACAGGATGGAATAAATGTATCAGATGTGAAATGGCGTTTACCTTTGGTATAGTCTGGAGCATTTTTCAGACACGCTCTAAGGCTGGATTGCAGAGATGATGCTGTCTGTACAGAACATAATTGAAACGAGGGAGTGAGCATATGGTTTTTAATACGGGTGCTGCGCTTCTGGATGCGGTTGTTCTGGCGGTTGTTTCTAAGGAGAAGGAAGGGACTTACGGGTATAAGATCACGCAGGATGTGCGTGGAGTTCTGGATGTTTCGGAGTCTACTTTGTATCCGGTGCTCAGGAGGCTGCAGAAGGATGATTGTCTGGAGGTTTACGATATGGCGTATGCAGGACGTAACCGGCGTTATTATAAGCTGACGGACAGAGGTGCTGCGCAGCTGGAGTTTTATAAAGCTGAATGGAAAATTTATGCATCCAAGATAAGCGGGATGTTTGAGGGAGGAATAGGATGATGGACAGGGCGCAGTTTATGCAGGAGCTGGAGAAGCTGCTTGCTGATATTTCCGAGACAGAGAGGCAGGATGCCCTTGATTTTTATAATAGTTAT
This sequence comes from Blautia sp. MSJ-9, assembly GCF_018919065.1. Classification (GTDB taxonomy): domain Bacteria; phylum Bacillota; class Clostridia; order Lachnospirales; family Lachnospiraceae; genus Blautia_A. The sequence goes on along the minus strand of NZ_JAHLQG010000027.1, from coordinate 40,541 downwards.
TTCGATGATGCAGGAGCTGAGAATGAAGCTTCGGTGCTCAGGGAACTTGGAAGTCCCGAGAAGGTTGCAGCGATTATCAAGGCGGATCTGAAAGGTTCGGCAGGAGGCTATGAGTATGGAGAATATACGGAGCATGGCTATGAGGATGCCCGGACTAAAGAGAGAGGTCAGATGCCTGAGAAATATGGAGAAGAGTCGGGAACAGGGAAGCGTTTTTTCAGAAAGGGGAATCAGGCGGTGCTGATCCTTGCGGTGATTCTGCTGGTTTTTATCTCTCCCTTTGTTAAGGGGGCTGTTGGTGGGATTCTGACATTTGCAGTTGGAATCTTACTGCTTCCGTTCTGGCTGATCGTTGGATTGGGTATAGGCGCTGTGGCTTTACTGGTTGGCGGGCTTGCAGCTGTTGTGGCTGGAGCAGGGCTTTTGACTGTAATGACCGGAACCGGGATCATGACAATAGGAATTGGATGTCTTATGATTGCTCTGGCAATCCTTATGGTATTGGGGCTGATCAGTGTCGCAGTACGTATTGTGCCGAAGTGGTTTCGGAAGATTACCGACTTTTTTAACAGGGTACTTTACAGAAAGAGAAAGGAGGCGGTTAAATGAAGAAGTTTACAAAAGGAATGTTGATCGCAGCGGGGATTTTTGGTGCTGTGGGAATCGGGCTGACAACTGCCGGTGGTGTTATGGGAGCCAGTATGTCGGAACTGACAGGGGTGAAAAGTCTGAAAAGGGTGCTTCTGGTGGCAGATGGGGATTATGATTATGATGACAGCGATGATTATGATGACGATGATGATTATGACGATTATGATTATGATGACAGCGATGACTATGACAGCGATGATTATGACGACAGCGACGACTGTGACGACAGTGAGGATTATGCCCGCGCTGTTGATGAGAATGAGGAAGATGGCACTGTATATCAGTTGAAGTATCAGCCCACAAAGCTGGATATAGAGCTGAAGTACGATGAGCTGATTCTGGAAGAGGGCGACAGTTTCTGTGTCAGAGTTTATGATGACAGTGGGAAGAATGTGACAGTGAAGGAGAGTTCGGATACTCTTAAGGTCAGAAGCACGAAAAAACTGTCTAAAAACAGAAAGGTGTGTATCTCCTATCCGGAAGATGTTAAGCTTCAGGAGCTGGAGATTGAGATGGGTGCAGGTACTGTTTATCTGAACAGAGATATTGAGACAGAGAAGCTGAGTGTGGAGATGGGAGCCGGGGAATTTGAAAGTAAGAATCCGGTGACTGCAAGGGAGGCAGATCTGGAAATCGGAACCGGAAGTATGACATTTGCAGATCTGAGCGCCAGGAAGACAGATGGAGAATGTGGTCTGGGTGAACTGGATCTGACACTGACCGGTACGCAGGAGGATTATAATTATGATCTGGAATGTGGAGTGGGAAATCTGGATGTAGGTTCTGATTCCTACAGCGGACTTGGACGGGAGAAAAGCATTTCCAATAAAGGCGCAGACAGGAAACTGGATCTGGAGTGCGGTATGGGAAATATATCAGTAGATTTCTCCGGGAAAGAGCACAGAGATTTGCAGATATCCTGAAGAGCATATACTCTGACGTGCAGAAATAAAAGTGGTATTTAACCGAATCAGGAAGTTATTCGGTGTAGAGTAAGTAGCGAAGCGGATGATTTTATCTGCTTGACTAATCTGGGTTTAAGGAGGAAATGGAACATGGGTGACAAACGTTTATACAAATCATCAGAAAACAGTATGCTTTGCGGTGTATGTGGAGGAATCGCAGAATATTTTGATATTGACCCTACGCTGGTGCGTCTGGCATGGGTGATCCTTACCTGTTTTGGCGGTGCGGGAATCTGGGCATATATCATTGCGGCAATTATTATTCCGAAAAGATAACAGAATCTCAGAATCCAATCTGTAATAGACAGAAGTTTAACCGAATCAAGCAAGCAGCGAAGCGGATTGCGAATATCCGTTTGCATGAAATACAGTGAAATACAGTATAAAAATTAAGAAAACAGCCCATACTCCAAAGAAAAGGAGTGTGGGCTGTTTTGGATAAAGAAAAGGAAATAAAAGCTTATCTTGATGGAGAATTATTGCCGGAGGTCAGAATGAAGTATGAAATTGCAGAGGAAATGGGACTGCTGGACAGGGTATTGAGTGATGGATGGAAAAGTCTGTCTGCGAAAGAGACCGGAAGGATTGGAGGGTTGATGACGAAACGAAAAAAAGAGAAACTGAAAAAATAAATGAATGATATGGGATAAATATATAACGGAATAAACTTGTTCTCCGGGCGATGATGCTGTAAAATTAAGAATAGGTATTAGAGCGTGTTTGAAAAATCATTCCCACAATCTGCACGCCCCATTTTGAGGTATATTTTTCCCGAATTCGATTGTCGTAGCCCGCTATGACGCCCTTATTCGAACAAAATCTCCCACAAATTGTGACGCACATCTTGCAAAAAGCCTTTTTCAGACACGCTCTGGAGTAGCGAAGAAATATGGGAGGACAATAAAATGAAGTTAGGTATTCTGGGAGCAGGAGGTATTGCTTCTACTATGGCGAAAACAGTGGCAGGAATGAAAGGTGTGGAGGCGTATGCGGTTGCTGCCCGTGATCTGGAACGTGCCCGGGTATTTGCACAGAAATATGAAGTAAAAAAAGCATATGGATCCTATGAGGAAATGCTGGCAGATGATGAGGTTGGACTGGTTTATATCGCAACTCCTCATTCACACCATTATCTGCATGCAAAGATGTGTCTGGAAGCGGGAAAGCATGTGCTTTGTGAAAAGGCATTTACTGTAAATGCAGAGCAGGCACAGAAATTATTTGATCTTGCAAAAGAGAAAAAGCTTCTGATCACAGAAGCAATCTGGACAAGATATATGCCGTCCAGAAAGATGATCAACGATATTATTGAAAGTGGTGTGATCGGAGAAGTTACGGCAGTTACCGCGAATCTCAGCTATACAGTAAGTCATGTGGAACGTATCCGTAAACCGGAGCTTGCAGGAGGTGCTCTTCTGGATGTAGGCGTATATCCAATCAATTTTGCCTCCATGGTGCTTGGCGATAAGGTAAAGGATGTAAAGGCTACTGCAATCTTTCAGAATGGAGTGGATATTCTGGACAGCATTGCCATGGTGTTTGAGGGAGACTGCATGGCAACCCTTCAGTGTGGAGCAAGGGAAATCTCAGACAGAATGGGAAGTATTTTCGGAACCAGAGGATATATGCAGGTGCAGAATATCAATAATCCGGAAAAGATTACAGTGTTTGATACCGAACATAAAGAAGTGGCTTCTTATGTTGTGCCGGAACAGATCTCAGGATATGAATATGAGGTAGAATCCTGCATGAAAGCAATTCATGAGGGAAAACCGGAGTGTCCGGAAATGCCTCATGCAGAGACAATAAGGATTATGAAAATCATGGACAATATCCGTAAATCCTGGAATTATGAGATTCCCTGTATCGAATAAAAAGTGTGGAATAATCTTATAAAAAAGACCAGTAATGTTTTTGATATATACCCGAAACGTTACTGGTTTTTCTTTTCTGCTATAATGGAAATGTAACAAAAATCTATTGTGTCTTGATTTTACCAGATAAATTTATAAAGAGGATTTTATCATTATCTGTCGTGTATCATTGCTTGTTCGTGGGGTAAAAATCATTTATAGCTTTTTTAAATAAATCTCCTGCTTTTATTGTATTTTTGAATTTTTGATTATTAATGGGAAAGGGTATAATAGAAGTTACAGTAAACAGAATGGATAAAAATACCAAAAAAAGCAGGTGAGAAAAGTTGTATTATGTTGGAATTGATATTGGTTCGACTGCTTCGAAGACAGTTGTGACTGGTGACAGGGAAATGAAATTTGTGCTGCCTACAGGGTGGAGCAGTAAGGAGACGGCTTCGGAGATTGCTTCAAGGCTTCTGGATCAGGGGATTGATGTAATGAGTGAAGGGGTTCGTGTAGCAGCTACAGGATATGGGCGTGTAGCTGTGGATTATGCGGATTTTGTGATTACGGAGATTACCTGCCATGGAAGAGGTGGCAGAGAACTGGCGGGAAATGAATGTGCAATTATTGATGTAGGTGGTCAGGATACGAAAGTAATCTTGATAGATCAGGGAATGATCCAGGATTTTCTTATGAATGATAAATGTTCTGCCGGAACCGGGAAGTTTCTGGAGATTATGGCGAATCGACTGGGAGTTACCATTGCGGAACTGTTTGACCTGGCAGAACAGGGAACTGTGGTACCGATCAGTTCGTTGTGTACGGTATTTGCGGAATCTGAGGTAATCAGCATGATTGGTGAAGGGCGAAGCAGAGAGGATATAGCTGCGGGAGTGGTAAATTCTGTAGCGGAGAAAGTTGCGCAGCTTGCCAGAAGAAAGCAGCTTCCGGGGACAGTGCTCCTTACGGGAGGATTGAGTGAATGTCCGTATTTTGCAGAAATTCTTTCGGAAAAACTTGGATGTGCTGTTGAAGCTATGAAAGACGGAAGATATGCAGGAGCGTTTGGGGCATCATTGCTTGCCGGAGAAAAAAAGAAATAAATAATCAACTGTAGAGGATAATAAGGACTGCAACAGTTGGCGAATGGTATGAAAGAAGTAAAAAATAATATAAAAACGATAGAAAGATGAGGCACAAAGATGGAAATAATTAAAGATTTACCAGAAGTATTTGAGGAGTTTGCGGAGCAGAGGAAGAATTCATTTCTTGCTATCAAGAAGATTAAGGATCAGAATATCCCGGTAATTGGTTCTTACTGTACATATTTTCCACAGGAGATTGCAATGGCCATGGGAGCTGCTTCTGTAGGTTTATGTTCCATGTCTGATGAAACAATCCCGGTAGCCGAGCAGACATTGCCGAAAAATCTCTGTCCACTGATCAAGGCCAGTTATGGGTTTGCAGTGACAGATAAATGTCCATTCTTTTATTTTTCAGATGTTGTAGTTGGTGAGACTACCTGTGACGGAAAGAAAAAAATGTATGAATTTATGTCCGAATTTAAGGATGTATTTATTCTGGAGCTTCCTCATAAACAGACAGAGGCTGCACTTCAGTACTGGAAGAGTGAGATTATCCGTTTCAAAGAATATCTGGAGAAGAAATTTGAGGTGGAGATCACAGAGGAGAAGCTTCGTGAGGCAGTCCGCATCAGCAATGAGGGACGTCGTGCTTTGAAAGATTTCTATGAACTGATGAAACAGGATCCGGCTCCAATGAAGGGTGAGAATCTTTATAATGTATTGTATGGAACTACCTTTAAGTTTGACCGTTCCAAAGTCCCGGCAGAGATTGATGCACTGACAGTGAAGCTGAAAGAAGAATATGCAGCAGGCAAAAACGAAGGAAAGAAACATCGTATTCTGATCACCGGATGTCCAATGGGCGGAGCTACCATGAAAGTAGTAAAAGCAATTGAAGAAAATGGCGGTGTGGTAGTTGCTTTTGAAAACTGCTCCGGTGCAAAGAGCGTAGACAGACTGATTGATGAAAATGATCCGGATATTTACGAAGCAATTGCAAGACGTTATCTGAATATCGGCTGTTCTGTTATGACTCCGAATCCGAACCGTTTTGAACTGTTAAATGAACTGATCGATGAGTACCAGGTAGAAGCTGTTGTGGAAATGACTCTTCAGGCCTGTCATACTTATAATGTGGAAGCCGGTAAAGTTGGCAGATTTGTAAGAGAAGAGAAAAAGATTCCTTATCTGCATGTGGAGACAGATTATTCTCAGTCTGATGTTGGACAGCTAAATACACGTATTGCAGCTCTGATAGAAATGTTATAACTGTGAAGATATTATAAGATTATAGAAAAGGCAGGTATTTTTCATACCTGCTTTTTCCTGTAATACTCAAAGTTAAAAAAGAACTACATTTCTATGACTTACGTTTTTTCTTTGCTATTTTTTCTGTCCAAACAGGAATCCCATATAGCGCACAAACGTATATACTACTAAAAGTACTGCAATTACTGTTTCAATCAGCACTACATATTTTAAAAACGGAAGAGGTTTTCCCATGTTTGCAGCGCATGCCATAGTCTGTTTGGATGCAATTGCACTGATTACAAATGGGAATGTAAATGCAGCATAGCTTGGGTAAAACGGCATTTTCAGATATGTAATTGCCTTTACCAGTGAAAAAATATAAATTGCGGTTGCTGCTGCCAGCATTCCTGTAAGAAAGCCATATGACTTCGGCATTACTGACTGTACATATCCGGCAATACAAAGACTTGTCGGTGCTGCGTAAATGCAGATGAGCGGTTTTGCGGGATCTGGTACTTCTTTGAATTTTACGTATCTGTAGGTTATCAGAATCAGAAGCAGGATCAGTGTGACAAAACCAAACCAGAATGCTGCTGTTCCGATAGAGGCTGCCTTTTCATAAGCAGGGGCTGTAACAGATGCTACTACAATTCCTACATATACAATAAAATAGCTTGCGAAAACTTTTGGCATCTGTAATTTCAGTAAGAATTTTACTGTAAAATATATGATCAGAATTATATGGAGACAGATTGCCAGAAGCCAGATAAAATAAGCTGCTTTGCCGATAAATGGTTTTACATAAACACTGAGAAGCATTAAAGCCATGGGAAATGTTCCGGATACGCTTGCCATGATGGGATTCTTCATGTCTTCCCTGACCATTTGTGGAAACATGATTAATTTCAGTAAAACAAGTATGAGCAAAAATGCTGCCAGGATTCCGCAGATATAGCGGATTCCTTCTGAGTAACTCTGTAAGAGATTTCCCAGTGCCGCCAGACCAAGCATTACACCGCAAAGCGGGATAGGAATTTTTTTAATTGTGTTTTTCATTGTTGTCTTATCCTTTCCTGTTATATAAGCAGATATTTGTGATTAGTTTTGCTGCTTGATCATAGTCAAATATCTGCCCGCAGTCTGATTTGACTAAATTTCTTCAATGGTACGTCTCTCTGCCGGTTCATCAATCTCATCCTGATTTTTGATTCCCAGCTCGCGACAGACAATCTGGGCTACTTTCCATGCACATAACCCTGTAAAATAGATACACTGTTCTTTGTGTTCGCCCTGTCCCATATTGAATTCTTTTGTCAGAATACGACAGCAGATTGCATTTTTTCCATTTGCTTTTTTAAACCAGTCGTGAAGTTCATGTGTCAATTCCATACATTTGATACTCTTTGGATCTGTTGGACCATTTTGTCCGGTTCTGCCAAAAAACATTCCCAATGCAAGAATTCCTCCGTTAAATGCACCGCAGATACATCCTGATTTTCCTGCTCCTACTGCCATACCAGATGCCATTGCGATAACTTCTTCGGGAACGTCAAGTTTGAATTCCTCTCTGATCGCACTGATCAATGCTTCGCAGCAATAATAGCCGCCTTTAAATTTTTTTTCTGCTGCCCGCTGAATTGCTCTTGGACTTGCTTCTGTTACTCCGATTTTCATAAGTAACTTCCTCCCTTTTTTATTTACAGTACTTTTCTGATATTCCGTATTTTCCTAAAAATATTTAAGGTACTGCCAATAAACTTATTATACTCAAAACTTGTCTGGATTTGAAATTCATTGTGCAAATAAATACCAGTGTTTTATTTGTTTTATCTATAAATAATAATGTCCTTTTTATGACAGATAAGGGACATATGAGGCATCGAAGCCTGTGAAGTATGTCATAATGAACAGGAAAAGCACATTATGATAAAGGCAGTGACATTTTTAGTAAATGTAGAAAGGACAACAAAATGAAGCAGAAAAAGATTGTAATTATTATGGCAGGGATTTTAGCAGCAGCGGCTGCTATGACTGGCTGTGCGGAACAGAATAAAACAGCAACACAGGTTGATTATACGCAGAACGCACAGGGGAAATCCGAACAGGCAAAACAAAAAACAGCAGAAAAATCTCAGCCGGATAAAAAACAGGTAAATAAAAGTACATCCGGTGGAAAAGAAAATTCAAATCAGACTGCGGATAAGAAGACGAAAGTATTTGCCTCATCCAATAATGCGGGCGATGTACAGAATTCAGGGAATGGAACAGACGGCACTGCAGGAACTGATACAGACGATTCCCAGACCACAGGGGTGGACACTTCTGCATCTGAAGATAATGGTTCAACAGGTAATGGTGGTACTCAATCTGACCAGAGGGCAGATCAGGCAATGGTATATGACAGTGAGGGAAATGGAAGGCTGATTTCTCAGGCTGACGATGGAAACTGGTACGACAGTGACGGAAATTATTATGGAAGCTGGGAGGATATTGGTGATGCTATGGTGAATGGGGATGGTGTCACGGATCAGGATGGCAATAAATACTACTGGACCTGGACCGCACCTGATGATGCATCAGAAGAAGTAAGTGATCCGTATGACCTGTATTCTTGGGATCCGGGAACTAATTCCTATATACACTTTCAGGCTGCGGAAACTGATTGCGGTCCTATAGGCAGAGGAAACGGTTGGTATTATTATGATGAAAACAGCGGTGAATATGTTCCGTGGTAGAATGTAAAAATGCGAAAAGAAGCAGTTTTGAGACCATTTTAATGGGGGTCAAAATTGCTTCTTTTTGTTATATACAAGAAATAGTGAAGGGGGTATATCCGGCAGAATCAGAGGAAAGGATTCTGCCGGATATTTATCTGCCAGAAATTAGTTGATAAGTTTCAGGAAAGTGTTTCTGTCACAAGTTCCGGAAACTGTTAAGCCCTGTGCTTTCTGGAATGCTTTTACAGCTGAAAGAAGACCAGAGCCAAAGGTACCAGGAATTTCCACACCATTTGGATCATAAGCACGTAAAAGAAGGAGAATCTCAGCGGCAGTTACCATATACTGGGTTTCACCGCTTTTTACGTAATGTTTACCAAGGGCGTTGCTTGTGTTAGTTCCCCAGATACCGTCTACATCCAGACCGGCACCATAATCTTTGTTCAGAGCTGTCTGAAGAACTTTAATAGCTGCTTTCTTAGTGGCAGCATCTCTTTTCCCGGTAATGGAGATGCCAGTATTGGCAAATTTATTGGCATAACTCTGACCTTTGCGGATTTTGGCATTTCCAGTAGTTGGCTGTGGTTCTGGATCCGTAGATGTAGAATCTTCATTATAACGAAGAACACAATCCCACGGGCAGTTGTAGTAATTCTGGATTTTAATTTCGTTGCCATTCTGGTCACCCGGAGTACCACCGTGGGCTCCACCATTTTCATTTATACTGGCAGAAACTACTTTGCCGTTGCCGATATGCATAACTGTATGGCGTGCAATGTTTAACAGTACATCACCGCGTTTCATACCGCTTCCGTTGTCAAGATTAACACTGGAAGTAACGTCTTTGAATCCGCAAGACAGGAAAACAGACTTCATACTTTTGGTATTATAAGCTCCTTTTGTTTTTACAGGTACACCAGCCTGCTGCCATGCAGAGATTACCAGTGAAGAACAATCGTAGTCCGGTCCCCATCTGTTATCCTGATCATATCCGTGTGCCGGATCGTTTGCGATTTCAATTGCCCATGTTACTGCTTTTTCTGTTTTTGTCATTTTTTTATCCTCCTGAAATTTGATTATTTATTTGCTCACCGGTGATACATCTTATAAAGAGTGAGAAAAGGGAAAAATGTAAACATGAAACAGAAAAAAATAAAAAGCATTTCCTGATTGTTGCTTCGAGGTCAGAAAAATGCTTTTCGAGGACAAAAACACGAAAATTGTCGAATTGTAATTATATTTAATCCTGATTTTTCATAAATAAAAATCCTTTCCTTTGATAAAGTTTAACAGACGGAATTAAATATGTATAAGGATATAAATGACAAGCGACTAATCAAATTTGATATGTTTTATGACAGGAGGAATATAGGAATATGGACGAATATACAAAGGATTTGTATACCATGATGTTTTCTTTGCAGACTTTGCAAAATCAGGGAATTACAATCAGAGAAACTGTATATAAAAGCCTGGACAAATTACTGTTATGGAATAAAGAATCTGAAAACAGTAAATATCTCGAATTAGCGTTGCTTCATATGCAGGCTTATGCTAATATGGGATTTGCTTTAGATGAAGAAAATAAGACAATACGTGAGATATTAAAAAAGACAGGAAAGACCAGAGAAGACTTTTTCCCGAAAGGATATCTTCTTGGAAAGAGAATTAAACTGACCAAGTCACAGGTTCGTGGTATGATTGGAAGATGGAGACCTTCCAGAGACAGTCCGATGACAATCGGAGAACTGGTGGATGATATCATCAGAAAGGTAAAAAACCATGAGGAAGGCAGATACATTTATCAGTATCACAGAACTGATGTGACAACCAAAGGGGATATCGAGGTTTATGAGCTGGTCATCAATAAGGATGAAAGTTATTTTTATGATGTGAAGAAATTCAGATTTTATACATTCATGGAGGAATAATTGCTATGATAAGAATAATGATTCTGGATGATGACGAAATGTATCTGAAAAAAGAAAAGGAGATTACAGAACAGTATTTTGCAGAGAAAAATATAGATTGTACGGTAACGACATACCAGAATGTGGAATGGTTTCTGCTGGGATTGAAGGAAGAAAAATTCGATATGTATCTTCTGGATATCCGGATGCCGGGAGAAAACGGAATAGAGGCAGCAAGAGAGATACGCAGACTTTATCCGGATCCGGTTATTATATTTATTACAAATTTTGTGGATTATGCAATAGAAGCATATGAGGTAAACACCTATCGTTATATCCCCAAAGAGTGTCTGAAGGAAAAACTTCCGCAGGCTTATGATGCGCTTCTTCCTGTAATTATGGAGAAAGAAGAGCGGTACTATATCATAAATAAAAGAAACGAAGTTGAAAAACTGGCATATTCTGATATTTTCTATATGAAAAAAGAAGGAAAATATGTGATTTTTGTGCACAGGCGTGGGGAAGTAAAGATCAGAGCAAGTCTGTCAACAGTAGAAAAAGAACTGAATTCAAAAGAATTTATTATATCTGACAGAGGATATCTTGCAAACATCCAACATGTGATGAAGATGAAAGGAAGGGATCTTTATATGCGGGACGGTAATATTATTACAGTTGGCAGAGAAAGATTCAAAGGTGTCAGAGAAGCAATTCTGAATTACTGGGGGGTATGAAGAATGCTGAAAGTTTTATTGTATGGACTGGCAACGTTTATGGAGACTGGGATAGGTGTCTGGATATTTGGACAGATGTTTCCGAAGCGGAAGCTATTGGAAAAGAAGCATTATATTTCGAAAGGAGTGATGTACACTTTATTGTTTGTTGGTGGATATACTTTATCATGTCTTTTTTGGGGAAAAAACAATGTAGAAAAACTAAGAAATTGTTTCATATTTTTATATATAAGTTTTGGAATGATTATGTGTTTTTATAAAAGAATAAAAAAGAATTCGAGAGCATGTGGAACATTTTTGTTTATAGCTATGGTCGTTTGGATTGAAGGACAATACTGGGATATGTATCAATCTATTACGATGATTGGATTAGGAAATATTTTACCGGTATTGTATTTATATTTGTTTTACGAATCTACATTATTGCAAGCTTATATATGGGAAGTTTTTTATTTGGCAAATATTGCAATTGCTAAAGAAGTATACATTGCTTATGTTGGAATATTTGAACAAAAAAAATTTGTGGATTTTTTGCATTACCCGAGATCACATTCGTATAGTGAAATTATTTATTTGATTGTATTGTTTTGCATAATGCTTATTATGAATAAGATATTTGAAATATCAAAAGTAATGAAAAATGCGTTATGTTTTAATAAAAGCATTGTTTGGGGCATTGGTATGTTGGAAATCGGGATATTAAGTGTATTCATTTTTAGTGAAGATAAGATATATGAAAGTAATTTAAAGGGAACTTTAATTATCTTTGGAATTCTGATTTTTTTATTTTTGTCCTTGACTATGAGATACCAGAAAAAGATGAATGATGCTCAGTGCGAAATTTTAAATATCCGATATGAAACTATGCAAAAACAGTATGAAGAATTAAATTGTGCTTATAATAAGTACAGATGTATTATTCATGATGAAAAACATTTGCTTTCATTTTTGGAAGAATGCCTTGAAAACGATAAAATAGAAGAGGCGTTGATGTTCATTAAAAATTTTCAAAATAATAATTTTACTTCCGATAATTTAGTTTGGACGGGAATACCTATTGTAGATTTTATGTTAAATATCAAATATAGGAAAATAGAAAAATATAACATTGCATTTAAGGTAAATGCTGATTTTGAGAATATTCCTTTGGAAGACTCGGATGTTATCATGATATTGGGAAATTTATTAGACAATGCAATAGAAGCCTCAATGAAAAGTAAAAAGAAAGAGATAAAGTTATATATTGCGAATAAAAATGATATGTTTATTTTGAAAGTTATAAATACATATGAAATCGAACCAGTGACAAAAGGTGAGAGGTTTATAAGTAACAAAAAAGAAAAAAATAAACACGGATGGGGAATTGAAAGTGTAAAAGAAATCGTTAACAAATATGAGGGAATGGTTGATTTTAAATTTCATAAAAATATATTTGAAGCAAATCTCATGATTGAAATCAAATGAGTATCTAGCTGGGAAGGAATTATTATGGACGAACAAAAGATGAATGGAGACATTTTAAAGGAACTAGAAGAGATAGAAAAAATAGAAACAGAGGATATAGAAGCTGTACATAGTATGGGGCTTGGTGTAGTATCAATTATATGTTGTTAGAAAAATCAATATATTGCAATGAGGAAATATTAAAAGAATATCTTGTGATTCGTATAAAAATTTTAGATATTTATGAACAAAAGGTAAGGGGAAATCTAAAAGGATGTACGCCAAAAGAACAATATGATTATTATGAAAAAAAATATCTTAACAATGCAACATATGTAAAATCTTTACTGCAGGAATATCCCGAGTTAAAACGTCTGCTTGAATTAAAAAATAACTCTATCCAGAGAGCAGAATGTGAAATCAGGAAATCTCTTTATGCAGAAAAAGAACAGATACAAAAAATATTCTGTGATGGAAGAAAGTTTTCCGGGACTGTGGGAATTTACATGTCGAAAGGCGATACACACAGAGGAGGACGAAGTGTGGCGAAGGTAGAATTGGATAATGGAACAATTCTGTACTATAAGCCACATAGTCTTGATAAGAATATAAAATATCAGGAACTTTATAACTATTTATGCAGAAAAACAGGAATTTCCTGCAGGACGGTACAATATTTATCTCATGATTCCTATGGATGGGAAGAAAAAATTGAGAATATTCCCTGTAAAAACGAAAGTGAGGTGGAGCATTATTATTTCAGAATGGGCATACATCTGTTTTTGGGATATGCCCTTGGAGCAACAGATCTTCATGGTGAAAATATTATCGCACATGGAGAATATCCTGTGATTATCGATATGGAGACATATCCGGGATATTTAAAACAACAATCAGAAAAAGACGGAAGTAGTGTAGAAGAAAAAATAAACAAAAGTACAGAAATAAAATTGGCAAATTCGGTTATACATACAGGAAGGGAAAAGCCTCACTTTTAAGTCGGCAAAGGTAAAAGGCACATAGGGATATATTCTGTACAGATATGATGAAAATGCCTGGAAGTAAAGAAAAATCAAAACTATAAAAAATAGGAGTGTTACATCTTATATAGATGAAACCGGAAAATTAAATAAGAATGAAAATTATTATGTAAGAGCATACTATACAGCTAAAGATGGTACCAGATTATATGGATGGTACTGGGCGTAATATCTTAAGGCGGTGTATCTGAAAACACACTCGGATAATTTGAGCTGATGCAGAACAGGTTCAGACAAATGTTTCTGAATTTAATCCTGCAAGAGCGAACCTTATTCGTTCCGGGATTCAGGTGACAATCGAGTATTATGTAAAAGACGGAGTAAATATAGCCACAAAATTAACTTCAGATGGGGATGAAAAAGAACCTTACGGAAATTAGGTAAGAATAAAAATAAAGATTCGAGGTCAGATGATGCATGTTTATTCCTTTTTTATATTTTCTGCATCAGTTTAATGTAAAATAATAACGGGTAAAGAAGATATAAGATGTTCTGGTACATACAATTAAGAAGAAAGGAAGCTTGTGCTGTGCATAGTCAAAATGATGAACCGCTTGAGATGATCAGGCGGTTTTGGAATATCTGGATTTTTTATGAATATTTTATTTTGAATTATAAGTATAATGTGTTACAATAAATATAACCATTAAGACTACCAGGCAGGTCAGAATTTGACCTGCCTGTAAATAAATACGGAAATAAATCGGGGTCAAAAGAATCGTTAATAATTGTAACAAAATAAAATTACCAGTGTAGCAAAAATAAAATTACAGGGGAAATGCGGATGAATGAGATGACAGATGCATATGTAAAACTGGATAAGGTTTCCAAGATATATGGAACAAAGGAAGTAAAGATCGTTGCAGTGGATGAGATCAGCTTTGAGATTGCCAAGGGAGAGTTCGTAGTGATCGTTGGTCCCAGCGGTGCGGGCAAGACGACAGTGCTGAACATTCTTGGGGGTATGGATCAGGCTACCAGCGGAGAGGTTCTGGTGGATGGAAGGAATATTGCCAGATATAACAGCAGGCAGCTTACCGGTTATCGGAGAAATGATATTGGATTTGTATTCCAGTTCTATAATCTGGTGCCTAATCTTACAGCGCTGGAGAACGTAGAACTGGCATTGCAGATCTGTAAAAATCCGCTGGATGCCAGGGAGGTTCTGGAGGAAGTGGGACTGAAGGACAGACTGACCAATTTCCCGGCACAGCTTTCCGGTGGTGAGCAGCAGAGAGTTTCCATTGCCAGGGCACTGGCGAAGAATCCCAAGCTCTTACTGTGTGATGAGCCCACAGGTGCACTGGACTACCAGACTGGTAAGGCAATCTTAAAGCTTTTGCAGGATATGTGCAGGGAGCGTGGAATGACAGTGATTGTCATTACCCATAACTCGGCGCTGACACCTATGGCAGACCGTGTGATCAAGATCAAGAACGGCAAGGTTTCCAGGATGACAATGAATGACCATCCTACACCCATAGAGGAGATAGAATGGTAGGTGATGAATATGAAAGCAATGCATAAAGATTTCTGGATGGAGATACGCAAAAGTAAGGCCAGGTTTATTTCCATATTTATGATCGTTGCTCTGGGAGTTGCATTCTTTTCCGGAATACAGGCGTCGTCACCGGATATGCGCTTCTCAGGTGATGCCTATTATGATGAAACCAATCTTATGGATATCAAAGTAGTGGGAACTCTGGGACTGACGGAGGATGATGTAGCTGCCATTAAGCAGGTGGATGGAGTAGAGAATGCAGAGGGCGCCTATGGTACAGATGTAATGTGTGGAGAAGGCGAGAAGCAGAAGGTACTTCATGTGGAAGCTGTGGATCAAACCATGAACCGGATCTCAGTGACAGAGGGAAAAGCTCCGGAAAAAAGCGGAGAGATTTTCCTTGATTGTATTTTTGCTGAGAGCAATGGATATAAGGTGGGTGATCAGATTACCCTGAAAGAGGGCGGAGACAGCGAACTGCTGAAAAAGACAGATTACACAGTTGTGGGTTTAGGTGAGAGTCCGCTTTACATATCCTATAACCGGGGAAACTCTACTCTTGGTTCCGGTGAGGTTAATGGATTTGCTTATGTGCTCCCTGAGGATTTTGACCAGGAGGTTTATACACAGATCTATGTGCAGGCTCATGGGGCACAGGATCTGATCAGCTATACAGATGCTTATGATTCCCTGATAGAGCGAGTGCAGGAGCGAGTGGAGGGGATTGAGGCAGAACGGTGTCAGGTCAGATATGATGAGATTGTAGAGGAAGCCAATGACAAGCTTGCAGATGCCAGACAGGAACTTGAAGACGGAAAGAAGGAAGCTAATGAGAAGCTTGCGGATGCCAGACAGGAACTGGAGGACGGCAAAAAGAAGTTAAAAGATGGCAAGAAGGAATATAAGGATGGCAAGAAAAAGCTTGCAGATGCAAAAAAGGAACTGGAGGACGGAAAAGCCCGGCTTGCAGATGCAAAGAAGGAGTTAGAGGATGGCAGATCCCAGCTTGCCAGTGCGAAAGAGCAGCTTGCCAGTGGCAGAGCACAGATCGCATCTGCAAAGGAACAGCTGAATGCAGGATGGGCGGAGGCTTCAGAGAACCAGGCAAAGCTTGATGATGGAAAAGCACAGCTTGAGGATGGCAAGAATCAGTTAAGCGCCGGTGAGAAGCAGATTGCGGATGCAAAGACGCAGCTTACCCAGAGCCAGCAGGAACTTGACAATGGAAAGGCGCAGATTCAGTCAGGCAGAGAGCAGATTGCAGCAACCAGACAGGACTTAAATGCCAAAAAGGAAAGCTGCAATCAGGGACTTGCCCAGATTGAGCAGCAGGAGGCCCAGCTTTCCGAAGGAGAGGCTCAATTAGAGAGTGCCAGAAGTCAGCTTGCAGCATTGCAGGCACAGTATGAGCAGGCACAAGCTTCAGGCACATATTCTGAGGAAGACCTGGCGGCTCTGGCAGCACAGGTTTCTGCTTATCAGGAGCAGGTGGACAGTCAGGCTGCCCAGCTGGAAGCATCCAGAAACCAGATCGCAGCAGCGAGAAGTGAACTGGAGAGTGGGTTAAGCCAGGTGGAGAGCGGACTTGCCCAACTTGATACAAAGGAAGCGGAATTAAACCAACAGGAGGCTGCGCTTCCCGATGCTCAGGCAAAGATTGATGCAGGATGGAAAGAAGTAAAGGCTCAGGAGAAGAAGCTGGAGCCTGCTAGAAAAGAGATTCAGGAAAAAGAAGCCCAGCTTGAGTCAGCACAGGAACAGATCGATGCTGCAAGAGCAAAATTAAATTCCAGTCAGGCTCAGTTAGAGGAGAAGGAGGCAGAACTTGCTTCAGGAGAAGCACAGATCCGGGAGAATGAAGGGAAGCTTGCTTCCGGTGAGAAAGAGATTGCCGACAATGAGCAGAAGCTGAGGGATGGCGAGAAGGAAATCTCAGAGAACGAGCAGAAGCTGAAGGGTTCCAGAAAGGACATCAAAAAAGCGGAGAAGGATCTGGAAGAAGGTAAAAAAGAATACGAAGACGGTAAGAAGGATGCAGAGAAAGAAATCGCAGACGGTGAGAAGAAGATTCAGGATGCTCAGGATGAAATCGATGATATCAGTATGCCGGAATGGATGGTAACGGACCGCAATGATCTGCCGGAATATTCAGATTATGGGGATAATGCAGACAGAATGAGAAGTATCGGACAGGTTTTCCCTGTTATCTTTTTCCTGGTGGCTGCACTGGTAAGTCTGACTACCATGACACGAATGGTGGAGGAACAGAGAACCCAGATCGGTACAATGAAGGCTCTGGGATACGGCAAGTATGCGATTGCATCCAAATATCTACTGTATGCCTTTCTTGCCACTGTGGGAGGCAGTATTCTGGGAATTCTGATCGGAGAGAAGATCCTGCCGTTGGTTATTATTAACGGGTATGGCATTATGTACAAGGGCATGATGAACAATATCCAGATCCGTTATGAGTTTAAATTTGCAATGATAGCAGCAGGTGCGGCAACTGTGTGTACTGTCGGAGCCACCATTTTCTCCTGTTACAGGGCACTGGCGGAAACTCCGGCATCACTGATGCGTCCTCCTGCTCCCAAAGAGGGTAAGAGAATCCTGCTGGAACGGATCCCGCTTTTCTGGAAGCACTTGAATTTTACATGGAAATCTACTCTGAGAAACCTTTTCCGATATAAAAAACGTTTCTTTATGACGATTTTCGGTATTTCGGGAAGTATGGCGCTGATGCTGGTAGGTTTTGGACTCAGGGATTCTATTATGGATATTGCCAGACGGCAGTATCAGGAGCTTCAGCATTATACAGGAACGATCATTGATGATGAGGAGGCAACGGATAAGGAGAGACAGGAGCTGGATGAGTTTTTGAAAAATAACAGTCAGATTGAGAGATATACTCATGTCCAGTTTACCAAGATGAGTGTTCCCAGAAATAAATCCAATATTAGCGTATATGTTTATGTGCCTGAGAATCTTGAGACCTTTAATAAGGATGTAACGCTTCAGGACAGAAAGACAAAAGAGAAGTATAAGCTGACGGATGCAGGTACAGTGATCAGTGAGAAGACGGCAACCCTGACAGGACTGAAGGTCGGGGATACCATGACCATCACAAAGGATGGAAAAAATTATGAGACAAAGATCGCAGCAGTGACAGAGAATTACATGGGACATTATATTTATATGACAGGAAATGTCTATGAACAGACCTTCGGGGAGAAGCCGAACTATTCTGCAACTGTATTCACGGTAAAAGAGGAATATAAAGAATCAGAATCTGAGGTGGGAAATGAGATCCTGAAGTATCCGGCTGCGTTAAGTATCAGCTATACCAGCAGTCTGGAGGCCCAGCTTCATAGAATGCTGGGAGCATTGGATACGGTGATCATAGTGCTGATCATTTCTGCGGGAATGCTTGCTTTCGTAGTCCTGTATAATCTGAACAATGTCAATATTACGGAACGCCAGAGAGAACTGGCAACCCTGAAGGTACTGGGATTCTATGATAACGAAGTTTCTGCCTATGTATACAGGGAGAATGTTATCCTTACCCTCATCGGCGTGCTGACAGGGGCTGTATTCGGAATCTTTTTGCACAGATATATTATCCGTACTGTGGAAGTGGATGCGGTCATGTTCGGAAGAAATATTAATCCTGTCAGTTTCCTGTACTGCGGACTGCTGACAATTGGATTCTCCATGATCGTAAATCTGTTTATGCATCAGAAATTAAAGAAGATTGACATGGTAGAATCCCTGAAAAGTGTGGAATAAACGATTTGTCACTTTATTGCAGGAAAGAAGAAATAGAAAAATACAGGATAAAATGTGAAATATATCAGATAAAACACAAAGAAGAATGAAAATACAATAGCGATTTTTGACAAAATAAAAAAGTGGGGTTGACGTATTTTTGTAACTTTGTTATAATGGCTTTATTAATTAAAAACATACGGATTGTTACTGTTAGGCAGGCAAAACCAGAATCTATGGCTGAGAAAATCAGTCTGTAAATTCTGGTTTTTTTATGTTACAGGGAAATTACTTCGTAATGTTCCTGTAAGCAGGATTCTTTCTTGTTACGTTACAGGGAAATTACTCCGCTGTCAGGAAACATATCGTTTGGAAAAGGAAAGACATGGATAATATCATAATTGAAAAAGTGATCAATAACAATATTATCTCGGCATATGAGAAATCCGGTGCAGAAGTAATTGTGATGGGACGGGGAATTGGTTTCAAAAAGAAACAGGGAGAAGTGGTTCCTGCTGATCAGATCAGTAAAATCTTTCGCATTAAAAGCCGGACACTGGCAGAACAGTTCAAGGAACTGCTGGCGAATATGCCGCTGGAACGTGTGAGGATTTCAGATGAGATCATCTCTCATGCAAAGGATCATCTGAAATTAAAACTGAATCAGAGCATTTATGTGACACTGACGGATCATATTAATTTTGCAATTGAAAGAGTGAGTCAGGGAATAGAACCGCAGAATGCATTATTGTGGGAAATCAAGCGCTTTTATCCTCAGGAATTCCAATTAGGAATTTATGCATTGGAGCTGATCCAGGACAGACTTGGTATTCTTTTGCCGGAGGATGAAGCAGGATTCATTGCTCTTCATTTCGTAAATGCAGAATATGGTACAGATATCCGGGATGCAGTGAAGTTTCCGGATCAGATGCAGGCAATCGTGGATATTGTGGAACGTGATCTGGGAATACTGTTGGATGAATCATCTTTACATTATGAGCGCTTTATGACACATATCAAGTTTCTGATACAGCGGATTTACCGGAAGGAGCTGCTTTCCAGCGAGGACAGAGAGCTGTCCCTGTTGATGCAGCGGAAATATCCCAGGGAATATCAATGCAGTGTAAAGGTTGCAGAATATATCATGCAGGCAACCGGCAGCAGATTGTCTGAGGAAGAAATTATGTATCTGTCTGTGCATATCCGCAGAGTTACTACTATAGATTTATAAAATGATAATTATAAATGTAAAAAAGAAGGAGGCTTTTAAGTATGTTTGATTTTTTTAAGAAGAAAAAGGCACCTGAACTGATCATTGGATCTCCGGTGAAGGGGAAAACAGTTCCTCTTTCCAGTGTAAATGACCCGACCTTCAGTGAGGGGATGCTGGGAAAGGGTGCAGCGATCCTTCCGTCAGACGGAAAAATTTATGCGCCTGCAGACGGAACAATTGAAACACTGTTTGATACCCTTCATGCATTCAGTCTTACTACAACTGATGGTGTGGAGATTCTGGTCCATGTGGGTCTGGATACAGTCAAAATGGGCGGTGATGGATTTACAGGCCATGTACATTCCGGTGATGCAGTAAAGAAGGGAGATCTGATTCTGGAGATTGATCTGGAAAAGGTCAAAGCTGCAGGATATGATATCAGTACACTTGTTGTTATCTGTAACACAGATGACTATGGAGATGTCCGGGGGCTGGATAACAAAGAGGTACAGCCCGGTGATGATGTGATTGTGATCACAAAATAATAATCATGTATTTTTTCCGGAGGTGTCCGGATAAAAATAAATAAAAGGGGATTTGAAAGAGTAAATCATTCTATCTAAGGAGGAAAAAGTATGAAGTATTTACAGAAATTAGGAAAAGCCCTGATGTTACCGGTAGCTTGTCTTCCAATCTGCGGTATCCTCATGGGTATTGGTTATTTGCTTTGTCCTGCAAGTATGCAGGGTGGTGATATCACCGGATTTGGTCCGATGGTTGGTATTTTCCTTGTAAAAGCCGGCGGTGCCCTGATCGAGAATATGGCACTGTTATTCGTAATCGGCGTAGGTGTGGGTATGTCAGATGACCACGATGGTACAGGCGGTCTTGCAGCCCTTGCTTCCTGGCTTATGATCACAACACTGTTAAGCACAGGATTTGTTACCACACTGTTCCCGTCTATCGCAGACAATGCAGACAAAACACTGGCATTTAACAAAATCGCCAACCCGTTTATCGGTATCCTTGCAGGTGTGATCGGATCTACATGTTACAACAAATTCAAAAGCACAAAATTACCGGACTGGCTTTCTTTCTTTAGCGGTAAACGTTGTGTAGCGATCATCGCAGGTGTTGTATCTATTCTTGTATCCGTAGTTTTACTGTTTGTATGGCCAATCCTCTTCGGTGTACTGATTTCCATCGGTAACGCAATTTCCGGAATGGGAGCTCTTGGAGCTGGTATCTATGCATTCCTGAACAGACTTTTAATTCCTACAGGTCTGCATCACGCATTAAACAATGTATTCTGGTTCGATACGATCGGACTTGGCGACCTGACTCATTTCTGGGCAGGTGAGACATCTGCAGATGTAAGCTGGAGCCTTGGAATGTATATGTCCGGCTTCTTCCCATGTATGATGTTTGGTATTCCTGGTGCAGCTCTGGCAATGATCCAGTGTGCAAAGGACAATAAGAAAAAAGTTGCCATTGGTCTGGTAGCTTCCGCAGCAATCTGTTCATTTATCTGTGGTGTTACAGAGCCATTCGAATTTGGTTTCATGTTCCTGGCTCCTGGACTCTATGTTATTTATGCATTATTATATGGTATCTTTACCGTTGTCACAGTATTATTAGGATTCCGTGCAGGCTTCTCATTCTCAGCAGGTGCAACAGACCTTCTGTTCTCAGCATCTCTGCCTGCAGCACAGAAAACATGGCTGATCATTCCTCTGGGAATCGCAGCATTCATTGTATTCTATGTGGTATTCAGATTTGCAATTCTTAAATTTGATCTGAAGACTCCTGGAAGAGAAGATGATGATACAGATGAAACAACTGTAAAGCTTGCAAACGATAACTTTACAGAAGTTGCAAAAATTATCTTAGAAGGTGTTGGCGGAAAAGAAAACGTTGCATCTATTGATAACTGCATTACAAGACTTCGTCTGGAAATCAAAGACTATACAGCTGTTGATGAAAAGAAAATCAAATCAGCCGGTGTTGCCGGTGTGATCAGACCTGGTAAAAATTCTGTTCAGGTTGTAATCGGTACGAAAGTTCAGTTCGTAGCAGATGAGTTTAAAAAGCTCTGTAAATAATATAGCAGATAAAAATCCCTTTTTAAAAAAGAACATAGTTAGGATTTCTTTTACAGCGAGTAAACAAAATGTTTGCTCGCTGTTTTTATGAATTCTTGCGGAAAGTATTTTTTAAACACACTCCGGCATAAATTTGTGAAATCCCATGAAACATCCTTGACAAAAAAAGCTTTTTTCATTATAGTAGAATCCAGAAAAAGGCTGTGAAAAAGAGGAGTAGGCGGTAATGCCCCACAGAGAGGGAAGCTTATAAGCTGGAAGGTTTCCCGGGAACAGAAGCGCTGAAGGTAGCTTTGGAGCCGGGAGGCTGAAGTGAGTGGTATGATAATACTGAGATTTATATACGCGCATGGTAGGCTTTCACGTATCCCGCGTTAAGGGAATGAGAGATATAAACTAAGGTGGTACCGCGATCTATGTCGCCCTTTGCACGTATAATGCGTGCAGAGGGCTTTTTTAATCGAACAGGCTTATTTAATAATGATAGAGCCGTGGGCTGCTTTACAGCGGAGTGATCCGCAGATACTTTTATTACAGATATAGAATATCAGGAGGACATTATGAGCAAAGAACTTGCAAAAACTTACGATCCTAAGGGAATCGAAGAGCGTCTTTACACAAAATGGATGGACAATGGATATTTCCATGCAAAAGTAAATCCGGACAAGAAACCGTTTACTATTGTTATGCCGCCGCCAAACGTAACCGGTCAGCTTCACATGGGACATGCGCTGGATGAAACTATGCAGGATATCCTGATCCGTTTCAAGAGAATGCAGGGCTATGAAGCATTATGGCAGCCGGGAACTGACCATGCAGCAATTGCTACAGAGGTTAAGGTTATCGACAAGCTGAAAAAAGAAGGTATCGACAAACACGATATCGGCCGTGAGGAATTCTTAAAACATGCATGGGCATGGAAAGAGGAGTACGGTGGAAAGATCATTAATCAGTTAAAGAAACTGGGGGCTTCCGCAGATTGGGAGAGAGAACGTTTCACAATGGATGAGGGATGTTCCAAAGCAGTACAGGAAGTATTTATCAAATTATACGAAAAAGGCTATATCTACAAAGGTTCCAGAATCATCAACTGGTGTCCTGTATGCCAGACTTCCATCTCTGATGCAGAGGTTGAGCATGAGGATCAGGACGGATTTTTCTGGCACATTAATTACCCGATCGTAGGGGAAGAGGGACGTTTCGTAGAGATTGCAACTACACGTCCGGAAACCCTGCTGGGTGATACTGCTGTTGCCGTAAATCCGGAAGATGAGCGCTACAAAGATCTCATCGGCAAGATGCTGAAGCTTCCTCTCACAGACAGAGAGATTCCGGTGATCGCCGATGAATATGTAGACAAAGAATTCGGAACAGGATGTGTAAAGATCACACCTGCTCATGACCCTAACGACTTTGAGGTTGGACGCCGTCACAATCTGGAAGAGATCAACATTATGAATGACGATGCGACCATCAACGAGCTTGGCGGAAAATACGCAGGTATGGACCGTTACGAAGCACGTAAGGCAATGGTCGCTGATCTGGATGCACTTGGACTTCTGGTAAAAGTAGTTCCGCACAATCACAGTGTTGGAACACATGACCGCTGCGGTACAACGGTAGAGCCAATGATCAAACCACAGTGGTTTGTAAAGATGGACGAGATGGCAAAGGCTGCGATCAAAGCTCTGGATGACGGAGATCTGAAATTCGTTCCGTCCCGTTTTGACAAGACATATCTTCACTGGCTTGAGAATATCCGCGACTGGTGTATTTCCAGACAGTTATGGTGGGGACACAGAATCCCGGCTTATTACTGTGATGAGTGCGGTGAAGTAGTTGTTGCAAGAGAAATGCCTGAGAAATGCCCGAAATGCGGATGCACACATCTTCATCAGGATGAGGATACACTGGATACCTGGTTCAGTTCTGCATTATGGCCATTCTCCACACTTGGCTGGCCGGAGAAAACACCGGAACTGGAATATTTCTATCCGACAGATGTACTTGTTACAGGATATGACATTATCTTCTTCTGGGTTATCCGTATGGTATTCTCTGCTCTGGAGCAGACTGATCAGGTTCCGTTCCATCATGTACTGATCCATGGTCTGGTACGTGACTCCCAGGGACGTAAGATGAGTAAGTCTCTTGGAAACGGTATCGATCCTCTGGAAGTTATTGATAAATACGGCGCAGATGCTCTTCGTCTTACTCTGATGACAGGTAATGCACCTGGAAATGATATGCGTTTCTACTGGGAAAAGGTAGAAGCAAGCCGTAACTTCGCAAACAAGATCTGGAATGCTTCCCGTTTCATCATGATGAACCTGGAAGGCAAGACAGTGACAGAGCCGGAGAACTTAAATGATCTCTGTGCAGAGGATAAATGGATTCTGTCTCACTTAAATACAGTGATCCGCGAAGCTACAGAGAACATGGAAAAATATGAACTTGGTATTGCAGTACAGAAAGTTTATGACTTCCTGTGGGATGAACTCTGCGACTGGTATATTGAGATGGCTAAGGTTCGTCTGTGGAAGGCAGAGGAAGATCCGAAGGCTGCAAACGATGCACTCTGGACATTAAGAACTGCACTGACAGAAGGTCTGAAGCTTCTTCATCCATATATGCCATTTATTACAGAGGAAATCTACTGTACACTTCTTCCGGAAGAAGAGTCCATTATGATCTCCGACTGGCCTGTATACAGAGAAGAGAGAAACTTCCCGGATGCTGAGAAAGCAATCGAGGGCTTCAAAGAGGTTGTAAGAGGTATCCGTAATACCAGAACAGAAATGAATGTTCCGAACAACCGCAAGACAAGTCTGCATATCGTAGCAAAAGATGCTGACACAGCTGCTATGTATGAAAGCAGTAAGAAATCCTTTGTAAATCTTGCATTTGCAAAAGAGATCCTGGTACAGACAGACAAGAACGGAATCAGCGATGATGCAGTTTCTGTAGTTGTTTCCAATGCAGTTGTATACATGCCGTTAGAAGACCTGATTGACAAAGATAAAGAAATCGAACGTCTTACAAAAGAAACAGAACGTCTCACAAAAGAGATCGCAAGATGCGAAGGTATGCTGAATAATCCGAACTTCGTAAACAAGGCACCTGCTGCCAAGGTGGATGCGGAGAAAGACAAGCTTGCAAAATACAAAGAAATGATGGATAAGGTTAAAGGACAGTTAGAGCAGCTTAAGAAATAAGGGAGTGTTTAGATGAAATTGTACAAGATTTGTAACAAAATCTCCCTTTTACTCCATGTACTTGCCAGCGCAGCGGGATATTTTGTTATGGAGGCAATCTGCCGTCACTCGTTTATAGAAGCATGGAATTATATGACACAGAAACCATTGGTTTTTGCATATAATACAGCATTCATTTTTACCTCGTCACTGATTGTTTATCTGTTTCACAGGAGAGTATTCTGGAGAGTACTGGTTACGCTGTTCTGGCTGATACTGGCCATTATTAACGGTGTTCTCCTGCTGAACCGTGTTACACCTTTTACCGGACCGGATCTGCATCTGATCACAGATGCAATGAAGATTGCCAACAAATACCTGCCTGCTGCAGGTGTTGTGGCAGTCTGCATCCTGTTTGGAATTTTGGTTATTTTACTTCTGATCCTTTTGATCAAGGGACCGAAGTATAAGAATAAGATTAAGTATCGTTATAATATTCCTCTGATCCTGCTGGCAGTTGCTCTTTTTGCAGGAAGCACACAGCTGGCACTGGAGAAGAGGGTACTTTCCAATTACTTTGGAAATATTGCTTTTGCATATGAGGATTATGGTTATCCTTATTGTCTCGCAACTACAATTTTTAACACAGGTATCAGCTGTCCGAGGGATTACTCTGAGAAGGAAATCCAGAGGATTGAGAAGACGGAAAAGAATCTCCCGGAGACACAGGAAGAAAAGCGCCCGAATATTCTGTTTTTACAGTTGGAATCATTTTTTGATCCTACATTGGTAAATTATCTGAATATTTCTGAAGACCCGATTCCGACATTCCGTAAGCTGATGAAAGAATATTCTTCCGGATATTATAAAGTTCCGTCTGTCGGTGCGGGAACTGCAAATACGGAGTTTGAATCTATCACCGGAATGAGCATGCACTATTTTGGACCGGGTGAATATCCGTATAAGAGTATCCTGAAAGAAACTACCTGTGAGAGTGCTCCTTATGTACTGAAGAATCTGGGTTATACCACTCATGCAGTTCATAACAATGAGGCGAATTTCTATGGAAGAAGATCGATTTTCCCGAACCTCGGATTTGACACCTTTACTTCAGAAGAGTATATGGCAAGAGAAGATGAGAAAAATCCAAATGGCTGGGTGAAGGATGAAGTTCTGACAGATGAAATTCTGAAGTGTCTGGATTCTACAGAAGGACCGGACTATGTGTATACGATTTCCGTGCAGGGACATGGAGCATATCCGGATGAGCAGATTCTGGAGGATCCGGAGATCACGGTTTCCGGTGCACCTACAGAGGAAGAGAATAACAAGTGGGAATACTATGTAAATGAGATCCATGAGATGGATAATTTCGTCAAAGAGCTGACAGACAAGCTGGCAGATTATCCTGAGGATGTGGTTCTGGTTATGTATGGTGATCATCTGCCGACTATGGGACTGACCGTTGAGGATCTGGATAACAAATATCTGTTCCAGACAGAGTATGTGATGTGGGATAATTTTGGACTTCAGAAGAAGGATGAGAATCTTGCAGCATATCAGATGGCAGCAGAGGTTATGGATCGTGTAGGTATTCATGAGGGAACGATTTTCCGTTATCATCAGGCAAGAAGAAACACCAAGAATTATCAGGTGGATCTGGAAACTTTACAGTATGACCTGCTTTACGGAGAGCGTTATTCTTATGGCGGCGAAAGCCCTTATCTGCGTACCAGAATGCGGATGGGAATCTATGATGTGACTCTGGATTCTATTCAGTGCATCTCAGAGGCGGATCATACATACTACATTAAGGGAACGGAATTTACGCCGTCCAGTGAAGTGAAGCTGAATGGAGAATGGTATGATACGGTTTATATCAATCCGACCACACTGATGATCACAGGTACGGAACTGAATGATTTCGACAGGCTGGCGGTAATTCAGAGAAGTAACAGTTCGACCAGGAAACCGTTGAGCAAGAGTTATGACCGTTCCTGTTATGCACTTTATTCAAGTAATAAATGGAAATTAAGTGAAAGTACGGATGCGGAATAAATATTCGTCTCCAGATTTTGTCGGATAAAATATTACGATTGGTACTGGACATCTTCCACCACTATTATATAATGTTAGAGTAACTAGAAAAGTTGCGGGGGTTACCCCGATATCTACGGATTGCTCCGTTGTTAAAACAGTTTTGCAATCTTGGATATCTCAAATACATTATAGATAAGTGGTGGAATTTTTTATGAATTACGAAGAAGCAGTTGCTTATATTGATGAAACTCCGAAATTTACAAAGAAGAACAGTTTGGATCACACAAAGGAATGCTTAAGGAGACTTGGCAATCCTCAGGATAAATTTAAGGTGATCCATGTAGCAGGTACGAATGGAAAAGGCAGCACATGTGCATTCCTGACTTCCATTCTGCGTGAAGCAGGATATTCCTGCGGACTGTTTACTTCTCCTCATCTGGTTGAGATCAATGAGAGATTTCAGATCAATGAGGTAAATATTGACAATGATACATTCCTGAAAGCTTTCGAGAAAGTAAAAGCACTTTCTGATGAACTGGTTGCAGAGGGAAGTTATCATCCGACTTACTTTGAAATGCTGTTCCTGATGGGAATGGTGATCTTTGCAGAGGCAGGTGTGGATTATGTGACTCTGGAAACAGGACTGGGCGGCAGAATGGATGCGACTACAGCAGTAGAGAATCCGGTGGCATGTGTCATTACTTCTATCAGTCTGGATCATATGCAGTATCTGGGTGATACTGTGGCGAAGATCGCAGGAGAGAAAGCGGGAATTATCGTACCTGGCGTGCCGGTGATCTATGATGGAAATGATCCGGATGCGGCAGCCGTGATTAGCGCAAAGGCAAAAGAACTGGGAAGTCCGGCTTATGAAGTAAAGAGAGAAGATACGGAAATTATCAGAAATACTTCTGCAGGCATTGATTTTTCATTCCATAATGATTATTATGGGGATACAGTTTTTTCTATTCCGTTTATTGCAAAATATCAGGTGATGAACAGTGCACTTGCATTAAAGACCATCGAGATTCTGCAGAATGTAATCCCGGTATCTATGGATAAGATCCATGAGGGAATTGAGAGAACACGCTGGCAGGGAAGAATGGAGACTGTACTTCCTGGCGTGATCGTGGATGGTGCGCATAATGAGGATGGGGTAGAGAAGTTTGTGGAGACAGCAGAGCATTTCCAGAAAGAATGTCCGCTGACTCTGCTTTTCTCAGCAGTGGATGACAAAGATTTTACAGA
Organism: Blautia sp. MSJ-9; assembly: GCF_018919065.1. Lineage (GTDB taxonomy): Bacteria > Bacillota > Clostridia > Lachnospirales > Lachnospiraceae > Blautia_A. The sequence continues at coordinate 11,823 of NZ_JAHLQG010000027.1, read as the reverse complement.
TATGATACATACGATCTGCAGCAGGATCACATTCCGCCATGTGGTTGTAACTTCAGTAGGCGGATATCGTGAAGTTCCTGCGGAGAGATTTGCGAAGCTTTTTACAGAAGCAGGTGCAAAATCTGTGGAAGCAGTTGAGGATATTGAACAGGCATTTGCCAGAGCTCTGGAAGCAAAGGGGGATGACGGTATGCTCTTCTGTGTGGGTTCACTGTATCTTGTTGGTGAGATTAAAGATGTGATCAGGAGAAATAAGAAATGATAGATTACGAAGAAGAATTGAAGAAATTTGAGCCATGTCTGGATGTAGCAGATGCGGAAGGGGCGATTTATGAGAGAGAACTGACAGATATCCTGGATGTTCTCCAGGAAGTTCTCCGTGAGGCAAAGAGCGGCAGACGGGTGAAATAAGGAGAAACACATGAATTGTATGAATTGTGGTGCGTTCCTGGTGGACAAGGATCTGGACTACTGCCCGAAATGTGGATGTAATGTGCTGATACAGAAGAAAGTGGATTATCTTTCCAGACAGTATTACAACCAGGGGCTGGAGAAAGCCAGTGTCCGTGACCTGTCAGGTGCGATCAATTGTCTGAAACAGAGTCTTATGTATAATAAGCATAATATTCAGGCAAGAAATCTTCTGGGTCTGGTGTATTTTGAAACCGGTGAGGTTGTGGCGGCGCTCAGTGAATGGGTGATCAGCAAGAATCTGCAGCCGTCCAGAAACCTGGCGTCGGAATATATCAATAAACTTCAGGCAAATTCCAATAAACTTGAGGCAATTAACGAGACGATCAGAAAGTATAATGATGCGCTGAATCTCTGCAGAGAGGGTCATGAAGATATGGCAGCGATCAGACTGAAGAAGATTCTGACTCAGAATCCGAAGCTGATCAAGGGCTACCATTTACTTGCTCTGGTTCAGATGAAAGAGGGAGAGTACAATAAGGCTCGAAGAACTCTTCGAAGAGCAGCAAAGATTGATAAGACCAATACAACAACTTTGCGCTTTTTAAGTGAGATTGATGAGCAGACCGGAGTATCGACTCGTCTGGACCGTCAGAAAAAGAGTCGCTTTGGAAATAAAAATTCCGAGGAAAAGGATATTGGAAGTATCAGCAAAGACATGGTGATCCCGACGGCTCCATATAAGGAGAAGTCAAGGGTTTCATTGTTCTTTACACTGGTTGCCGGATTTGCTGCAGGCTTACTGGCGTTTTATCTGCTGGCTGTTCCTGCGATACGACAGGGAATTTACAGAGAAGCAAATCAACAGATTGTGAAGTACAGTGATGCAGTATCCAGCCAGGGCGCAGAGCTGACAAAAGCACAGAGTCAGGCGCAGGAATCCGGAGATACGGTTGAGGCTGCTTCCAAACAGATCGAAGAAGAGAAGAAGAAAAGCAGCAGCTACGAGGCACTTTTGGAAGCATATGCGGCATTTCAGCAGCAGAATATGGATGAAGCTGCACTTAAGATTCAGAATGTGTATGCGGATTTACTGTCTGCAGACCTTAAAGGAATTTATAATACGATCTGTAACAGCACAGGAACAACGGGAATTGAGGGAACAACAGACAGCACATCGTCAGATGCGTCATCTGATGGAACGGATAGTACAGGTGGCACGGATAACGGAGACAATGCAGATGTTGCAGGCGATGTGTATTCAGATTCCGGAGATGACGGAAGTTATGATGACAGTTCTTATGATACCTCAGGTTATGACGATAGTTCCTATGATAATGGATCTTATGACAATGGGGATTATGATGGTGGTTATAGCGATGATAATTCCTATGATGATTCAGAGTACTAGAGAGTGTTTGAAAAAGCATTCCCGCAGTCTGCACGCCTCACTTTGCGGTATATTTTGTACGAATTCGGTTGTCGTAGCCCGCTACGACGCCCTCATCCGAACAAAATCTCCTACAAATTGTGACGCACATCTTGCAGAAAGCCTTTTTCAAACATGCTCTAGTGGACAGATTAAGACTGGGATGTTTGTTTCATGAAAAGAGAATATTAATAATGAAGATACAAAAGAGATGCATGAAATTCATGTGTCTCTTTTTTCTTACAAAAAATCAGTGAAAAGGAGGAGTTTTATGGAGAACAGATTTGAAATACAGGGAAATTGTCTGATCATTCACCTTCCAAAGGAAGTAGATCATATGGTGACAGACGAAATACGGAGAGATTCTGATGAGATTATCCGAAAGAAATATATTCGGACAATTACGTTTGATTTTTCGGGGACTGCGTTTATGGACAGTTCGGGAATTGGACTGATCATGGGACGATATCGGGCAATGGGAATGCGCGGCGACTGTATACAGGCAACAGGAGTAAGTTCATACATAGAGAAACTGCTACATTTGTCCGGAGTATACAAATTTGTTGAGATATGTGGGAAAGTTTGAGGAAGGGGGAGGGAATATGAAGCAAAACACCAATGAAATGAAGCTGGTATTTGACAGCCGCCCTGAGAATGAAGGGCTTGCGAGGGTTACAGTTGCAGCTTTTTGTACGCAGATGAATCCTACACTGGAAGAAGTGGCAGATTTAAAAACAGCGGTATCTGAGGCGGTAACAAACTGTATTATCCATGCTTATGAGGGAACCGTACAAAAAATAGAGGTTTGTTGCAGAATGCAGGAAGAAACACTCTGGGTGGATGTAATTGATCAGGGAGTTGGAATCAGTGATATCCCGAAAGCTATGGAACCTCTTTTTACAACCAAGCCGGAGAAAGACCGCTCAGGAATGGGATTTACGTTTATGGAAGCATTTATGGATGAAGTGACCGTAGAGTCACAGGTCGGAAAAGGAACCATAGTTCATATGAAGAAAACAATCAGGAGGTAGGAATGGATCATACTCTTGCTCTGATCATAAAATCGCAACAGGGAGATAAAGAGGCAAGAGATACAATATTTGAGGAAAATGCAGGGCTTGTGTATAGTGTGGCAAAGAGATTTCTGGGACGTGGAGTAGAGATGGAGGATCTGGTGCAGATCGGGAGTATTGGACTACTTAAGGCAATAGATCATTTTGACAGATCTTATGATGTGAGATTTTCAACCTATGCAGTTCCTATGATCCTAGGAGAGATAAGGCGTTATCTGAGGGATGACGGAATACTGAAAGTAAGCAGAAGTCTGAAGGAAAACTGTGTCAGGATTTATTCGGCAAGGGAGAAGCTGGAGAAAGAACTGGGACGTGAGCCTGTGCTGGAAGAAATTGCGGCAGCTGCGGAGCTTTCTGTGGAGGAAGCACTGATATCGCTGGAATCCGGAGCTGAAGTAGAGTCATTACATAAGATTATCTATCAGGGCGACGGAAATGATATTTCATTGATGGACAGGCTTCAGGAAAAAGAAAATGGACAGGATCTGGCATTGAACCGGATTTTTCTGGATGAGATTTTACAGAAACTGAAGGTAAAGGAACGACAACTAATTTACATGAGATATTTCAAAGATATGACGCAGACGGAGATAGCAGCAGAACTGGGAATTTCACAGGTCCAAGTTTCCAGAATGGAAAAAAGAATTCTGAAACAACTAAAAGAACAGTTATAGTGAACGACGAGAACATAACAGAGCGGGGGAGATATAAAAAGAGTGTGCAGACAGGATGATCTGCACACTCTGTGATCTATGGATCAGCTTTATAAGGCTTTCTGTGATCTGAAAATAACATTCTTGTATTTCAGAAGCGCGGTCTGAAGAATCAGTCCGACAATTGCACAGGAAACTACTTCACCGATACCTACAGTCAGCATCATAAGTGGGATTGGAAGATTAACTCCGTATCCAAAGCGAAGTACAAACGGCACGATTATGGCATTTGCTGCGATTGGCGGAATTGGTGCAAGGAAGCGATTACTGTTGCGAAGCTTGTAAGTGAATACTGCTCCGATCAGAGTTGCAATGCTTCCGAAAATGATATCTACCGGAATCGCACCTCCAAGAAGATTGGCAATGATACATCCGATAAACAGTCCGGGAATTGCTGCCGGGGTAAAGAATGGCAGAATAGTCAGAGCCTCAGAAAAGCGGATCTGAACTTCGCCAAAACTTAGTGGTGCAAGCAATAAAGTCAGAACTACATAAATTGCTCCGATCGCTGCTGCTTCTGTCAGAAACTGGGTACCTTTGTTTTTCATATTCAATAATCTCCTTTAGTATTTTTTTTACGAGTGGAAGGTCTCGAACACTCGGTTACCAGATTTAAAAGGACCTTATTGGCTGATGCGGTATGTTCATCAGAAAATCCGGCATCTGACAGTGTATCACTTTTGTTTCATGCGGTCAATATCTTCGATGATAGTTGTGTTAACATCGTCTTCGTACAATCGCATCTGTATCTGCATAGGCGTCGGATCTGTAGTGATCTTCATATGACCGAAATGGTTAAAGAAGAACAGGACACCAAGACCGATGCCAATGGAATAGGTGATCTCCAGAACAGTAAAGTTATTAGAGGGTTGTCCGGTGACCTGAGTATAGATGCCTGAGAACAGGCTGCCCAGATCTACATCGTTGTTAAAAGTCATGATCGAGAATCCTGCACCGAAAAAGGTTGCCAGTCCGACGAAGATGATTTTGCACCACTGCCAGATAAGTCTGGGGCCGGGTTCGTTTTTGTATGTGATGATAAAATTAGATTCTCCGATAGGATTGATTTCGAGGTCGGGTTCTCTTTTCTGGATTTCTGTGATCAGATCCATAACGGACATTACATAGCGGCCTGGTTTATCAGGAGAAAGATTTGCAACAGGCATTACCCGAAGACGGTTCAGGACTTTGCTGTTGCTGCAGGAGAGGCTGGCAATATCCTGAAGATAGATATGAGGATGTTCTACCTGAATATTCTGATCTAACTGTAAATAAAGAGTGTCACTCATTTTGAATCATCCTTTCATTTTCGGCTTGAAAACCAGACTTGCAAGATAGGAGAAGATAAGCGCTGCGGAAACACCTACTGCGCATGCAGTGAAACCGCCCATGAAGAGTCCGATCAGACCGTTTTCGTCGATGGCTTCTTTTATTCCTTTCCATAATACATTACCAAATCCCAGAAGAGGAACAGATGCACCTGCTCCTGCAAAATCTGCAAATGGCTGATAAATACCGATGGCGCTGAGGACAGAGCCGGCGCAGACCAGAAGAACCATGATCCGGCCGGGCATGAGCTTTGTCCTGTCAAGTAGGATCTGGACCAGGGCACAGATGAGCCCGCCAGTCCAGAATGCGTTAAAATAATCCATGAATACTACCTCCTGGTATCAATTTATAAATTATATTTTAATCAAATCAAGTAAGTCCTCTGCTGCAATTGTGAGAAGCAATAAGCAGTTGTTAGGTTATGAACAGGCCGCAAAGAGGATGATTTTATCCGTTTGATTCGAGTGAAGTAAGCAATGGCTGCGGAGTGAAACTATATACATGATTCAGGGAATATTTGGAAGCTGATACTGTTCAATAATAACCGCATGTGCAATGCCGGGGATAGAATCGCCTTCATTAAAGCTGACCTTGGATAACAGTGCACCTGTAGGTACAAACAGAATCCGTTTCCATGTTCCGTTTATAATATTCGGCAGGATATGGCCTGCCAGAACAGTTGCGGCACATCCACACCCGCTTCCGCCGGAATGGGTATCCTGAGTCTGCGGATCATAGATCAGCATTCCACAGTCCTGATGTCTGGAAGAAATATCGAAGCCTTTTTCTGACAGGAGATCAAAGAGAATCTTCTGTCCTACCATTCCCAGATCCCCAGTGAAGATGGCATCATAATCTTCAGGTTTACGATTGAAATCTTTAAAATTCTGTGCAATGGTATCGCAGGCAGCAGGTGCCATACAGCCACCCATATTAAAAGAATCTTTGAAGCCGAAATCAATAAGCCTGCCTGTGGTAAGGCCGGTTATGACGGCGCAGGTATTGTTGTCTCTGAGAGTGCCGGGATATCTGACAGAGTTTCCGGCAGAAGTTGTATCGGAAGCTGATCCGGATATTTTGGCAGAGTCGCGTGTCGGCGGATTGCATCCGAGTACACAGGCTCCGGCGCCAGTGACTGTCCAGGTAGCAGATAAGGGTCTTTGATTCCCGTATCCCAGGGGAAAACGGAATTCCTTTTCTGCGCTGGCAAAGTGACTGGAGGTTGCACATAAGATATGACTGCCATACCCTCCGGCAATACACATGGAACCCAGAGAAAGAGATTCGCCCATAGTAGAGCATGCACCGAACAGTCCGTAAAATGGAATCCCCAGTCCGGCTGTTCCAAAAGATGAGGCAACGGTCTGTGCCAGCAGATCGCCTGCAAACAGAAGACGGATATCTCTGTTTTGAAGACCTGCTTTCTGAACTGCCAGTGTAGCAGCCTGCTTCTGCATCGTACTCTCAGCTGCTTCCCATGTGTCTGCTCCGAACATGGGATCTTCATTTATAATATCAAAGCATGTTCCAAGCGGTCCCTCACTTTCTTTCTGGCCGGCAACACAGGCACAGCTCTGGATAAAAACAGGATTTCGAAAAGCGATGCTTGAGGCACCGCATGTCATTTGTCTGTTCATAAAAGGCCTCCTGCAAATTTGAAAATATAGTAGATAACACCGAGAATCCAGGAACACAGGATCCCGTAAAGGATCACAGGTCCTGCAATGGTAAAAATCTTACAGCCGATGCCGAATACCTGTCCCTCTGCTTTGTATTCAATAGCAGATGCTGCGACGGAATTGGCGAATCCGGTAATCGGAACAAGTCCTCCGGCTCCTCCGAATTTCCCGATTTTGGAATAGAGATTACAGCCGGTGAGGATGACACTGATAAGTATCAGGATAAGAGAACACCAGGAACCGGAAGTCTCTTTGTCAAGCCCGAGCTTTCCGGCATAATTTAGGATAAACTGCCCCAGAACACAGATGATCCCGCCTGTGAAAAATGCTTTACACATGTTAAGGCCAAGGCTGTGGACGGGAGTGATCTTTTTTACATAGTCTTCGTATTGCTTTTGTTTCTGCTGAGATGAATGATTGTCTGACATAAGAATGTTCCTTTCTTTTAGGCTGGCAGATATGATTATCCGATTTGCTGTCTGATCATATTAAGAATATTTGCCTGACGATAAATTCAACTGGAAATTATGGAATCCATCCATTATAATAGTAAATCAGCGAGCCGATAGTCTTTCCGAATGCAACGCACAGGATTGTAAAGGAAAGTCCGCGCTGGAAACGGATCCTGCGTGCAAAGATGGGAAAGATGTCTGCCATTTCTGCAAGTGCCATGATCCATCCTCCGAGAAAGATTCCGGAAAAGAGTCCATACAGGATCAGAAACGGAGTACCGAGAGGGATTTTCCAGTGAAAAAGGTAGAACAGATTTCCAAGTTCTGTCCCGAGCAGAGTGATATCTTCATACAGCATCATATGGTCAGCAGTATGAGTAATGCCTGCATATCTGGGAACAATAGAAAGACCGATCAGAAGACCGACCAGTCCTCCTGCAATGATAAAACCGGAACAAAGTCCGAGAAATCCGAGAAAAATCTGCTGTAGCATAGCTGCCTCCTGAGTTGTTCTGACTAAAAGATTGTGATATGTATTATGGCGGAATTATAAAATAATATGCGTCAATTCTAAAGAATCTATGAAGAACTGTACTTTTGAGCACAGAGATAGTATAATGTCCTATACAGATAATGATTCGTAGGAGGTTTTTTGTATGCCGGATGCTTTTTCCAGAATGGAGATGCTTCTTGGAGATACAGGTGCTGATAAGCTGAGCCGGGCAAGGATCGCTGTTTTTGGACTTGGCGGGACCGGCTCTTTTACTGCAGAGGCTCTGGCCAGATGCGGGGTTGCGAGTCTTGCGCTTGTAGATAATGGAACGGTGTCTGTTACGGACATCAACAGACAGCTGTATGCACTGCGGTCCACTGTTGGCAGAAGCAATGTTCAGATTGCCAAGATGAGGATCAGAGATATTGATGAAGGTATTTTGGTACACACATATGAGACGTTTTATAATGCCGAGACTGCAGGGATGTTTGATCTGAAAAATTATGATTATATAATAGATACAATGAATACTGTAGAGTCTAAGGTTCTGCTGATCGAGAATGCGAAGGCCTGTGGGGTGCCTGTCATATCCTGCATGGATCTGGAGGATAAGCTGGATCCGTCAAGGCTGGAGATTATGGATATTTCCAGAAGCAAAATGTGTCCAATGGCAAAACGGATAAGAGCGGAGCTGCGCAGAAAAGGGATCCGCAGAGTGAAAGTGCTGTGTTCTAGGGAGAGAACTGCGGATGTACAGACGCATGGAAGTATTTCTTTTGTACCGGGAACAGCGGGGATGCTGCTTGCAGGTATGGTAGTCAGGGAACTGCTGGGAAAATCAGGAAGCATATCCCGGATAAAATACAGGAAGATAAGATGATGTAGACAATACAGGAACTTAAAAGAGCAGAAAGCTGCTGTTTTCAGGATATTTTAGCTGTGAATGATAATAAAAGAATATAAAACAGAACAGGAAATAAGATAGAAAGATAGAGGAATAAAATCTGTGAATCAGAATGTAATAGAGAAATTTAATAATCTGCTGGGAGAAGAGAAGGTTAAAGCAGATGAACCAATGAAGCGCCATACAACATTTCGCATCGGCGGTCCGGCAGATTACTTTTTAATGCCATCTTCTCCGAAAGAGGTGAAAGGGATCATTGAGATATGTAAAGAAGAATCACTGCCGTATTTTATCCTTGGCAATGGAAGCAATCTTCTGGTCAGTGATGAGGGATACAGAGGTGTGATCATACAGCTTTACAGAAATTACGGCGATATTTCTGTTGAGGGAAATGTGATCCGTGCAAATGCGGGTGCTTTGCTTTCCCAGATAGCATCAGCGGCTAAGAATGCATCACTTACAGGTTTTGAGTTTGCAGGCGGTATTCCAGGTACACTTGGCGGTGCGGTCGTGATGAATGCAGGTGCATATGGCGGAGAGATGAAAGATGTGCTGAAAGAAGTTACGGTTATGACTGGTAACGGAGAGATTCTTACTCTTCCGGCAGAGAAGCTTGAGATGGGATACCGCACAAGTGTTGTAAAAACAAACGGTTATCTGGTGCTGGGAGCAGTAATCGAGCTTGAAAAGGGTGACCAGGAAGCAATAAAGACCAGAATGAAAGAACTGACTGAGCAGAGAGTCGGCAAACAGCCTCTGGAATTTCCGAGCGCAGGAAGTACATTTAAGCGTCCGGAGGGGTATTTTGCAGGCAAGCTGATCATGGATGCAGGTCTGAGGGGATATCAGACGGGCGGTGCACAGGTGGCTGAGAAACACTGTGGATTTGTGATCAATAAAGACAATGCAACTGCAGCAGATGTGTGCAGACTTATGAAAGATGTACAGGATAAGGTAAAAGAACAGTTTGGTGTAACTCTTGAACCAGAAGTGAAGTTTCTGGGAAATTTCGGAGATGCATTTGGACTGAATATAAAGTGACAGGAGATAAGAGATGCGTTTTGTAATAGTTACAGGAGTATCAGGGGCAGGAAAAACAGCAGCTTTGAAGATGCTGGAAGATGCAAATTATTTTTGCGTAGATAATCTTCCGATTCCACTGCTGGAGAAATTCGCGTCACTGATGCCGGAGATACATGGAGAGGATGTGCAGAATGTGGCACTGGGGATCGATGCGAGAAGCGGTCGCTCCCTGGATGAACTGGAAATTGTTCTGGACAGAATGAAAACCGCAGGATATGATTTTGAGATTCTGTTTCTGGATGCAGAGGACAGTGTGCTTGTCAAGCGATATAAGGAAACACGAAGAAGTCATCCTCTTGCCATGGGTGGAAGAGTAGATGACGGCATTCGTCTCGAGAGAGAGAAGATGCGCTTCCTGAAGAATCGTGCAGATTATATCATCGATACCAGCCATCTGCTGACAAGAGAACTGAAGCAGGAGATTGAAAGGATCTTTGTAGACAATCAAGAGTTCTGTAATATGATGATCTCTGTATTGTCATTTGGTTTTAAATATGGAATACCGGCAGATGCAGATCTCGTGTTTGATGTGCGTTTCCTGCCGAACCCATATTATGTGGATGAACTCAGACCGCTGACCGGTTTGGATGACCGTGTTTTTAATTATGTAATGGACTGCGATACAGCGGTGGCATTTGCGGATAAGCTGGAAGATATGATCACTTTCCTTATTCCAAATTACGTAAAAGAGGGAAAGACAAATCTGGTGATCGCAATCGGGTGTACAGGCGGCAAACATCGTTCTGTTACACTGGCACGGGAACTGTATTCCAGACTTTCAAAGAATACGAAATATGGATTCAGGCTGGAACACAGAGATGCGGAGAAGGACCGCCTGCTAAAAAAACAGGAAGGATGATACAGGAGAGATGTCTTTTTCGGGGATGGTGAAAGAAGAACTTTCCAGACAGATTGGAAATGCCAGGCACTGCAGGATCGCAGAACTGGCAGCTATCATAGGTTCCTGCGGGAGAATGGGGTATTTTCCACAGGGAGATATACTGAAGATCCAGACGGAAAATGAAGTAGTTGCAAGAAAGTGCTTTACATTATTGCAAAAAACATTTAATATAGAGACAGAAATATCTGTACGTGAGAACAGTCAACTGAAACGGGTAAAGGTATATGTAATTGAAATATCTGAGCCTAAAGAGATCCAGGTAATCCTTCAGGCTTTGAAACTGACCACGGACAGTGTTGACCACGGTACGCTTATAGTGGCAGATATGCTGGTGGCACAGCAGAATTGCTGTAAACGGGCGTTTATCAGGGGCGCTTTCTTAGCGTCGGGTTCAATCAGTGATCCTGAGAAAGGATATCACTTTGAGATTGTTTGTCCTGATGTAAGGAGAGCGGAGCAGTTACAGACGATCATCCGCAGTTTTTCGGTAGATGCTAAGATCGTGCAGCGAAAGAAATCACATGTGGTCTATGTGAAAGAGGGTGCACAGATTGTTGATATGCTTGCTGTTATGGAAGCCAATGTAGCATTGATGGACCTGGAGAACATCCGCATACTGAAAGAAATGAGGAATTCCGTAAACAGAAAAGTTAACTGTGAAACTGCGAATATTAATAAAACAGTAAATGCAGCTGTCAAGCAGATGGAGGATATTAAGCTGATTCAGCAGAAACTGGGATTTGAACAGCTTAATGAAGGACTTGCACAGATTGCAGAACTCCGGATGCAATATCCGGAAGCTACATTAAAAGAATTAGGAATGATGTTGAGCCCGCAGGTGGGCAAATCGGGAGTCAATCACCGTTTGAGAAAACTGAGTGCAATGGCTGACGAACTGCGGGAGAAACAAGGAGGAGAATTATTATGATCAAAAAACCAGTCACCATTAATTTATCCACAGGTCTGGAGGCACGTCCTGTAGCACAGCTGGTACAGGTTGCAAGCCAGTTTAACAGTGAGATTTATGTAGAGATTGGAAAGAAGCGCGTAAATGCCAAGAGTATTATGGGCATGATGACTCTTGGACTTGATGCAGGAGAAGAGATTACATTATCTGCAAATGGTGATGACGAAGAAGCTGCAATGACAAGTATTGAGCAGTATTTAAGCAATCAGTAATCAGAATTCAGATTTCTTGGAATATAAGACACATCCGAAAGGGAAGACCGCTTTTCGGGTTACTGTTCAGAGGTATGCATAGGCCATTGTAAAAAATGACGAAATTTATATTTTTATTTCTGTGGAAATATTTCCAGGTCAGCAAAGTTATGTGGATAGCTTTGCTGACTCTTTCTT
>NZ_JAHLQG010000047.1 GCF_018919065.1 Blautia sp. MSJ-9 | reverse complement strand
TGTAACATTTCTTTGCATTCTGTATCGATTCCGTTTTTTAAAACCTTTTTTCTGTATTTTGTACACCAGACAAGATGATACTGCAAGGAATAGACATATCCCCTACCATATGAAAGTTTGTTTTTATCTATATTAAATATATCTTTTTCCATATAAATATTATACCATATGTATTGGTTTATGTAAACATTTGTTCTGTTGTTTAGTAAAAAAATTTGCGCGTCTAACTCATCACTGAAAGTAACGAGAATGCGACGCGCAGTTATTCAAAATCATAACCGATCTCTATTTTACTCTGTTCTTCTTTTATTACAGGATTTACTGCTTCGCTGCCTGTTTTTTCCCCATCTGCAGTAATATCAAAAAGTCCAAACAGCTTATCCATATCCTGATAACCTGCCTGCTGTAAATAGGTATCTTCGATCACCCAGTTCATCTTATATGGATCATCTTTTATGATTAGTTCAGATACATATCCTTCTTTTTTTACCGACATCTTCAGTTTCTTATTCTCTATCACGAATTCGGAACTCCTTCCTGCTGCCATATTTTTATAGTTAACATCCTTTATTTAGTAAATCTATCGTATGTCTCGGGATTTTGGCATTTTCATGCCAAAACACCTCGCGGAATAGCGGACTACTGAATAGTTACAATCTATCACTTTATATTTCCTGATGCTACAGAAAATATCAAGCAAAACTTAAGAAATTTCACACAAAAAAATACCCCTTATCAGATCAGGATTGTTTTCCTGTCTGTTTAAGGGGTATCTTATTTACGGTCTGAGTTCTTTCATCCACACAAGCATTTCACCCTCTCCTCTGTTATTCCAGTAAGGATACGGGATTGCTGTCAGTTCTACGTCTTCCAGCTGTGGTTTCTGTCCGCTGTACAGGCTGTTAGAAACAGAGGATTCTACAATCTTCTTTCCTCTGGCTTTTACAGTCACGATTCCGCCAAAAAGATCAGATTTCTCTTCTTCCAGAGCTGTATCTGTGTCCACAAAAACGGCCGGAAGATTTTGTGAATTATCAATTTCTTCCAGACAGTATACCAGCGGTCCACGAACAATTGCTGCTTTTCCCGAATCTGCACGTACCTGTGGATTCGCGTAAACAAATTTAGCCGGTGCTGCAAAGCTTACTTCTATTCTTGTGTCTTTTTCTACATGAACTCTGCGGTAGCCTTTTTCCAGTTCTTTATTTTCTTCATACATATTTCCGTCTGCTGTTACCTGATAATCCTGTGCATAATCCGGTACACGAAGCAACAAATCCATTCCTCCTTCCGGTACATTCTTTATTTCAAGACTATAAGTATTTACCCACGGAAATTCTGTCTGAAGTTTCACGGAAATCTTGTTTTCATTCCAGTCGAGTTCTGTCTCATTGGATACAAAGAGATTAACATATAACTCTTTTTTCTTCGAGTTCTCTGCATAGATATACTGTCCGAGAGATGCAAGTGTTCTTGCAATATTCGGAGGACAGCATGCCACGCCAAACCATTTTTGACGGATTGGTTTTACATGTTTCTTCGATGTTCCTTCCATGCATGCAGGCGGCCATACTTCCAGAGGATTTACATAGAAAAAGCTCTTTCCATCCAATGCGATTCCCGCAAGAACGGTATTATACAATGCACGCTCAGCCACATCAATGTACTGACTTTCTCCTGTGATCTGTGCCATTCTCAGGCCAAACAGAGCCAGTCCGATAGATGCACAGCTCTCAGAATAGTTGCTGTCATTCGGCAGATCATAGTCAACTGTAAAACGTTCCAGATAACCAGAGGAACCAATACCGCCGGTAATGTACATACGTTTCTGAACAATATTATTCCACAATGTTTTGCAGGCATTCAGCAGACCTTCATCCTGATAAGCCTCCGCCAGATCAGCCATTGCACAGTACAGGTAAACCGCACGTACTGCATGTCCTTCTGCTGTTGTCTGCTCTCTTACCGGTTTGTCTGACTGGGAATATGCCGGTGTATAGTCTGAAAATTCAGGAAAAATCAGTTTATAATCCAGGCGGCTCATTTCTTTCATAAAGTAATTCTCGCCCACACCTCTGGCATCTATAAAATATTTCGCCTGATCCAGATACTTCTGATTTCCTGTGACACGAGCAAGTTTGATCAAGCCGATCTCCACTTCCTCATGTCCCGGATATCCGTGAATTTTTCCCTCTTCTGTTCCAAAAGTATCGCAGATTAAATCTGCAAATTTACACAGGCAGTCCAGAAGTTTTCTTTTTCCTGTTCCCTCATAATAGGCAACTGCTGCTTCCATCAGATGACCTGCTGTATATAATTCATGTCCTTCGCATAAATCTGTCCAGCGTTTTTCCGGCTCTTTAATCGTGAAATAGGTATTAATATATCCATCCTCACACTGTGCATCTGCGATCAGATCAATGACCTCATCTGCCGTTTTTTCCAGTGCTTCATCCGGATAGCATGCCAGTGAAAAACCAACTGCTTCCAACCATTTCGCTACATCTGTATCCTGAAAAACAGCTCCATAAAATTCCCCCTCGGCTCTTCCTGCTGCAATCTTAAAATTCTCCAGACAATGACTGGATTCTGCGTCTGGAATTCTGTCATTCATTGCCTCCCACTGATACGGGATGATCGCATTTCTTACAAGATCAACATGTTTTGACCAGAATGGATCATGGATAGAAATATTCTTTATATCTAATGAATTTGATCTCATATTCTACGTCTCCTTTTATCGTTCTTAATAGTAAATCAGTGTATGTTTTTAGTTTACGCTTTTACAGCTCCGTTTGTCAATCCACTGACAATATATCTCTGCATAAAGATAAAGATCAGTACAACCGGTGAAATTGCAATGATACCAAATGCCATAGTGGAGTTCCACAATGTCTGATACTGCTGTACATAATTATAAATACTGGAAGTGATCGGTCTCATGTTCGGGTTTGTGATAAATGTAATACCATAGATCAGGTCGCCCCATGCATATACAAAGGAGAATACTGCTGCAACAACTACGCCCGGTTTTGCGATTGGAAGCATGATCATGAAGAAAGATTTCCAGTATCCGCATCCGTCAATATTTGCGGCTTCATCCAGTTCTTTTGGAATGGATAAGAAATACGTTCTTAAAATAATGATACTGAACGGAATTCCCAGGGTGGCATCTGCCAGGATCGGTGCCCAATATGTATTTAACAGACCGATTTTTGAGAACATGATATACAGAGAAGTCAGTACCAGTGTAGACGGAAGCATCTGTGTGATCAGGAAAAACAGGATAAACGCTTTCTTTGCACGGAAACGGAATCTTGCCAGTCCATAAGCTGCCGGGATGGATAACAGTGTGGAAATAATGGTGGAACCAACTGCTATGATCGCACTGTTTTTGAATCCGCGAAGTGTATCACCGGACGCGGAAAGCTGTGCCTTAAATGCATCAAGAGTCAGATTTCTCGGCCACAATGGAGTCGGAATCTCAAATATTTCCACCTGAGTTTTTAATGCAGTTACAACCATCCAATACAGAGGAAAAATAAAAATAATGAAAATGATCAGACCAACTATAAAGGACACTACCTGGCCTTTTTTCTGTTTTTTACCCATTACATGATTTCCTCCTCTTCATTGATTAATTTAATGTAAAAGATTCCTACCACAAGCAGAATCAGGAACAGAATATTGGCTGCTGCCGCACCTTTGCTGAACTGAAACTCCTCAAAGGAAAGTCTGTATGCATAAGTGGAAACCAGCTCTGTGGAATTGATCGGTCCACCTTTTGTCATAACCCATACAAGGTCAAATACTTTGAATGTATATACGAATCCTAATGTCAGAACAGACATGATCGCCGGTTTGATCATTGGAATTGTGATCATAAATAAGGTCTGAATTTTATTTGCGCCATCCAAGCTGCAGCTTTCATAAACTTCAGCCGGAATTGTAGTAAGTCCTGTGATCAGAAGCATCATGTTAAACGGAATACCAATCCAGATATTCGCAACAACGATCGCAACCATCGCAGATGTCGGATGTAACAGCCATTCCATTGGCTGGTCAATGATATGTAACGAAACAAGAAACTGGTTCACAATACCGCCGGAACTTGCAAACATAAATTTAAAAAGCAGACCTGCAACTGTAACCGGAAGCAGCCAGGAAATCATAGTCACGCCTCTGAAAAAAGAACATCCCGGGAACTTCTTATTAAATAACAGTGCCAGTGCAAAACCGATAATAAACTGAAAGAAAATCGATCCGACTGTAAATACCAGTGTATTAATGATAGATTTACTTAAAATAGAATTTCCGCTTGTAAATAATTCGATATAGTTCTGTAATCCTACAAACATCTGATTCTGCGGCTGTGCAAAGGAATAAACATCCACATTTTTAAAGCTCAGGATCAGGTTCTGGATCATTGGATAGCCAATAAAAACCATCATATAAATTGCTGCGGGAAGGGCGAACAGAAATCCCATCTTTGCCCCGCCGTTTAACTTTCTTTGTTTTTTCATTTTTTCTGCCCCCTTGTGTGGTAGTCCTAAGAAAAAGATGCCCCAGCGCATGAGGCGAGGCATCTTTTCACTTGTATTTTCTGCATCTATCCTATAACAGTTATCTGCGTATTCAGAGTTCAACAGATATTATTTCATTTTTTATTTCACTGCGTCTACTGCTGCCTGTGTATCTGCAGCTGCCTGTTCCGGAGTCTTGGCAGAAGTCATAACTTCCTGGAAACCTGTCTGGATCGCACTTGAATAAGACGGCCAAGATGCGCTTGGTCCCCTCGGGATAGATGTTTCAATCTGAGTCAGGAATGCTTTCTGGATCGGATCTTCTGTCCAGTAAGTATCTTTTGCTGCCTCTGTTTTTGGAGGATAGGAACCATACTGTTTCATGGCTTCTACCATTACATCTGTCTGATCATAATATTTCAGGAAAGCTTCTGCTCCTGATGTGTCGTCTTTGTTTACAACACCCATGTTTTCTCCACCAAGGATGGAAGTTGCCTGACCGGAATCAGCATCTTTCTTTGGAAGTACCGTTACTCCATAATTTAAATCCGGTGCGTTTGCTTCGATTCCAGGGATCTGCCATGGTCCGTTCTGCTGCATTGCCAGGTTTCCAGCCATAAAGTTATTGTTTACGTCAGACTGTGTCCAGTTTACACACTCTTTTGTCCAGGAACCATCTTCGATCATTTCCTGCATTAATTTGTAAGCATCTACTCCATCTTCAATGTCTGTGTAGGAGCCGCCTGCAGTGTAAATCCACTGTAAACACTGGAAAGTACCTTCATCTGTATTTGTTGCTGCATTTCCAAATCCGTAAACACCGTCTTTTGTAAGTGCTTTTGCCATTTCATGGAATTCATCCCATGTGGTATTCTCATCTGGATAATCAATTCCTGCTGCATCAAACATATCTTTGTTATAATACAGAGCTGTACAGTTAGTTGCAAATGGAATTCCATAATGTTTTCCGTCCATCATTGTGGATTCCAGCGGACCTTCAATATACTCATCCCAGTTAATATCCGCATCAGAAATATCTCCGAATAATCCAAGCTGGATAAAAGATGCCATGCTGCATCCATCCAGAATAACCAGATCCGGAAGCTCACCGGAAGCGATTCCAAGTGTCAGCTGTTTCTCATAATCAGAAAACGGAACATACACATGTGTTGCTTCGTATTCATCCTGAGAAGCGTTAAATCCATCCAGTAAAGACTGGATCATTTCTTTCTGTGCATCTGTCTCAAAATAGTCCCAGATCACAACTTCTTTTTTGTCTGCTGCAGATGCGGTCACCGCTGTTGCAGACAGCATGGTAGCTGCACATGCCATAGATAATGCAACGGCCATAACTTTTTTCATCTTCATAAAAAAACCTCCCTTGTAATGATTTTCCTCAGCTCCTTTGCTGTTGAACTCATTATAAGAGAGGTTTTGTTTTTCGTTAATTCTAATAATTTAAGAAAAGTGGACTATTTTATTTTTTCTCCACCAGTTGATACATTTTATCTGTCAGTTTCTGAGCAACACTTTCCCACTGAGGAATCGATGTCCTTGTCACTGCATCTTCCATCTGTCTGACAAACACTTCCATTCTTTCATCCTGTTTCGCCATTTCCTGCGCTGCACTGATTTTCGCCGGAAGAACATTTGCTGTTTCACAGAAAGCCAGAAGTTCCTGACCATCCATACAGAAATTCAGAAATGCAAGAGAACCTGTTACATTTTTCCCCTTAATGATCGCGATATTCTCTCCTCCCAGAACAGCCGCATTCTCCGTCGTTTCAGCATCTTTGCCAGGAATCGGTGCAACTCCATAATCAATCCCGGACTCATCCAGCATCGGAAATGCCCATGGACCATTCTGTATTATCGCTGCTTTTCCCTGAACAAATTCCCTGGAAACATCTGTCTGGGTAAGATTAATGCAGTTTTCTGACAGACTGCCATCTTCCAGCAATTCCGAAAAGAATCCATAGGTTTGCGTCCATGGACTTTCCTGTGTATTCTCCTGCTGATCTGAAGGATCTCCACTTGCAGCCAGGATCCAGGAAAGGATCTGAAAAGCCCCCTGTTCTCCTTCTATTCCACACATAAGAAATCCATCATGCTCTCCGGTTGTAAGTTTCTTTGCTGTTTCCCTGAGTTCCGCCCAGGTAGAAGGCGGCTCACATCCTGCCTCTTTCAACATTGTTTTGTTGTAGATCAGAGCTGTATTATTGCAGTTAAACGGTACTCCATAATATCTGTCCTCGTATTTTACAGTATCAATAATGGAAGCATAATACTCTTTCTCCAAATTCCAGTCCTGCACTTCTTCTGTAATGTCTTCAAATAGTCCAAGCCTTATCATGGATGGGGTGTCAGGATTGTCCAGAATCGCCATATCTGGAAGTTTATTTTCTGTATATGCCGAAGACAGACCTTTCACAAAGCCAGTCATAGGAACATATTCCCATGATACATGATATTGATTCTGGGACTGGTTAAAATCCCGGATCAGTTTATTCAGCCCGTCCCGCTGTGCCTGCGTTTCATAGTAGGACCATATTACCAACTCTTCTTTTTTATTTTCCTCTTCCTGTTTTTCATAGTCTGCTTTCTGACATCCGCCAAGCCCGATCATTGCAGATAAAAAAACAGCCAAGCCAAGTTTCTTCCACATATTTCTTATGCCTCTCAGTTATTCTGTCTGTAGTCTCCCGGTGAAATTCCCATTTCTTCTTTAAATACTCTGTTAAAATACTTTGGATCATTGTAGCCAACCTGCAATGCAATCGAATAAATCTTCTCATCGGTTCCTTTTAGAAGACGTTTTGCCTGACTAATCCGGAAACGCTTCAGAAAAGTGGAGAAATTGATCCCTACTTCCTTGTTAAACAAAGTACTCAGATATTCCGGCGTAATCTCCAGACGCTCTGCCAGCATATCAAGGGAAATATTCTCACTGTAATGCTCCCGGATAAAATTAATGGCTCTTCGGATTGCATAATTACGGATATCTTCTTTTTTATCCTTGGATTCCAGGATAGTGTCCACTGCTTTTTGAAAACACGCTTCCAGCTCTCCTTCTGTAATTTTTTCAGAGGCAAGGTGTTCCAGATCCTGGTTCTGTAACAGTTTATATGCCTGCTGATTCACCTCGTGGCATACATTTTCCAGAAATGCCAGCATCTTTTTATAGGTCTTCCTGATATATTTGGGACTGCATTTCATCTCTTTGGTATATTTCAGGAAATTTTCGCACTCTTTTTTCAGCTTTTCTGATGACTCGCTGCACAACGCTGTCTGTATCCGGTTTTCCAGATGTACCGGATATTGGAAATCCTCCACAGGAACTTTTCTTATCTTTTCTTCTGTAAGAATTTCCCGATATCCCATACGGATTCCGTACAGATAATCTTTTCTCATTTTCTGAACATTTTCCTGAATTTCTTCCAGCTCATCAGAAATCGCAAATATCCAGACAGGCTGTTCCTCTTCTGTCAGATTCTGATAAAGCCGTCTTGTCAATTTCCGTTCCAGTTCTTCTTCCGAAATCTCACCCTGTACAAGCAAAAAGATTTCCTGCGTGTTTTCCAGTGTAACCGGATAAACATTTAATTCCGGATAACTCTCTTTCATTTTTTCGAACTGCTGCTGTATACTTCTGGAATATTTTGTGCTGGTATTTCCCACATATCCCGCAAGAACAAATACTGGCGTTTTCTCAGCAAAAGCACCTGTTTTCAGAAGCTTCCGGCACTTCCTGGATCAGTTCTCTTACCTTCACGGTCATCTCATTGAAATTATCTGCAATTGTACCGATCTCATCAAAAGACTGAACCGGTACCACAACATCCAGATTTCCTTTCTTTACTTCCTGCATTCCACTGACAACAGATTTCACAGATGTATCCAGGTTTCTTACTGTGTAAAAAATCAGAGCAAGAGCAAAAACAAGCAGCAATACTGTAATCCCAAGCTGTGTTCCCTGCGTTCTGGTCAGGTCTTTGAGCATATAATCTCTGTCATAAGCATTGTAGAAAATCCAACCGGTATCTGCATCCTCGTATTGATTCAGTGCCACATTTTTGTTACGGAGATATCCGGATACATTAACAAATTCCTGAATATTTAGCTGGGGATTGATCGCATTACCGGTAAAATCTTCATCCGGATAGGACACCACACGCTGTTCTTTATTCAGGATAAAATTCACACTCGGATCTTCTTTACTTCCATTTCCGCAGATAGAGCTTAAAATTTTCTGATCTACCGACATGATCACAGTTGCAATACTTCCTTTTTCGAGATTATTAAAATCAAACATTCTTTTGGAAATATGAAAAAAATGTCCTGCATTTTCTTCTCCCTGAAAATTCATGGTATCTGTCAGAACCATGCCGGGAGCATCCAGTGATTCACGATAAGGTGGAATCTGCCGCATATCCGAATAATTATGCCAGATGGTATTTAAAGACGAATCTGTCTCGAAATCATAAATTACAGCCGTTCCATCCGGGCAGACAATGCTCAGGCATCGGATCCCCGCATCACTGTTGCGGTACTGCTTCAGGCGCTTTATGATCTGATTATATGCAACTGCCTTATGGCTCTCCTGTATATCACTTAACTCGCTGACACACTCTGTCACCTGATCATCCTTGTAAATCTGATAGAGAAGATTCGTATATACTTCCATATTCAGATTTACACGCTCTGCAATCTGTGTCAGATTGCTGACCATCAGTTCGTCAATCTTTTCTGTCATCTGCTTTCTGTTTACCTGAAATACATAAACCTGCATCAGCAGAAGTGGAATAATGGAAGCGAACGCAAACGCACAGAGCAATTTATGCCCGAGTTTCCAACTATTATAATGTTTCAGTATTCTTTTCCATATCCTCATCTTTGACTTCTCCGACCAACTGCTCACAACTGAACAGTTCTCTGACTGCATTCTCATATACTGCACATTTCTCAGCCTTCTTGATTTTCTTTGCATATTTTTTATTGTTCGTAAACATTGGTGCCAGATAAGACCATAATTCTTTCATGCGGAACAGAATATTTCTGTCACCCGAAAGATCTTCGCAGTATTCCTGATACATAATATTGTGAAATCTGCGGATTTCTTCTTTCGATGCAGGTGCTCCGCCACGGATTTCTCTTGCAAGTGCAGGATTTTTCAAAGTTCCTCTGCCGATCATGATGCAGTCCAGTGACGGAAACATTTCCTGCAGTCTGATACAATCCTGTACAGTAACGATATCGCCATTATAACACACCGGACTCTTTGAATGTTCCACTGCTTCTCCGAATGTTTCCAGACGCGGTGTATTTTTGTAATAGTCTTTCTGTACTCTTGCATGGACAATCAGTTCTTCCAGAGGATATTTATTATAAATCGCCAGAAGGTCTTCAAATTCTTCCGGTTCATCCATTCCAAGGCGGGTCTTGATCGAAATCTTCATATCACATTTACTGAAAATCTCATCCAGAAATTTATCCAGTTCATCCGGCCTGTCCAGAAATCCTGCGCCTCTGCCTTTCGTCACAACAGTCTTTGACGGACAGCCAAGATTCAGGTTTACTTCGTTATAGCCATATTCCTGTAAAGTTTCTGCTGTCTGGATAAAATCCTCTGCATTCTTTGTCAGAATCTGCGGGACTGCATACATGCCTTCATTGTTCTCAGGCATGATGTCTTTCTTCTCTCTGGTGCTGAGATGGCCTTTCTGGTTTGGCAGGATAAATGGAATGAAGTACTTGTCAAATCCGCCGAAACACTGATAGAGTGCACGTCTGTATGTGTATCCTGTGATTCCCTCAAGTGGGGCTAAATATATTTTCATGTGTTTCTCCTGTTGTATTATAGTCAGGCGGATAAAATCATTTTCTCTGTCCGCTTCAAGTCAAACAGATAAAATCATCCCTTTCGCAGCCTGCTCATGACCGAATAACTGTTGTTTTGTAGTTTCGGTTAAATTCTTCATTTATTATACTGTAGTCATTCTGATTTCTCAATGCACATTTAAAACATCAGTTAAAATCTTCATGCACAAAAAGAGATACTTTTTTCAAGTACCTCTGACCATTTTCCCCTGTTCTTTTCATTCACTGTCTTTTACGGTTATCTAACTGTTTAAATGAATTTCAGACAAACTATACTCTACAAATCTACAAGACTTTGCGTCCATTTACTGTCAGCTTAAAAGTTGTTCCAAGTATTTCCGCTGATTTTCTGCAAAGCATCATACGTTCAAGGAAGATTTCGAAATAGTCATACAGAGAACAGATATTTTCATCAATCTGAAGATTCAATGCAATAACTGACTTATCTTCCGCAATTTTCAGTTTGGAATCTGTAACTGCATAATTTACACGGTCATGAATATCATATGCTGATTTTTCCTTCTGGCGTACACGGCTTCTTCTTACATCTGTTTTATCCGCTATGATAAGTGCTGCTGAAATGACATCCTCAGGACTTCCAGTTGATTCATCATGATTACCAATTGCTGCAATCACTGTTATTCTGTCTTCCAGAGACATATCGGTTTCTTTCAGCAGATCATTTGCAAGAAGCGCACCATATTCTGCATGATGGGTTCTGTTGATCGCATTTCCAATATCATGCATATATCCTGCAATCTTTGCAAGTTCAATTTCATGTTCTGAATATCCCATCCGTTTCAGGATTTTTCCTGCCTGATGTGCTACCTGTACACAATGCGCTTTCGAATGATCTGTAAAACCAAGCTGGCCCAGGTTTTCATTTCCTTTCTGAAGATATGCGTTAATCTCTTTATTATTTGCTATTTCTTTGTATTTCATATATTATGTCTCCTCTTCTGATGTCTCGGAATTTTCCTTATTGCATCCTTTATTCTTTTTACTTAATCTGATGTTATATTCTAAATTTCATTAATCATCTGTTCCAGATTATTAATGCCTGAACACAATTCTTTTTTATCATAACAGCAAAAAATAAAAACTGCTATCATACTATTGTATAGAGTCGGTAAAATAACTGTAAAAGGTAAAAGCAGGAAAAGCACAAACATCCTGTCCTCGACATAAACTATATAGAAATCCCCTTCGAGGTAAGCATTTGAAGGCTTTTTTGAAACCTTTGTCCCTATCCCAGGAAAAATATTATCTTCAAAAGTATCAGGAGGGTGATTCTCAGGCAAAGAATATCCTGATCGAGCATAATCTCCGGCTGGTCGCCCATGTAGTGAAGAAATACCAGGGAACCGGTGAAGATACAGACGATCTGATCTCAATTGGTACTATTGGACTGATCAAGGCGGTTACTACTTTTAATCCGCAGAAATCTTCAAGATTATCTACGTATTCTGCAAGGTGTATAGAAAATGAACTGCTGATGTACTTCAGGTCTAAAAAGAAACATTCGAGGGAAGTGTCGCTGTATGAACCGATTGGAACGGACAAAGAGGGAAATGAGATTAATCTGTTGGATGTGATCGAGAGTACGCCGGTAGATATTGTGGAGGATTGTTATATAAGGGAAAATACTTCTTATCTTCTGAAATCTCTGAAAAAAATCCTGTCTGATAAGGAATATCAGGTGATCTGTTACCGCTATGGGCTGTTTGGCATGGAAGAGGAAACTCAGCGTGAGATTGCCCGGAAGCTGTGTATCAGCCGTTCTTATGTCTCCAGAATTGAGAAAACAGCTCTGCAAAAGCTTCGCGGACTTTTTCCCCAGATACAGTAAACGCAGCCAACGTTAACTTTGTTGGCTGCGTTTATTTTTATTCTGCTCTTCTCAATAAATCATAAACCTGGATTTCTGTTCCCAGATCAATGAACAGTTTCTGCTGTGCGTGAGGTGCACTCTCCATTGGATTGCCCTCTTCATCATAGATTCCCTTTACAACAACAGATACGTTCTGTCCGTCTGGTTTCATGATCTCGATGGTTTCACCTACAGAGAATTTATTTCTCTGAGTGATCTGTGCATAGCCGCGTTCATCTACTGCCTCTGCAAAGCCCAGATAAGTATATTCTTTCTGATAAGTGTTATTGTCGTAGATCTGTGTATTCTCATCCGGTTTTCCATAGAAAAATCCGGTTGTAAACTGTCTGTAAGTACAGTTGGAAATCTGTTCCTGATACCATGGCATGTTTGCCTGATATTTCTCAGGACTCTCCATATAGTCGTCGATTGCCTTGCGATAAGTTCTGGCAACAGTTGCTACGTAGAGTGCGGTTTTCATACGACCTTCAATCTTCAGGCTGTCGATTCCGCTGTTTATGATATCGTCCATATGCTCGATCATGCAGAGATCTTTTGAATTAAAAATATAAGTGCCTCTCTCATTCTCAAATACCGGCATATATTCTCCCGGACGTTTCTCTTCCACGATGGAATATTTCCAACGGCACGGATGAGTACAGGCTCCTTGATTTGCGTCTCGTCCTGCCAGATAATTGCTGAGCAGACATCTTCCGGAATAGGAAATGCACATAGCTCCATGAATAAATGTCTCAATTTCCATATCATCCGGGATATGCTCTCTGATCTCTCTGATCTCAGCAAGAGAAAGTTCTCTGGCTGTTACTACACGTTTTGCTCCCAGATTGTACCAGAAACGATAAGTTTCATAATTGGTATTGTTCGCCTGTGTACTGATATGGCGCTCGATCTCCGGACAGATTTCTTTCGCATACATAAAGATTCCCGGATCAGCGATGATCAAAGCATCCGGCTTCAGTTCTTTCAGTTCTGTGAGATATTCTCTGACACCCGGCAGATCATAATTGTGAGCCAGGATGTTTACCGTTACATAAACTTTTACCCCGTGCTCATGAGCAAAAGCGATTCCCTCTTTCATATCATCATGAGAGAAATTCTTTGCTTTGGCTCTCAGTCCGAAAGCTTCTCCTCCGATATATACTGCATCTGCTCCGAAAATAACAGCAATCTTTAATACTTCAAGGCTGCTTGCCGGAACCAGCAATTCTATTTTTCTCATATTGTTCACTCCTGTTTCACACTGACTGTAACCCCGTCTCCCAACGGAATGATCGAAGTTATCAGGGATGGATTATGTTTCAGTTCATACAGATACTCTCGCATCCGTTTATATATGGTTCTGTTTCTGCGCTCCACCAGATAATGAGATTCTATGATATCTCCCTCCTGAAGCACATTGTCGGAAATAAGAACGCCGCCCTTTTGCATCAGACGCATCACATCAGGAAGCCAGTTGATATACTGTCCTTTTGCGGCATCCATGAAGATCATATCAAAAGGACCTTCCAGTTCTTTTAATATCTGTCCTGCGTCTCCTTCCAGCAGAGTGATCTGTGACTCACGGCCGGCTTTGCGGAAATTCTCTTTTGCAATGGGAATTCTTTTCTCATAATTCTCAATGGTAACGATTTCCAGATCCTGCGGGCCATATTCACACATAAGAAGTGTGGAGAAGCCAATGGCTGTCCCCACCTCCAGAATACGTTTCGGCTGGTTCAAAGCCAGAAACATCTTTATAAAACTCTGCATTTCTCTTCGGATAATAGGAACCCGTTCTCTGATGGCATACTGTTCCAGTTCCTCCAGAAACGGTGTATTTCCCATATCCAGTGAATTGATATAGGTACGCATTCGTTCATCAACTATCACGAATCACTTACCCCTTCCTGTTCGTCATCTCCTGCCAGGATTCCCATAATACGGTTCGGTGTATATGCAGTACTTAAGAGATAAGTTCCCGGCTGAAGTTTACCATGATAAGCGGACAGTCTCTCCTGCACATAGAACACCGGAGCGCTCTTGACAAGTCCTTTCTTCTGAAGAGTCTTGGCAATCTTGTACAGGGAAGCATCCTCTTTAATTACTACTGTGACCTCCTGTCCCTCTCCCGGGCTCATGGCCTGCTGGTTAAAGACATCATGTCCAAACTGGAATGAAGCCCTTCCCACCCAGAAAAGTAACACTACCACACAAACATAAAGTGCGATCTTAAAAAATACTCCAGCTACAACAACGCCTGCCGCACCTGCACGTTCTTTGGTATCACTCATAATTTATTTCCTTTCATAGTTACGCAATCGGCACATCCATGTCAATACCTTCTGCTACTTTCACGCAGATCCTCTGCATCATCTTGCAAAGCGCAAGTTCTGCATCCAGATAAGCATTTACCAGTGGATGTCTGCGCAGTTCTGCAGATTCTTTTCCCATCTGCTCTACAACTTCAAACAGATTGTCGGAATCGCATTCATTCTGGACTCTGTAGTTATCCGCTCTGAATGCATCTACTCTTGCTTTCAGTTCCGGATCCTTTTCCAGAAGTTCACTCTGCTTACGAAATTCCAGATATTCCGGACTCTCTTTGATTGCCTCTAAAAGTCCGTTAATACTTTCCTCTATTGTGTTTGGTTCCATTTTATGCCTCCATGATAATAGGCAGGATCATCGGACTTCTCTTTGTGCGTTTCCATAAGAATTCGCTAAGCGCATCTTTTACTACTGTTTTGATCTTGCCCCAGTCTGTGATATTGCGTTCCAGACAGGAATCCAGTGCATTCTCTACTACTTCTCTCGCATGATCCATCAGATCCTCGGATTCTCTTACATATACGAAACCGCGGGATACGATGTCCGGTCCTGCAAGGATCACATTGCTGTGGCGCTCTAAAGTTACCACAACGATCATGATTCCGTCCTCAGCAAGATGCTGGCGGTCACGGAGAACAATGTTTCCTACATCACCAACGCCAAGTCCATCCACAAGAATGGCTCCTGTGTGTACAGTTCCTGTTACCTGTGCACTCTGGCTGTCAAGTTCCAGGATATTACCGGATGCAAGAACAAAGATGTTCTCTTTCGGAATTCCAAGTTCCTCGACTACATTCTTCTGAGCTGTCAGGTGTCTGTACTCGCCATGAACCGGGATCGCATATTTCGGTTTTACCAGAGAATAGATCAGCTTGATCTCTTCCTGGCAGGCATGTCCGGAAACGTGAACATCCTGGAAGATAACTTTGGCACCTTTCATGGAAAGTTCGTTGATAACCTTGGATACGGCTTTCTCATTTCCAGGGATCGGATTGGAACTGAAGATAATAGTATCATTCGGCTTGATCACAATCTTCTTATGGATATTTGCCGCCATACGGGAAAGCGCTGCCATGGATTCACCCTGGCTTCCGGTTGTGATCAGAACTACCTGCTCATCCGGATAGTTCTTCACCTGGTCGATCTCGATCAGTGTCTGATCCGGGATACGGAGGTATCCAAGTTCTGCTGCAGTTGTGATAACATTTACCATACTGCGGCCTTCTACTGCAACCTTACGTCCGAAACGGTATGCAGTATTGATGATCTGCTGTACACGGTCTACGTTAGACGCAAAAGTCGCGATAATGATTCTGTTTGTCTTATATTCATTAAAAAGATTATCAAATACATGACCGACAGAACGCTCGGACATAGTGAAGCCGCTTCGTTCAGCGTTGGTACTGTCACACATCAGTGCCAGTACACCTTTCTTACCGATCTCAGCAAAACGCTGCAGGTCGATCGCATCTCCAAATACAGGTGTGTAATCTACTTTGAAGTCACCGGTGTGAACGACGATACCTGCCGGTGAGTAGATTGCAAGTGCAGATGCATCCTGGATACTGTGGTTTGTCTTGATAAATTCAATGGAGAAATCTCCAAGATTGATGACCTGTCCGTGTTTTACTTCTTTTAACTTGGTAGTACGGGTCATATTGTGTTCTTTCAGCTTGTTTGCGATCAGAGCAATGGTAAGCTTTGTGGAATAAACCGGTACATTTACGTCCTTGAGTACATACGGCAGTGCACCGATATGATCCTCATGTCCATGCGTGATCACAAAACCTTTTACTTTGGAAATATTCTCTTTTAAATAGGTAACATCCGGGATTACAAGATCGATTCCCAGCATGTCATCTTCCGGGAAAGCCAGTCCGCAATCTACTACTACGATGCTGTCCTCGTACTCAAATGCTGTGATATTCATTCCGATCTGCTCCAGACCGCCAAGTGGAATGATCTTTAATTTGGATGTTGGTTTCTTAGGTCTGCGGGAAGCATTCTTTACAGAAGCCTTAAACGGTACTGGCTTTCCGCTCTTTTCTTTGTCTGCCGGTGCTTTACGGTCCTGCATCGGTTTTCTTCCATGAGAGTTTCTGTGCTGTGGTTTGAATTTATAATTCTTTTTATACGGTCTCTTATATCCGGACTGTCCCTCATGATTCTCACGCACTTCATTATTAAATTGGTTGTTATTTTCGTTACTCAAGCATTACACCTCCACGCTACATTTCAAGGTCTACGTCATCTAACATCTGTTCAAATACTTTAAAAACTGCCTGCAGTTCGTCCTCGTCCTCGACCATCTCATAGCAGGCTTCCTGACTGTCATCCTCTGACACATCTTTAAAAATATAGGCCGTCGCCTCATCGTCCATAGAGTCAGATACCAGAAGATAAGCCGTTCCTCCGATCCTGGTCTGCTCTTCTACATAAAACTCCGCTACTGTTCCGTCCTCGAGCTGAAATTTGATTTTTTCCATTTGTTTATTCTCCTAACAGGACAGGGAATCCAGATATCCCTGTAAAATAAAAACAGCAGCCAGCTGATCCAGATACTGCTTACGGTTCTCTCTGCGCACACTGGCTTCCATTAAAGTACGATTGGCTTCTACTGTAGTCAGACGCTCGTCCCACATAATCACTTCAAGACCTGTGCGTCTCTCCAGCATCTCTTTGAATTCCAGTGATTTCTGGGCACGTTCCCCAATCGTATTATTCATGTTCTTCGGATATCCAAGCACGATCTTCTCCACGTGATATTCCGAAACAAGTTCTTCGATACGGGCAAGTGTCTGGCGCAGGTGGTTCTCCTGTTTACGCCAGATTGTCTCTATACCCTGTGCGGTAAGCCCAAGCGGATCGCTGATGGCTACACCGACTGTTTTTGAGCCATAATCTAATCCCAGGATTCTCATATCAGCGTTCCCAGGATTTGTTCTTAATATACTCGTTTAAAAGTTCCTCTACCAGTTCGTCGCGCTCTACTTTCATGATCATGCTTCTTGCGCCTTTATGACTGGTGATGTATGTCGGGTCACCGGACATAATATATCCGACGATCTGATTGACCGGATTGTAGCCTTTCTCATCCATTGCTGTGTAAACGAGATCCAGCACTTCTTTTACCTGAAGTTCCTGGTCTGGTTTTGTTCTGAAATATTGGGTATTACCCAGATTGTTCTCTGCCATTTTATTCACGTCCTTACCTGATTTATTGTTGCAAAGTCTTTTAATTGTTGCATCTGCTGTTATGATGCTATTTTCAATAATTTTTCACTTTGCTATGTATTGCAAGTTTCGTATGATAACTGTTCAGTGCGAAATTGTCATTACTGAATAGTTATTTCGTATACAATACACATATATTCTTCTATATTTTAATATAATTCCACGTATTGTGCAACCCAAATTTACTGCTGACTCTTCCACTACTTACAAACATATTACTGTTCACTCTGTGCCCAGCAACACACTTCGCTGGATATCACCAGTAAACAGTAACACAAACATTCATTATTATTCGAGAACCAACAGTATAATTTTCTAAAAAATTTATTCTACTCCCAGAACCTCACCTGTCAATGTATGCTCTTCCAGGAATTCTTCCGCTTTTACAGTAACGATGTCATTCACACCGTAATTGTCCTGTTTCTTTACTGCTGTTTTAATATATTCCATGCTGTGACCGATATACCACTGTTCTCCGTTAATTTCTACTACTTCCTCCAGAAGTACTTTCAGTTCACTGCCGAGCATGGATTTCTCATATTCTTTTGCATGCTGTTCATTTAAAGCAAGCATCTTGTCGCTTCTGACAGCTTTCTGTGCTTCTGTAAGCTGTCCGGACATAGCTGCTGCTTTTGTGCCGTGACGGCGGGAATATTTGAAAATGTGGGTTTCGTAGAAGTGAATGCCCTCTACAAAATTATAAGAAGCCTGGAAATCTTCCTCTGTTTCCATCGGGAAACCAACGATCACATCTGTGGTAAGTGCAGGATTTCCCAGATATTTTCTCAGAAGTTCACATTTCTCTGCGTATTCTACGCTTCTGTACCTGCGGTTCATTCTCTCCAAAGTGATGTCGCATCCGCTCTGCAGAGACAGATGGAAATGCGGGCACATTTTCGGCAATGCAGCGATGCTCTTTGCAAATTCCTCGGTGATGATTCCCGGTTCCAGGGAGCCAAGACGGATTCTTTCAATTCCCTCAACTTCATGAACTGCCTGGATCAGAGACAGCAGTGTTTCTTTCTCTTCTGCCGGGAAATCTACTCCATAAGAGCTCAAGTGGATTCCTGTCAGAACTACTTCTTTGTATCCCTTAGCCGCAAGTGCACGGACCTCATCCATTACATGTGCGATCTTACGGCTTCTGACACGGCCTCTTGCGTAAGGAATGATACAATAGGTACAGAACTGATTGCAGCCGTCCTGAACTTTAATATATGCACGTACATGCTCTGCAGTATGGTCGATCGCCAGTTCTTCATATTCTTTTGTCTGATTGATCTTAAGCACATGTTTCTGTTTGGTGTGCTGTTGCTCATATTCCTCAAGTACCTGAACAATATTTCCCTTCTGGTTATTTCCAAGGATCAGGTCTACTGCCTCGTCCTTGTCCAGCTTGCCCTCGTCAGTCTGCACATAACAGCCTGCTGCAATTACGATAGCATCCGGGTTCATTTTCTTTGCCTTGTGCAGCATCTGTCTTGATTTACGATCTGCAATGTTGGTCACTGTACAGGTATTAATTAAATATACATCAGCGCCTGGCTCAAAAGGTACGATCTCGTAGCCTGCCTCTTCCAGGAGCTGCTGCATGGCTTCTACTTCATAGGCGTTTACTTTACAGCCTAAGTTGTGAAGTGCAACTTTTTTTCCCATTCTTTCCTCCTAATTAGTTTTTCTGTTTTTTCTGTTTTTATATTCTATACTTGCATACTCATTTTCTGTAGTCTGGACTTTGTATACATGCTGACATTTTGGAAACTTATATGCTTACAGAATAGATTTTGTTTTTGCTTTAGTTATTGTTCATTTTCTACAAAACAGTCTGATATTTTAGCACTGTTCTACATTTTCACTAAATCTTTCTGGAAATTTTATCCGTTTTCACCTTGACTTTTATGACTGCTGCCGTTAAGATGAAAACTGTAAGCTGACAGGCTATTAGGTCAGCAAATAACTATTATTAAGGGAGGTTCTCATAATGAAAACAGTTAAAATTTCACTGAACTCTATCGATAAAGTGAAAGCATTCGTTAATGAAATCAGCAAATTCGACTGCGATTTCGATTTAGTATCCGGAAGATATGTAATCGACGCAAAATCTATCATGGGTATTTTCAGCCTTGATTTATCCAAACCGATCGACTTAAACATCCACGCTGATGGCGCTGCTCTTGATACCGTTATGGCAATCGTAGGCAAATACGTTACAGAATAATTTTTCGCAGTCATTGAGGAACTGGTAAACAGTTCCTCTTTTTTTGTGCCACCGGTTTTTTCTGCCGCCAATCCATTATAACTGTCGTGAAAATATTTGACAACCTTTATTTTCACCGCATCGCGTTAAACCAAACTTCTTTTTCCTGTAATAAACAATAAATTTTTTTACTTCTTCTGACTGTATCAATATGCTCATCTTTTCGAAGCCTTCCTGAAGCTTAGGCTTACCACATCTACAATCATAGTTTCAAAATCATTCTCTTTCATATTTGTCGCCATTAACTAATGCGCCTCCTTTTTCAGTTAGAATCCACCGTTTTGATATGCTCTTGCAATCACATATGATGGCTCATAGAATGCACTACAGTTATAATTGTCAATTACATCACAGATTTCATTGTTATATACCCTGATTATCCCTTCTACAAAATCTTCTTTTGAAGTTAATGTATCTCTTATCAGACGCTGATATACAGCTCCCATATCCAAAGGTGAAGGAATAATTGAAGCCATCTCTTTGTCAACTGCTGTAATATCATAATCTCCAGTTTTTAAATCATAATCACTTATCCAGTCTTCTTCTACCTTTAATGGATTTTCGCAATGTAATACATTTGCACAGCTAAGCAGATGATATAAACCATCTCGTCCAATTGTATTTACAACATACTTATTTTTCTGTTTAATGTGTCTTGCAACACGCTCTATCATATAACATACGAAATAAAGATCATTCGATTCTATATCTTCGTCTGGAAAGTATTTATTCTTCATAATGTCTCACTCCCTTCAAAAGTCAATGTTTTCAGTGCTGCTTCTGTACAGAACACAATCTGATGGGTAGGATAATTAAATCTTACCAACCCCCAGAATGCATCTCTTGGGATTCTTCCATCAATGAATCCTTCCACAAAGTTCCAGATTTGATTGTCTGCCATAGGTTCTTCCACAATGTCATAACTATGTTCAATTCCTCGTCTGCAGTCTGCCACAAAATCAATTATGTCCGTTTCATATGTAGGAATCTTGACATCCCTGACATCTACCTGACCTGTAACTACATCTGCTATAAGTTTTGTCCGAAGTTCTTCGACAAGGGTGATTTTTTGTTCAAGCTGAGATGCTTGTTTGCTAAAATTTAACAATATTTTATCATTCTAATACCAAAATTTCAATCCACTCCGGCTTGTTCAGCAAACTCCTGAAATGAATTTTTTAATTCCGCCACCCATTAGCCGATAGAATTTACTCTCGCATAGTAGGCATTTACTCTTTCACATAATAATGTTATGGTTGTATCTCTTTCTGACAGCAGTAAGCGGACAACCTTATCTCTATCTTGACCGTTCCGTATCTGTTCCCAGCGCCTTTGTAAATCAAATGCTTCGTGCATGAATGGAGCAGGCTGACAAACTGGAAAACGGTGAAATCAGCAAAAAAGAATATGATGAATGGAGATATAAGTACCCGGAACTAAATATCTACCAGAGACATGCCAAAGTGCCTTCTCAGAAATTGAGTGATTACCTTGTACAGGCTTTATTTGATAAGAAAAAGAAAGAAAAGAAAAACCTTACCGATATTCAGTTTTTTACTTCTGAAAATCAGTAAGGCTTCTTTATGTACGTTAAGAAATAAAATTTTTATCTTTTGAATAATCACAAAATGTTGCCATTTTGTCGCCAAGCACTAAGCAAATTTGTTTGTACCACGCATAAATACTGGTGACTTGTGATTGTGTGGATTATTCAACTTCAATAATCTCAACAGTCTCCAGTGCTGTCTTCATCAGTTCGTCAATCTTTTCTTCCAGTTTAGTTTCAGAACGGTGGATTACATTCAGGTTTGGTTTGGTAACCGGGTGTTTGGCTACGAAGATGGTACAGCAGTCTTCGAATGGCTGGATGGATGTCTCGTAGGTTCCGATCTCCCAGGATCTTTCAACGATTTCCTGTTTATCGAAGCCGATAACCGGGCGGTATACAGGAAGGGTGCAGACTTCGTTGGTGGCTGCAAGGCTCTGTAAGGTCTGGCTGGCAACCTGGCCGATGCTTTCTCCTGTGATCAGGCCAAGGCATTTGCTTTCTTTTGCAAAATGTTCTGCAATACGCATCATGTAACGGCGCATGATGATAGTCAGCTCGTCATGTGGACACTGGTCATAGATGTAAAGCTGGATATCTGTGAAGTTTACCACATGGAGACGGATCGGTCCACTGTATTTTGCTACCTGTTTTGCCAGGTCTACAACTTTCTGTTTTGCTCTTTCGCTTGTGTATGGCGGAGCATGGAAGTATACGGCATCAATCTTAACACCACGTTTTGCGATCATGTAACCAGCTACCGGGCTGTCGATTCCGCCGGAAAGGAGAAGCATGGCTTTTCCATTTGTACCGATTGGCATTCCGCCTGCGCCTTTGATGGTCTGGGAATATACATAGATCTTGTCACGGATTTCTACTGAAAGAGTCAGGTCCGGTTCATGTACATCTACGCTTGCATCCGGAAACTCATCCAGGATACGACCGCCAAGTTCTGCACTAACTTCCATGGATGTGATCGGATAAGATTTCTTTGCTCTTCTTGTATATACTTTGAAACTTCCGTCGTAGTTCGGATGGCAGTTCTTCATGTAGGAAACTACGTCCTTTGCCATCTGCTCGAATCCCTGATCTTCGTAGATCACTACAGGGCAGATTCCAACAATACCGAATACATGCTGCAAGGCTTCTACAGTTTCATCATAGTCATACTGCTCCGGGCAGAATACATAGATTCTTCCCTGTTCTTTCTTTACTTCAAATTCTCCCTCTACTTTGGAAAGGGCAATGTTCATCTGCTTTACAAGGGCATCTTCAAAGATGTATCTGTTCTTTCCCTTGATAGCGATTTCAGCGTATTTTATTAAAAATGCGTGGAATATCATTTGTTTCTCCTTCTCTCATTTTAATCATTATCTGCGTGCATAGCGTTTCAGCATCGGCAGTACTTCGTTCAGAACTTCCAGGCAGTAGTCAACTTCTTCGAATGTATTCTCCTCTGAGAAGCTGATACGTACAGTGTTCTCGATCTGTGCATTGCTCATTCCCATTGCGGAAAGTGTTGCGCTTGGTTTTCTCTTATGGCTGGAGCATGCGCTTCCTGCTGATACGTAAATGTTTCTGTCCTCTAAGGTATGAAGCAATACCTCGCTTCTGATTCCCAGAAAGCTGACGCTTAAGATATGCGGTGCGCCCTCTCTTACAGGCATTCCGTTGATCACTACGTCATCAATCTTTGAAAGTCCCTCTGCCATGCGTTCTTTCAGCTGGTAGAGATGTTCTACTTTCTCGTCAAAGTTCTGGTACATCATCTTTGCAGCAACGCCAAGTCCTGCGATTCCCGGTACGTTGTCTGTTCCGGAACGCATGCCGTTCTGCTGGCCGCCGCCAAGAATCAGCGGCTGCACTTTTGCTTTGCTGTTGATGTACAGGAATCCTACTCCCTTCGGTCCGTGGATCTTATGTGAGCTGACGGAAAGGAGATGGATGTTCCATTTCTTCGGATAAATGCGGTATTTGCCAAATGCCTGAATTGCATCTACATGATACAGTGCTTTCGGGCACTTCTCCTGGATCATGGCACCGATTTTCTCTACAGGCATAACTGCACCAGTCTCATTATTTACCATCATTGTAGATACGAGAATAGTATCCGGTCTTAATGCCTTCTCCAGTGCATCAAGCTTTACAACGCCCTGCTCATCTACAGGAAGAATAGTTACTTCAAATTCCTGTTCCTGAAGAAAGGCTACCGGCTGGCTGACTGCGGCATGTTCTACTGCAGTTGTGATGATGTGATTGCCGCTTCGTTTATTGGCAAGTGCACCACCGATCAGAGCTAGGTTATTGGACTCTGTTCCGCCGGAAGTGAACAGGATTTCTTTGTCTGTTACTTTCAGTATCTGGGCCAGTGTTGTGGCAGATTCTTTGACATACCTTTCTGCATCTACACCTTTTTGGTGCATGGCAGATGGGTTTCCGAAATCTTCCATCATTGTTTTTACCACGATGTCCTTTACTTCTTCGAAGCAGCGGGTTGTGGCTGAATTATCAAAATATGCTTCCATTTTTATTCTCTCTTGTTTCTATATATTATCATGATGTCTCTAAATTACTTTATTCCCTATAGTCTTAAATATAAATCATATTAAACCTAATAATTGAAACTTCATCTTTAATACATTTCATACCAGTTCAACACTTCACAAGTATAAAATACACTAAAGTTTGTTTTTGACGATGGAAATAAGTATTTTTTAACATCCTGAATATCTCATTTATTCATTCTCCAGTTGGAACATCAGCACTGACAAAATCGCCAATCCTGCTGTCTCAGTTCTGAGGATTCGTCTTCCAAGTGTAATTGCATGTGCACCTGCTTCCAGTGCTTTTGCTACCTCCTCTTCCTCGAATCCGCCTTCTGGTCCGATAAAGATGCCGATAGACTGTCCTGGTTTGATTTCGCCGAGGATTTCTCTGGTTTCTTTCATTCCTTTTGCAAGCTCATACGGAATCAGCTTTACATCCAACTGTTTTGCAAATTCCAGTGCCTGTTTATAGGTCATTACTTCATGAATCTCCGGAATCAACATTCGCTTGGACTGCTTTGCTGCACTCTCTGCAATCTGCTGCCAGCGGGCTACTTTTTTCGCGGCTTTCTTCGCATCCAGTTTTACCACACATCTCTTTGTCTCTACTGGAATTATGGAAAAAGCTCCCAACTCTACTGCTTTCTGGATGATCAGTTCCATCTTGTCTGCCTTCGGCAATCCCTGAAAGAGATAGATTTTATTCGGCAGTTCATATTCCGGCTCCTGGGCATAAAGGATATGAAGCAGTACTTCATCCTCCCCCAGTTCTTCAATCTGGCAATGATACTCTTTATTTCCACCATCACTGATCCAGACATCTTCACCGCATTTCATACGAAGAACATTCTTAATGTGATTTACATCTGTCCCATTGATATGGATACGATGTTCCTCTTCCTCAATCTGATAAGGTTCCACAAAAAAACGCTGCATAGGATCAGTCCTTTCTTGCTGTTACGGAAACCCACTCGCCCTGATGTGTCACTTCTACGACTGTCAGGCCTGCCGCTTTTACTGCCTCTACCACAACTTCTTCTTTCACGTCAAGAATACCGGAAGTGATGTAGTAAGCGCCTTTCTTCATCTGATTTACAATTACAGGAGTCAGCGGGATCAGAACATCAGCAAGGATATTAGCTGTTACGATATCGTATTTCTCATATCCTGCCTGATCCTGGATTGCTTTGTCATCAATGATGTTTCCGATCACCATATCAAAGCTTTCATCTGCGATCTGGTTTGCTTCTTTGTTCTCTGCAACCGCCGGAATTGCGCATGGGTCAAGGTCTGTTCCCAGAACATGTTTTGCGCCAAGTTTCAGGGCAACAATGCCAAGAATACCGCTGCCAGTTCCTACATCAAGCATCTCTGTATCCGGTGTTACATATTTCTTTAACTGACGGATTACAAGCTGAGTCGTCTCATGCATACCTGTTCCGAAAGCTGTACCCGGATCAATGTGGAGAATCATTTTGTCCTTATCTTCTGCTTTTACTTCTTCCCATGACGGTACGATAAGAATATCGTCTACATAGAACTGATGGAAATACTGTTTCCAGTTGTTGATCCAGTCCTTATCCTCTGTCTGGGATTCTTCGATGGTAGCTTCTCCAATGTCCATAAAATTCTTCAGATCATCTAATGCTTCACGAACATCTTTCAGGATTGCTTCTTTGTCTGCATCTTCTTCCAGATAGAAGTTCAGATACGCAAGGCCATCATCTGCAGGACCTTCCGGCATAATGTCTACAAACATCTGAGCTTTGTCTTCCTCTGTCAGAGGCTGTTTGTCCTGGATTTCTACACCTTCAATGCCGACTTCTGCGAGTGTGCTGATGACGATATCTTCTGCTTCTGTTTTCGTTTTTACTGTAAAACGGTTCCACTTCATATATTTGTCTCCATTTCTTTTATCATATATATTTATTATTAGTTATCATTTTTAATAGGAAAAAGCCTCATCTGCCAGACTGATATTCACACTTAACTTTTCTTTTTATTCTGGGTGTATATTCCGCCTATTTTTTCAAAAAAATTTCTAAAAATATTGTTGCGGTTTCCTTTACTGTAAAATCTCCACGCCAGTTCCACCAGTCCCACTCCTGCAATTGCATCCACCAGATAGTGCTGTTTCAATACCTGTGTAGAAATAATGATCAGGATTGCAAAAATCAGCGAAAAATGCTGATACCATTTTGGAATCTTCTCTGATTTTCTGACTCCGCGCCAGCTCAGCCAGCTTACATAGCAATGGATAGACGGAAATAAATTCGACGGACTGTTGCCGCCATCTACCAGATAAAGCAGTCTGAGGATCTGATCAGACCATGTACTGTCTGAAATCTCAGGTCTTATATTCGTTGTCGGTAAAATAAGAAAGATTACAAAACATGCAATGTGTACAGTCAGGTCTGTTGCCACAAAGCGATAGAATCCGTCTTTTCCTCTCTGTGCTGCCAGGATATAGTTTACCGCCCAGAATGGAAATGCCAGAATATAGATCCAGACAAACTGTGGAATCAATGGCACTGCTCTGTCCAATGATGAAGTAAAATCAAAATGATACCTGCTGGCCGTCAGTATGCCACTGCCCCAGTAGATCAGGCAATTCAATACAACTATGCTTACCAGCGGCAGTATTGCCCATGTTGGGAGATATTTCTCCCGAAAATCTCTGATTTTCTCTTTTTTAGTCAAATATCTCTCCATTTCTCAGGAAACTTTTATCCTGCTAAACTGTTATGAACCTGTATCATTTTCAACTATCGGAAATACTTGCATCTGTAGTCTTTTATTCTATCCCTTTTTGAGGTCATATAATCATTGCGACTTCTCTTCTGCATTTTACCGTTATCTTTCAATATACACGACCACGCAAAAAAAGAAAAGAGGTTTGCCCTCTTTTCTTTAATTTTCTTTTATATTTCTGAACTTTTATAGAAGTCCAACCCTTAGATCTGTAAGGATCAGTCTTCAAAAGTCTCTTTTAATTTATC
This sequence comes from Blautia sp. MSJ-9, assembly GCF_018919065.1. Lineage (GTDB taxonomy): Bacteria > Bacillota > Clostridia > Lachnospirales > Lachnospiraceae > Blautia_A. Next base: position 75,864 of record NZ_JAHLQG010000047.1, on the reverse strand, counting down.
CATGAAGCTCTTTTTCTTCTTCTCAGATTTCTCTGTTCCTTCAGAAGATTCTTTCGGGCGGTTGCCGCATGCTTCGTCGAATTTACGCAGTGCTTCTTTTGCTTCTTCGTTGAGGTTTGTAGGAACCTGTACAACGAAAGTTACATAGTGGTCGCCACGTACATTCTTGTTTCTTAAAGATGGCACACCTTTTCCTTTCAGACGGATCCTTGTATCTGTCTGAGTTCCCGGTTTCACTTCATATTCAACTTCTCCATCCACTGTGTTGATACGTACAGTACCGCCCAGCGCTGCCTGCGCATATGTAAGAGGCGCAGTAGAGAAGATATTCATATCCTGTCTCTGGAAGATCGGATGACGTGCAACATTTACTTCTACAAGCAGATCGCCTCTCGGACCTCCGTTTGTACCCGGTTCACCCTTCTCACGGATGCGGATGCTCTGACCATTGTCAATACCTGCAGGTACAGATACCTGAATCTTCTTTCTTGAAGATGTATATCCGGTTCCGCGGCAGGAAGTACATTTATCCTTGATGATCTTACCTGATCCATGACAATCCGGACAAGTCTGTACATTACGCACCATTCCAAACATGGACTGCTGTGTATAAACAACCTGACCTTCTCCATGACATTTCGGACAGGTTACCGGTGAAGTACCCGGCTTCGCACCTGTTCCATGACAGGTGGTACACTCGTCTTTCAGTACGATCTCCAGTTCCTTCTCACAGCCAAAGACAGCTTCTTCAAAAGTAATATTTACGCGTGCGCGGAGATTAGCTCCCTTCATCGGACCATTATTGGCACGTCTGCTTCTGCTGCCGCCGCCAAATAAATCGCCGAAAATATCGCCGAAGATATCACCCATATCAGCACCGTTAAAATCAAAACCTCCGAAGCCGCCGCCAGCACCTCCGCCACCGTTTTCAAAAGCCGCATGGCCAAACTGGTCATACTGTTTTCTCTTCTCCGGATCGCTTAAGATGGTGTAAGCCTCTGTTGCCTCTTTAAATTTCGCCTCAGCCTCTTTATCTCCTGGATTTACATCCGGGTGATACTTCTTGGCCAGCTTACGATATGCTTTTTTAAGTGTTGCGTCATCGGCGCTTTTGTCCACGCCTAAGACTTCATAATAATCTCTCTTATCAGCCATGATTTTAATCCTATACCCGTTTTATTTATAACACAACTATTCAGTGAGAGAGACTCTCCCACTGAACAGTTATTATTGATATTTCCGTTGCAAATCTCTGCTTTTACAGAAATGTCACATTATACTTCTTTATAATCAGCATCTACAACATCATCGTTGTTTCCTGCATCTGTGCTGCCTGCTGCACCGCCGCCCATATTCATGTCCGGTCCTGCCTGGCCGCCTGCCTGCTGTGTCTGCTCATACATTTTAGCGAAAAGCTTCTGAGCACTTTCCATCATCTTCTCCTGAGCAGCTTTGATATCTGCTACCTGAGAATCTGTCATCTCTTCTGCATTTGCAGTCTGAGACAGTAAATCTTTCAGTGCGTTCAGGTCTGCTTCTACAGCAGCTTTATCATTAGCATCGATCTTGTCGCCTGCTTCTTTCAGTGCATTCTCAACCTGGAATACCATGGAATCAGCATTGTTTCTTGTATCGATTGCTTCCTTACGTTTCTTATCCTGTGCTTCAAACTCAGCAGCTTCTTTTACTGCCTTGTCGATATCGGAATCAGACATGTTGGAACCAGCTGTGATTGTGATGTGCTGTTCTTTACCTGTTCCAAGATCCTTAGCAGATACATTTACGATACCGTTTGCATCGATATCAAATGTAACTTCAATCTGCGGAACACCACGACGTGCTGGCGGGATTCCGTCCAGACGGAACTGACCAAGGGATTTGTTGTCTTTTGCAAACTGACGCTCACCCTGTACAACGTTGATATCTACTGCTGTCTGGTTGTCTGCTGCTGTTGAGAAAATCTGGCTCTTTCTTGTAGGAATAGTAGTATTTCTCTCGATCAGTCTTGTTGCGATACCACCCATTGTCTCGATGGACAGTGACAGTGGAGTAACATCCAGAAGAAGGATATCGCCTGCGCCTGCATCACCTGCAAGTTTACCACCCTGGATAGAAGCACCAAGTGCTACACACTCATCCGGGTTCAGGTTCTTGCTTGGCTCTTTGCCTGTTAACTGTCTTACTTTATCCTGTACAGCCGGGATACGGGAAGATCCACCAACCAGAAGTACCTGGCCAAGTTCAGATGCTGTGATACCTGCATCTGAAAGTGCACGACGTACCGGTTCTGCTGTCATTTCTACTAAGTCATGTGTTAATTCATCGAATTTAGCTCTTGTAAGGTTCATGTCGAAGTGTTTCGGGCCTTCTGCTGTAGCTGTGATGAATGGCAGGTTGATGTTTGTAGTTGTTGCGGAAGAAAGCTCTTTCTTTGCTTTCTCTGCAGCTTCTTTTAATCTCTGAAGTGCCATCTTATCATTGCTTAAGTCAACGCCTTCTGCTTTCTTGAACTCTGCAAGCATATAATCTGTAACTTTCTGGTCAAAGTCATCACCACCAAGACGGTTGTTACCTGCTGTAGAAAGTACTTCGATAACGCCATCACCGATTTCGATTACAGATACATCGAATGTACCGCCACCTAAATCGTATACCATGATCTTCTGTTCTTTTTCATTGTCAAGACCATATGCAAGAGCTGCTGCTGTTGGCTCGTTGATGATACGTTTTACATCAAGACCAGCAATCTTACCGGCATCTTTTGTTGCCTGACGCTGAGCATCATTGAAGTATGCAGGAACTGTGATAACTGCTTCTGTAACTTTCTCGCCAAGGTATCCTTCTGCATCTTTTTTCAGTTTCTGAAGAATCATAGCGGAAATTTCCTGTGGAGAATATTTCTTCTCGTCAATTGTTACACGGTAATCTGTACCCATCTCTCTTTTAATAGAAGAGATTGTTCTCTCTGCGTTTGTTACTGCCTGACGTTTTGCAGGTTCACCTACAAGACGCTCTCCTGTTTTTGTGAAAGCTACAACAGATGGTGTTGTTCTTGCGCCTTCTGTATTTGCGATAACTGTTGGCTGTCCACCTTCCATTACGGCTACACAGCTGTTTGTTGTACCTAAGTCAATACCAATGATTTTTCCCATAATCTTGTTCCTCCTAATTTATTCTCAACTAGATTTGATATATTCTATATTACTAATACAAATTAATTGGCTACTTTTACCATACTGTGGCGAACTACGAAATCTTTGTAGGTGTAACCTTTCTGGAATTCCTCTACCACAATATTCTCACCAGCTTCTTCGTCCTCCACATGCATCACTGCGTTATGGAAGTTCGGATCAAATTCCTTGCCGACTGCTTCGATCGGTTTCACACCAAGCTCATCCAATGTTGTGATCAGCTGTTTGTAGATCATCTTCATGCCATCCGCGAAAGAATCACCTTCCGGTGCCTGTGCAAGGCCTCTCTCGAAGTTATCCACAACTGGAAGCATTTTCTCAACGATGTCTTTAGCTCCGATGATGTACATGCTGGATTTCTCTTTCTCCGTTCTCTTACGGAAGTTATCGAACTCAGCCATGTTTCGTTTCAGTCTATCTGTAAGTTCTTCGATCTGCTGTTCAAATTTATCTTTCTCTTTTTTCTTCTTGCCGAAGAAAGAAGTTTTTGATTTGCTGTCTTTCTTGTCATCCTGGGAAGCTTCTTCGTCTCCATCCTCTACCGGGATCTCTTCTGCTTCAGCTTCGCCATTCTCTACAACTTCAGGTTCATCCTCAACAGTTTCTTCTGTTACAGGAGTCTCTGTTGTCTCTTCTTCCTGAGCTGTGTTCTTTGTTTCTTCTGACACTCTCTATTACCGCCTTTCTAACTCTCTTTCTTAATCAGTTCGTCCAACTGGACTTTCAAAGCCTTCAGGCTGTCAACTACGTTTGCGTAATCCATACGCTTCGGACCGATGATACCGATGGTACCATGCATTCCTTTTCCAAGTTCGTAAGTGGCTGTGACCACACTGCAGTCTTTCATGGTCTGCACCGGCATCTCATCACCAATGTACACCTGAATTCCTGTGTTCTCGGTATCAGACATTCTCTCTTTCACCAGGTCTACCAGATCCTGCTTCTCTTCAAATGCTGAAATCAGCTCGCTCGCTTTGCTTGTGTCTGCAAGCTCCGGATACTTGAAAATGTTGGTTGCTCCTGAAGTATATATCTGCATATCATCTTCGTCTACCTGGATGGTGTCTGCCACTGCATCAAGGACTGTGCCAACCACAGAGCCATGTACACCTGCCTGTTCTTTCAGGCGGGCGATCATTCCCAGGTTGATATCCTGAATAGGCACCCCATTTAAGTTGGTGTTAAGAAGAAGATTTAATTTCAGGATTGTCTGATCGTCCATCTCCTCATCCAGATTGATGATCTGGTTTCGGATGACATTGTTATCACTCACTACTACTGCCACAAGCTGAAGGGGTGTTACGCGGGAAAGCTGGATGAATTTAATCTTGCTTCCGCTATACTGTGGAACAGAGATCATGGTTGCATAGTTGGTATTGGAGGCCAGTACCTTTGCTACCTGCTTCAGCATTTTATCCAGTTTGTCAGTTTTCTCTATCATGAGATCCTTGATTTCCTGAACCTCTGATTCCTTTTCTTTCATCAGCTCGTCTACGTAGAGGCGATAACCTTTATCAGAAGGAATTCTTCCGGCTGAGGTGTGGGGCTGTACGATATATCCCATATCTGTCAGGTCTGACATCTCATTCCGGATGGTGGCAGAGCTTACATTTAAATCTGCAAACTTGGAAATGGTCCGGGAACCCACCGGTTCGCCTGTTTCCATGTAGGTTTTGATGATGGCTTTTAGTATTTTCTTTTTACGATCATCTAATTCCTGATCCATGAAGTTCCACTCCTTTTCTGCCTTTCTTTTTTGATTGTTAGCACTCGATAATTAAGAGTGCTAACATCTATGTTCATAAGATAGCACTCTTAAAGTTGTTTGTCAATATTATTTTGTGAATTTTTTGTTATTTTATGAACAATTGGTTACTGTTCTCACGCCACTATCCCGCGAGGTGTTTTGGCATGAGAATGCCAAAATCCCGAGACATATCGCGCGAATTTATGCGAATAGCATAAATTAAGTTTGCGAAGCAAACGATACTCCTTGGGCTTTGCACAAGGAGGTTCATATTTTTTGCATCGCGAAGCGTGTTACTGGGCACGGAGTGAACAGTAACAACAATTGGGATTGTTACTTATCCAGCGTATCCAGGTTCTTTTTCAGGTCGATCATTTTGTCGCGGAGTTCGGCGGCCTGTTCGAAGTTGAGGTCTGCGGCGGCGGCGCGCATTTGTTTTTCTACCTGGGCGATGAGTTTGGTGAGTTCTTTGCGGGTCATGGACTCTGGGTCTTTCTGGAGTCGGACCTCGGTTTCGGCTACTGCTTTGGATACGGCAATGAGGTCGCGGACTGCTTTTTTGATGGTGGTGGGGGTGATTCCATGTTCTTTGTTGTAGGCTTCCTGAATGGTTCGGCGGCGGTTGGTTTCGGTGATGGCTTTGTGCATGGAATCGGTCATGTTGTCTGCGTACATGATTACATGGCCTTCGCTGTTTCGGGCAGCTCGTCCGATGGTCTGGATGAGGGAGGTTTCGGAACGGAGGAAACCTTCTTTGTCTGCATCCAGGATTGCTACCAGGGTGATTTCAGGGATGTCCAGACCTTCCCTGAGGAGATTGATTCCTACCAGTACATCAAAGACATCCAGGCGCATATCGCGGATGATGCGGGCACGCTCTAAGGTATCGATATCGGAATGGAGATAGCGGACTCGGATTCCTACTTCTTTCATATATTCTGTCAGGTCTTCTGCCATTCGTTTGGTGAGGGTGGTGATCAGGATTTTGTGTTTCTTTGATACTTCTTTGTTTACTTCTCCGATCAGGTCGTCAATCTGTCCTTCAATGGGGCGAACTTCTACTTTCGGATCCAGAAGTCCGGTTGGACGGATGATCTGTTCTGCGCGGAGGAGTTCGTGATCATACTCATATTGTCCCGGAGTGGCAGATACAAACATGACCTGATCCAGTTTGGATTCGAATTCTTCGAAGCTTAAGGGACGGTTATCCTTGGCTGAAGGAAGTCGGAAGCCGTAGTCTACCAGCGTCTGCTTACGGCTCTGGTCACCGGCGTACATTCCTCCTACCTGAGGTACTGTAATATGAGATTCATCTATAATAAGTAAGAAGTCATCTCCAAAATAGTCCAGCAGTGTGTATGGCGGCTGTCCGGGCTTTAATCCTGACAGATGTCTGGAATAATTTTCAATTCCTGAACAGAATCCTGTTTCTTTCATCATTTCAATGTCGAAATTGGTGCGTTCTGAGATTCGCTGGGCTTCCAGAAGCTTGTCTTCACTTTTGAAATACTCTACACGTTCTTTTAATTCTTCTTCTATTGCTACAGCAGCTCTCTGGATCTGTTCTGCAGGCACTACATAGTGGGATGCAGGGAAGATGCTGATATGGGAACGCTGGCATTTGATTTCTCCTGTCAGTACATCAATTTCTGAAATACGGTCGATCTCATCTCCGAAAAATTCTACTCTCACGGCTGTGTCGGAGCTGTTGGCAGGAAAAATTTCCAGAGTATCTCCGCGGACACGGAAGGTGCTTCGGTGGAAGTCCATCTCATTTCTGGTATACTGAATGTCGATCAGCTCCCGGATTACCTCATCCCGGTCTTTGGTCATACCTGGACGCAGGGAGATCATCATGTCAAAGAATTCCTGAGGGGATCCCAGTCCGTAGATACAGGAAACGGAGGAAATGACCACTACGTCTTTCCGCTCTGACATTGCGGCTGTGGCAGAGAGACGGAGTTTGTCAATTTCGTCATTGATGGAGGAGTCTTTGGCAATATAGGTGTCTGAAGACGGGACATAAGCCTCCGGCTGATAGTAGTCATAATAGGACACAAAATACTCCACCGCGTTCTCCGGGAAGAACTCCTTAAACTCCCCGTAAAGTTGTGCCGCGAGGGTTTTATTGTGTGCCAGAATGAGGGTCGGTTTCTGTAATTGCTGGATGACATTTGCCATGGTAAAAGTCTTGCCAGAACCCGTAACCCCTAGTAAAGTCTGGCATTGGTTGCCTTCTTTGAAGCCCTGGACCAGCTTCTCAATGGCCTGCGGCTGGTCGCCGGTGGGGGCAAATTCTGAGTGTAATTTGAACTCCATAACTGCATTTTTCCTTTCTAGTGACCCGTAAAAAAGTTCGCCTATATGCCAGAAATTCGTAAAACTGGGTATTCAAAGTCCTAGCATATAGTCGAACTTTTGGCATTTTACGAATGAAAGTCACTAAAACCCATTTTTTGAAACACCGCAACACCAGATAACATCAGGTGGAATTGGTATCACGGAAATTCACTAAAAAGTATAGCATACATAAAATAAAAAGTATAGATGTTTCCCAGAACATTTGTTCTTCTGTTCATCTATACTTTTTATGGCTACTGCAGATAGGGTTTGTAAAATAAAATCAAAAGTGCCGACAGCAACAGCGTACAAACGCTCATTGCCATCGGCAAAATCATTACCTACCCCACAAACCGATACCCACTCCCAACCACAGTCTCTATGTACCCTTCTCCAATCTTCCGTCTAAAGGAATACGCCACATTCGCCACAGTCGCCCCGCAATGCTCCGGGTTCTCTCTCCAGACCGCTTCGTAGATCTGTTCTTTCGAGAGAACCCAAGACGGGTGTTGAGTTAGGTAGAGTAAAGTAAAGAACTCATGGTGGGGCATTGGCACTAATTCGCCATTCCGATAGACCGTCTGCTCCTTCAAATGGATTTCCAAGTCAGAAAATTTAATGCTTGGGGAGAGGATGTTAAATACGTGACCTGGCACTGTGCCTTTGAAGATAAGAAGTACGTGACCTCCTTCACAATTCCATCCTCATCCATTGTTAAAAAGTCGCCTTTCCGAAAAACCTCTATTGCGTGGCTAATACTCGTTTTGGAGAAACCCATGTGTCGGGCAAGATTAATGGAACGCACCATACCTTTATTCTTTCGAAGAATGAAGATAGCCTCCAGATAATCCTCACCTGACTTATAAAGATTTTTCCTGCTAGTTTTTTTTCAGATTGTCCATCTTTTCCGAAAACTAGATTGTCGAACAAGAGATGCATATATACTATTTCTCTCAATCAATTCTTCATGTATCCCTTGCTCTTTTATTCGCCCACCATCCAATACTAATATCTGATGTCTTCCGAAATGAATCCTCACATAGGGAAGAATAAGCAAACGCTCAAAGTCAGAGTGATTATTCCAATAATCAGATATGGGATGTTAAATTTCAATAGCTTCAAAGGATCAAATTTGCTGATGGAATAAGCCATGGTTCCCGCTGCACAGCCTGTGGGGAACGCAACGGCATACCACGCTGCCGCATTGGCAACAAGAACAACCGCTCTTGGATCCATGCCACCCGCAAGTGCGGTACTTGCCGCAATCGGGGTCAAAACAGCCATTGTGCCGTGATTGGAAAGGAACGTCGACATAACAACTGCTGCAACAGCAAACACTAGCACTACTGTGAATCCACTGGGGTTCTGTCCAAGAAGACGGAGCACCAGTTTTCCAATTGCTTCACCCGCTCCGGAAGTGCTCAGAGCCGTAGACATTGCCAGCATACCGCCGATCATCCACACCATATCGCTCGTCATTATATGTACAGCTTCTTCACGCTCCATAATTTTGGTGAAAATTAGGATCAGTACACCTGCAACCGGAATCAGGTAGGAGATATCCCCAATCTGACTGTTGAACAAGAACCCGACAATGACCGCAACAAAGAGAATAAGGACGATAATTTCCTGCGGTCGGGAAAGCTCTTTGACCTCTTCCGCCTGTTTCGTAGTGCCTTGAATCTGGTCGTGGCTAAGCTTCATTTTGGGTATCAGTTTCCATGCTAAGATAGAAAATACAGTCATTGCGATGGCAGGAAGAATTGAGACTTTCGTCAGATCAAACATACCCAACATTTGATCTGCTGACGCCATTCCTTCATAATAGGCATTGGCCTGCATGGGACGAGCAGCGCCCATACCAACCGGGAATAATCCTGTCCACGCACAGAGAATTACAAAAATGAGATACAGCATCCTCGACTGACTCAGTTCCCCGTCGTCATCCATGTTCCGAATAAAGACGTATATGATCGTCAGGACAGCTGCCTGGCCCATTACCTGGCACAAGAGTATGGTGATGCCAATCAGCGCCAGCATCAGTCCGATCCCGCTCTTACCTTTCAATCGGTTCATCACGTCTTTCAATCTTCGAATCAGGCTGGTTTTCGAGATGGCATTTCCGAGTACCATGACTGTTGCCACCATAATGGTATTCTTATTCACCAATCCCGAAAAGGCTTCGGAAAAGCTCAGAACACCTGTGATAGCAAGGATGGCCACAGCTGTCATAGCCGTAACACCGAACGACACTTTCTGTGTCACAAACATAATTATCATGCCAACCATTACGGCAATAACAATATATATCTGTATGTTTTCCATAATAGATTTTCTCCTTTTTGTATGTAGTAATCCCTGTTACCATTGTTTTTTTCAAAACTTAGTATACTGGTAAATCCACATTGTTACAAATGTGAGGTCACTTCATCTTGTCCTATATGTTCTACTGAAGATTATCCCTCTTTACACGATCATCCAGCCAAGCGCTGAATTCTCCTGGGTAGTCTGCATCGCAGTGTCCTGATCCCCAGACCAGTGCGTAATCCACATCCTGGTGTCCAGCTGCCTCCAATGCTTTCGCCAGCGTGAAGGCAATACCAAACGATGTATCGGCATCCATACTGCCCACCCGTATGCGGAAATGCTCTGCCACGTGCTTCGTTCCGCACAGTTTTATATAATTCATAGGATTAATCAAAGAAATTCTCTTTAACAGATCGACATCCTTTGTCACAGAGGAATAATCCTCCGCATATATGGAACTGTATCCATTGAGTTTTTCATATCTTCCATCTGACATCAGCGTACCGATGAAAGAATCGAAATGCATGTAATCTTCTGTTTCAGAACCAAACACATGATTCTCATGCGTTTGCTTTTCCAGGGCATCAAACGCAGGGCATGCTTTCTTGCGTCCAATGATATGATGCACATAGGCATCAAGGTCCGTAATCTCCCAGTCCTTTCCGGTCCACATGACGGTGCCAGTCCCGGCATCCACCTCTTCCGCCAGCAGTTTTCTCTCCTCCTGCGTATGTCCATGTCGGATGAGAAAACGATTCAGTGATTTGGTAATCTCAGCCATGACCGCATTATAGTAACTTCCACTCCGGCCATCGCGATTTAACGTGAGCCCAAGATCCAAGCTGTTGATATACTCCGGGAAAGCATCAGCAAGGTCGTGAGATAATGCTCGCTGGAATTCGCTGTTTACTTTAGGCAGAGAGCTGGAATTAAAAACAGAGATTGCCTTCTCCCTGAACATCCACTCATATGCCATATCTGCATTTTCGAGATTTGTAATCGGGCAAAAACATTGTGATGCGTAGACACGATCACTCTCATCCATTTCGGCACCGATTTCTTCCAGATAGACATCATAATCCGGATGGTCGCCGGTCAGCCCAACCATGGAACTCATCGCTCCGCCAGCACTCCTTCCCACGCTGACAATCTTATCCGTATCGCCAGGGAACTCTCCCTTATGCGCACGTAACCAACGAATACCGGCTTTCAAATCCACAAGAGCCGCAGGGGCTTTTCCGATGCTTTTTCCGGAAGCATCCCGTGTCTCCTTGCCGCGCGAGCCGACACCGATCGTTACATATCCATCTTTGATAAATTTGATCGTGCGATCCGCCACTTCAGGTGGGGCAGATTCCCGATACCCGCTTACGCCGTTGACATAGATGATGGGAACGGTCTTAGCTGTATAAGATGAACCGTTGTGATTTAACACATTCTTGTCCCATGTAATCGTGCCGTCATGTCTCATGAAAACCTCAGGCACATAAATTTTCAGCGACTGTTTTTTAGGATCTTTCGGTTTTTTACAATAGACAATCTCATCTGAACAATAACAATGGTACGCATCGTTATAGTGCCAATGCATATATATCCCTCCTTTACTGTTTGTGTAGTCTCGGAAACTCAAATCTCTTTTATTTCCTAACTTTTCTCAACTCTAAATTTACAATTGCATCTCTACATTTCTGTAACAATTCTGTACTTTTTCTATTTTTTCAAAAAACATTTGACAAAATGCCTGAAATACGCGCGTTTCCACTTAATGACAAAGGCGGTATATTTATGTTCAAACCCGAATCATGGCAGAGCCACAATGAGTATCGAACCTTTGTTGATACTTTTAGCTGCAATATTACCGCAACAATCCCCATTACCACTTTAACCTTCATCTTAAAGAGCACCAAAAACTTTTAAGCCTGAACCTTGACCCTGTCAGGGACTACATCGCGGGGTATTATTCCAATACCAGCAGACCTGCAAAGTATCAGGCGCAAATCTAGCGTTCCCTGATTCTGACTGACTGCGTACGATACAACATCCCCGTTTCACTCAGACAAACGAAAAAAGGTTGAGTCCGACCTCAGGATCGAACCTGCGCTCGACACAGCCGTCGATTACACGGATGATCATCTCACAGGTAGCGGAGACCGTGGCACAGTTCAGATGCCCACCGTAAACTGAACCCTTATCATCGCCAGCACTCATATGCAAGTGGTGATAGAATTCCCCCCTCTTGGTAGTAACGGTACCTGTCAGGGAAACGATCTCAAAAGCACCCTGAAAGCGATTGGAATGATATTTTTTCTCTGCGGTGTTGAAGACGCCAACGGTAAAATCATTCACTGCTCCTAGCGCCTCGACACAGGCTAGTTTGACATCTTCTTTTTCACAGACTTTACGAAGTTGTGAGGTAATCTCCTCACCCTTATCTATGCGAACGATGAGCGTGTCCTGCAATCTACTGTAATCCATATTCTAAACCTCCCTTTTGTGCAGTGTTCCAGGTTGTTGGCGATTTTAATAAAGAATCATAACTACTTCTTATCTGCACCATAGTTCATGCCGAAACTCTCTGCATGGTGCCTGTAATTGAAAAAGCAGGACACCACTTCAATGCAAGACTTTGCCCAGATTGAAGCCACATTATCCAAAGAATCGGTAGTGACAGAAATATCCTAAAATACGATTTTCTTTATTGTTGTTCCATATAGTTGATCATGGCCTGTGCAGCCTCTTCTGCGGCGCGAACAGCGAGAACAACTGAGCGGGAACCGTGTACCACATCTCCGGCGGCGAAGACTCCTGGTCGGGTGGTCATTTGCTTGCCGTCCACCAGCAACCAGCCGCGCTTGTTGGCCTTAAGTCCTTCGGTTGTCTTGACCAACTTGTCCTTCGGCCCCTGACTGACAGCGATGATGGTGCTGTCCGCCTTGAACAACTCATCCTCATCCTCATAGCCAATGATGCTGTTGTTTTCATCTAACAGAGTATGCTTGAAGACGGGGCCTTCCGGCGTAATGCGCTGGATGCCTTTTTCGTAGAAAATCTCCGTACCATCAAGCTCTGCGAATTCGCGTTCGTGGTCGCTGGCACGGCAGGAGCGACGGCGCTCGAATAGCATAACGCGCTGAGCACCGTGGCGGAAAGCCGTACGGGCTACATCCATGGCGACATTGCCGGCACCTATGACGGCAACCGTTTTGCCCAGATTGTGAGCACCGGGATTCACCAAATATGAAATCCCAAAATGAACGTTTGCCAGAGTCTCTCCATGGATGCCAAGTCGGGCTGGACGCCATGCGCCGGTGCCCACAAAGACGGAGGCATAGCCGTCGCGGAAGAGATCTTCAATAAACAGGTCACCTCCCAGAACAACATGAGTGCGGATCTGCACGCCCATTTTCAGCAGACAATCGTGATAGCGATCGAGCACGGAATGGGGTAGACGATAATCCGGGATGCCGTAGCGGAGCATGCCGCCGATCATGTTACGCTCTTCAAAGATCGTCACACGATAACCTGCCTTTGCTAGGATAATGGCGACTGTGATACCAGCCGGCCCGCTCCCGATGACGGCGACAGACTGTTTTTTTTCCGCAGGAGTGACGGTATCCATGCGATCCAAATAAGCATCGGAGATATACCTCTCAATTTCGTAAAACTGGATCGGCTGACCCTTCCTGCCCTGGATACAGTGACCCATGCACTGACTGCCGTGATCACATACGATAGAGCAGACAATCGACATAGGATTATTATTAAAGAGCATTTCGCCGGCTTCCATCAGCTTATTTTCCTTGAAAAGCTGGATTATCGCTGGGATTGGCGTGTGAATCGGGCAGCCCTCTTGGCAGAGAGGCTTTTTGCAGAGATAACAACGGTTTGCTTCCTCCTTGATGTGTAGTGCCATTGTGCTTCCTCCTGTGTTTTTTTATTCCGCCCGCAACAGTGCCACAGCAACATCGTTAACGTTGGTGCCGGTGGGCCCAGTGAAGATCAAGCCGCCAACTGTTTTGAGTGCGTGATAGGCATCATTGTTCTTCAGAACATCAAAAATAGAAATCCTATGCAGTTCAAATTCTGAAAGTGATTCATGATCTACATAGCCGCCCGCTGCGTCCGTGGGGCCATCTGTTCCATCGCTGCCAACCGAAAAAACTGCGGCACCGGGAATGCCCGAAATACCGGGGACTGCAGCAAGAGCAAGTTCCTGATTACGACCTCCGCAGCCGTTTCCGGTAAGATGCACCACAGTTTCGCCGCCAGCGATGAACGCGATGGATTGATGACCGCCTGCGTGGCTTTTCAGAATGCTTGCGAGGAAGCTACCCGCCTCCCGTGCCTCACAGGAGAGCTGATCCGTCAGGAATACCGGTTCATAGCCGAGCTTTTTGGCGGCAGCCGCTGCGGCAGAGCAGAGTGCGCGCACGGAGCCATTGATATAGGTTTCCACGTTTTCGAGCGATTTGGGTGTTTCTTGATCCAGTAGCTGCAGTGCTGCGGGAGAGAGCCTGAGGCCGTATTTCTCCACAATGGCCTTCGCTTCCGCACAGGTGGAACTGTCGGGGTAGGCCGGACCGCTGGCGATCATATCCAGTGAGTCGCCCAAGATGTCGCTCAACACTATGCTCAACATTTTTGCTGGGGCACAAGCCAGAGCAAAGCGCCCTCCCTTAACTGCGCTAAGGCGTTTGCGAATGGTGTTTATCTCAACAATGTCCGCACCGCTGGCAAGGAGCTGAAACGTGATGTCCTTAATCTCTTCTTCTGGAATCAGGGGCAGTTCAAACAGTGCACTGCCTCCACCGGAAATCAGAAAAATAACAGTGTCATCGCCTGTGAGTTTTTCCACCAGCTCCAGTACTCTTCTTGTGGCGGCAAAACTGTTTTCATCGGGTACTGGGTGCCCCGCCTCATAACAGGTTATGCCGGGGAGTTCTCCCTTAACATGGCCGTATTTGGTGATGACAATCCCGCCATCCAACTGGTCAAGTGTATCCACAGCCGCCTTTGCCATCTGCCAGCCAGCCTTGCCCACAGCGACGAGCAAAGTCTTACCTGCGGAAGGGCGGTAGTCTTTTAGAGTCCGACGAACTGCTTCATCTGGCAATACGGCGGTAATGCTCTCGCGTACAATCTGTTCTGCGTCTTTTCTGAGTGAAGTGTTCATAAAATCCCCTCCTTCTGATCGGCTCAGGTAATCGGTGCAGGGTTAAAGATGCAGATATCATTGTGCCAGCGATACTGCTCGGAGAAAGGTTGCTTACGACCGCTGGCCACATCCAGGATCAGTTTAAACAGTTCCTCACCCTGTTCCGCGATGGTTGCTTTGCCAAGCGATGCGGGACCCGCATCATAGTCGATGATATCCGGCCACTGTTCTTTCAATTCGCTGCGTGAACATACCTTTATCACCGGCACCGCTGCCAGAGCATAAGGTGTGCCTCGGCCAGTCATGAAGACCTCCAGTCCCATGCCGCTTGCGAGCTGACTGGGTCCGCAGAACAGATCTGACGCCGGAGTCGCGGCAAAGATCTCGCCATGCTTTGTTGGCTTCTCGCCGGGAGACAGCACTTCTACGATCGGAGAGGTACCAGACTTGGCGATAGAACCCATGGACTTTTCGATAATATTAGAAAGCCCGCCTTTTTTATTTCCAGGGGTGGTGTTCGCACTGCGATCCACGCCGCCCGCCCGCAAGTAAGCGTCATACCACTTCATTTCTTCAACAAGCCTTGCACCAACCTTCTCATCAATGCAACGCTGGGCGATCATTTGAACGCCGTCACGCACCTCCGTCACTTCGGAAAACATTACAGTTCCGCCACCTGATACGATGAGATCAGCGGCATATCCAGCGGTAGGATTTGCAGTAATGCCCATGAATGCGTCGGAGCCTCCGCACTGCATTCCAACCAGAAGCGATGACAACGGCAACGTGACACGCCTACGCTCATTCAGTCGCTTCAGCTTGCGCTCCGCCATGTCCAAAATTGCCTTCATGACGGCATCACGCCCTTTGTGCTCTTGGAGAACAATCACATTTTCGGGAGTGTTCAGCTCCGGCCATAAGGTACAAAAGCGCTCGGGATTGAACTTTTCGCAGCCAAGGCTCACTAACATGAACTCGCCGCCGAAATTGGGATGCAATGCAATATTGCGAATGAGCCGCTGTGGAACCTGCGCTTCAGGTGCGTCAATTGCCACCCCGCAACCATACTGGTGGTTGACGGTCACTACATCGTCCACATTGGGATACTTCGGCAAAATCTCCTGACGGATTCGGGAAATCGCTTCATTGACC
Organism: Blautia sp. MSJ-9; assembly: GCF_018919065.1. GTDB lineage: Bacteria > Bacillota > Clostridia > Lachnospirales > Lachnospiraceae > Blautia_A. Next base: position 59,972 of record NZ_JAHLQG010000047.1, on the reverse strand, counting down.
ACGCCTGTGACACACTGAACCGTGGTATTAATACAGAGCATATTTCTTGTTCCCGCAGGACCGTCACCCCAAGGGTTCGGATAGCCCTCCCAAGATTTGACGGGAGGCTCAGGTAAATCAGTTCGAATATTGGTAGCAAACTCCATGTTGTCCAGATCCGGCGCGGGAGCTATGATGAGATTCGACTCATTAATCCAGCCACCACGGGGCATGTTTATCCGCATGGTACCGAGGACAACACCGTAGCGGATCACTTCCTCGCCTTCTGGGATATCCGTGAGAGCGATTTTATGTGCCTGGGGAATTTTTTCACACGTCACTATGCCGTCCGAAAGCCTCGTTCCTGCAGGAATATCTCGGATGGCAACCGCAACATTGTCTTTTTCGTTGATTTTTATACAGAGTGTTTCCATAGTTCCTCCTAATACAAAGCACTTGTCGTAACAAGGCTGATTCACATTTTTTCTTACGACTGTACGATAGTCGGAATTTACATGGTGCCTCTTACCTAATCAAACCAGCTTCACGCATGGTTGATTTGATTTGATCCAGCACAGATCCCTCCGGGGTAGATAGATTGGGGCGATAGGGCTCGCCTACATCAAGGCCACGGAGATTGGCCATATCTTTTGCTGCCACGGGGAACGACGCGGCATCCATAGAAAGGCGGACAGGGTTGAGCGTGAACTGTGCCTCGAGCGAGCCAGCCAGATCCCCTTCGACATACTTTTCATAAACCCTGCCGATGAGTTCCGGCATGAAGTTGCCCGCAGTGCAGACACCACCTACAGCGCCAACGCAGAGACTCGCATAGAGAAGCGTATCTTTGCCTCCGAAGACCTTGAAGTCCACATCGCGATTGAGGCGCACACACTCCTCGGTAAGGGTAATATCGCCGGAAGTGTCTTTCAAACCAACGATGTTGAAGACCTTATGAGCAAGCTTCGTAATGAGCGCAGCATTTAGACAGTAACCGACCCGGCCTGGGTTGTTGTAAAGTAGTACTGGAGTCTCGGGAATCGCCTCTGCAACAGTTTTGAAGTGGACATAGAGTTCATCGTCCGTGGGCTTTAAAAACATAGGCTGGAGGACGGAAACGGCCTGTGCGCCGTTTGCGACCGCCATTTTTGCAAGGCGCACGCATTTCTTTGTATTGATCGCGCCGATGCCGAAGTATACAGGGCTCCGGCCCGCCGCCTGATTAACGGCGATCCTAAGGCCGCGTTCCATTTCGTCCTCCTCGATCTGATAAAACTCGCCGTTGGAGCCATAGACCAGGATGCCGTGCATACCACTGTTTATCACATAATCTATCTGGCGGCGGAAAGCGGCTTCGTCGATCCGCTCCTCCGCATCAATGGGTGTTATGATCGGGACTACGACCCCCTTAATAAAAGATGTATCCATAGTTGTTCCCCCTAATGAAAGATGTATCCATAGTTGTTCCTCTTAGCGACCGATCCGGATACCGGTCAGGTATTCGTAATACTGAGCGATAGCGCTGTGATCCTTGCCGCCACTTTCGTGATTGTGCATCCACTGGAGAATTTCCTGCACGGAGGCAGTCATGGGCACCGGCGCACCGACGGAGTGGGCACAGTCGAGGGCATTATTCAAATCCTTAATGTGCAAGTCAATCTTGAAGCCAGGTTTGTCGTTGCCGGCAATCATCATAGGAGCCTTGGCATTCATGACCGTAGAACCGGCGAGACCGCCCTTGATGGCATCAAAGACCAGATTGGGATCTACGCCAGCCTTCTGAGCCAGGGTCAGTGCTTCAGCCAGAGCTTGAATGTTGCACGCCACTATAATTTGATTTGCGAGTTTCGTGGTGTTACCCGCACCAACGTCGCCGCAACGGACGACAGAACTGCCCATCGCCCCCAGCATATCCTTATACTTGTCGAAAACCTCCCGCTTGCCGCCTACCATGATAGAGAGTGTGCCGTCAATGGCCTTTGGCTCGCCGCCGGAAACCGGAGCGTCTAGCATCTCTACGCCGCATTTGGCGACCTCCTCACTCAATTCCTTAGAGTCCACGGGATTGATTGAGCTCATGTCGATAAAGGTGCAACCAGGCTTCATGTGTGCGGCTACACCATTTTCACCCAGCATGACAGCCTTGACCTGAGGCCCGTTGGGGAGCATGGTGATGATCACGTCGCAACTCTCGGCAACCTCGATGTAACTGCCAGCCTTGGCACCGAGGGCAACCACGGGATCACACTTTGCCATGCTACGGTTAGAGACGGTCACATCATAGCCCGCTTTGACGAGATTGATTGCCATGGGCTTTCCCATAATGCCCATTCCAATAAAACCAATTTTCATTTTTATAACCTCCGTTATCATATTTTTTGTGTTTTGCCTCTTCCTTTTGCTTTAGGCATTCTTTTTCACCTACTTAGTATCAGGCGATCTTTATATTTGGAGTATATCATAGCGTCTGCAATAAGTAAAACGCTGATATTTTAGAGAACTCTAAGTTTTTCTTATACATATTGCCGATGAACAAAAAAAATGCTCCGCCACAGCACTGTTAGCTTATTCAAATTTTACATCTTAAAATCCCAATTTTGTGCAAGATGTACAAAATTGGGATTTTTTTAATTCAATAACGAATCACCTTACTATTCAATTATGGCATTGTGATACGGTTCCAAGTATTAAAGACTTTTGCTTGTACCTTTTCTATTTTTCATCCATTGTCAATGCCTTTCTAGTTCCTACCATAGGTTATACCTCTGATTCGGATACATCTGTGATAAATCTCAGATTCTCTTCGTATGATTTTTTACTTTTTATGATTGCCTCCCAGATATCATCTTTTCTTTGTGCGTCACGCTTATCCAACAACTTTTGAAGCTGGTCGACTGCGTTATCATAAGCATCCTTTGTTTTGATTACTTTTTCCTGTGCTTTTTCTATCTGCTAGCAGAGCGTTTCTGCAGCTGGGGTTCTTCTACCACGTGACATTTATTTTGCCTCCTTCAGTATTCTGCTTATTTCGGCTGCCTAATACTTGATCACATTTGCATCCATATCAAATGCTTTCAGTATTGTCTTCTGTGTTGCGGTTACTGCATGGTCTAGCCGATACCTGTTATCTGTCAGCCTTACCATCTCTATCTTTTCCAGTTCCCGGATTGCTGCTGGAACAGTCATGAAATTCGGTCTGCTTTCCAGCGCCTCTTTTGCCGTCATCTTTTCTGAAGTGATGATACAGAAATAGCCGCTCAGGTCATTTTCCCGTTCGATCACATCTGTCCGGTCCTCCGGAAATTGAAATACTCTATTCTGCTCATTATAATGAAGGATATAGTAATGGCGGAAGCCTGGACTGAAATCGATCACTTCATTTGTGTGTTTCATAAGATGCGATTTCATTTTCGGAGCTTTTTGGCAAGCAAGCAGCGCCCTCTCATCCCCTTCTTTTGTACTGCTGTGAAAAAGGTGGAAGTATCGCTCTTCTTCGTCTGATTCATACAAACATGGCCCTCTCCTTTCAAGATGCATTTACGCCTTAATTACCTTAATTAATTGTAAAAAAATCCCGTAAAAAAGTAAGTAAAATCACTTATTTACGGGAAAAAATCAATTATTTTTATAAGAAAAGCTTTCAAGGCGTAAAATTTGAAGAAGCTAACAAGTACGGAGCATTTTTCGGAGAGTTCAGTTTTTTTGAGGCGGAATCAAGTGCTGTGTCCAGAATGTTTTTGCCAAGGAAATATAGTCTTTTGAAGCCTGCGTAAGGAAACCGTCTGAACGATAGAAAATTAAAAGATGCCATATTGGGTGACTCGGCAACGCAAAATAACGAAAAGCAGAGCTGTTCGTATCTGCGTAATATCTGGGTATGATACCGCAACATTCACAAATCTTAGCCATTTGAACAATATGTGGAGTTTCTGTGGTGTCCATCAGAACATTAGGGGTAAAACCAGCTTCTTGGAAGACACTGTCGCTTATTTCACGCAGGACACCCCCGGAAGAACCTTCTCTTGTTAACACAAATGGCATCTCGCGTAAATGACATAAATCAATCGTCGGGAGTATGGGGTACTCTCCGCAGGGAGCAATCGCAATTTCCTCAGGTTCTTTGATTGAATGACAGATCGGATGGGAAATTGGAACCTGAACAACCATTTCCTCCGCGCAAAGATCAATGCATGTGTACTGTGAAATCTTATTCTCCCGCTGCACCATAAATCCCAAATCAATTCTCCCATATGCCATGGCCTTCATTTGCTCTTGAGCGTTCAGCTCGATGGGTGTTATGGTGAGCTCTGGATACTTTTCGTGAAGTTTAGGGAAGATTGACGTAAACATGACGAGACCGCGATTGGGTGTGAGTCCTACGGTCAGCTTTGTCTTATGAGACTGGATGATTTCCGTAATCTGACGGTAGGTATCTTGTCGGATTAGCAAGGCTTTACGGCAACCTTCCAAGTACACTTCTCCCGCTTTTGTTAGTTGCCAATTGCGAGGAGTACGAATAAAAAGTTGTGTATTCAGTTCCTTTTCCAGTTTTAACAGGTATTGATTGACAGCGGATTGAGATACATGTAATCTCTCAGCTGCACGTGAAATATTGTTTTCTCTTGCAATTTCCACAAAATATTCCAAATATCGAAAGTCCATCTTCCTGTCGAGAAGCCCCTCTCGACCATTCACCTCTTTTCTTTGCATGAGTACTCTCGGAAACTCACAATCCTTGAAAACTCTGCATTTCCAAAGCACTCCATTTTTTCTTCACCTCCACTTTTCAGTGGTTCTATTTTTTTCTATATTTTCATAAGTTTTTTAAATATTTATTAACAAATCTGCCAGTTTGTGTGGTCGCGTTTCTTGGTTGAAATGCCTAATCAAGAAACGCGGCCTTTTCGGTTAAGGAGAACCCTTCACTTTTCACCCATACCAAAGGAGAACACACATATGTTGATTCACTGGCAATCCCATCAGGAGTATTTGAATTTTCTGCATGAGACAAAAGTACATCTTGATTCTTCCCATCGCACAAGGCTTCAGCTTGAATTCGGCCATGTCCGTCAAAAGCTCCGCCTGCTGAATCTCGATCCTGTTATGGAATATCATTCTGCTTCCTATTCTCCAATCGGTAGACCCGCCAAAACCAGGCTCAGATTATCCGCCCCTCATCCTTATGGTAAACCTGGGCTTCACCAGACTTACCCTCTGGCTTCAGAAACTCAGGCCAGACAACCTGCTTGCCACACTTATAGGCTGTTCCACGGACTCACTTCCGCCCCTGGGATCTTATTTCGACTTTATAGACAAGCTCTGAGCCCAATCCAAAGCCTTCCAGTAAGCCCGGTAAAGGCAAGAAGCTTCCCAACAGGCATTCCGGTATTACTGATACCATAACCGCTTATGCCCTGCAACATGAAAATTTTCCCTTCTATGAAGAACAGTTCCAGCAGGTATTCCGTCTCGCTGCAATCCTCCCCTCACTCAGAGACAGACTCATCCCTGTAGACGGGCTTCCCCTTTCCGGCGACGGCACCTGCATCCATTCCCACGCATCCCCTCATGGTCATAAAGTCTGCAGGTACGTGGAAAACGGAATCATACTTTGTCACTGTCAACGCCACTTCTCAGATCCGGATGCGCACTGGGATATCCGGCTCTATCCCCCCGTTACCAAGAGATACGGATGAATATAAGAAGATTTACAATAACCGCACTTTCTGTGAAAGAGTAAACAATCGGATTCTAAATGACTACCACCTGCATGATATGGGGATCCATACCCGGAAACGGTATTCCTTTTTCACCATGATCAGGATGCCCGGCTGAAAAAACGGAATTTCATCGTCGCCACACCGCTCTTCGGAACCCAATTTCTCATAAGGGGTATTATACTTCAACATTGTAGCAAGGTCAACAGTGTCGTTAAAGTAGCTCGAAGTTCTTTACGATTCAAAATTTTACTCCCGGACAGCTATCACGATATTCCTGGCGCCGTCCCACTCATAAGAACACGTTACCAGAGTAAGTATCTGCTTCGGATCAGTAGCTATCATCTGCCCGTTCTTCGAACAGCTGCAGTGCCTTTGCCTGTAATAGATACTGGGAGAGTCCGTCCGATTCCTGAAATACCATCTGCTGGAACAGGAACATGGACACATCTGACTTTAATACTGCCATGACAGTTTAGGAATAGACGCCGTCGGGATTCTGGAAAAGAACAGCCGGATGCTCCTTGCAGTAGGAAAGAGCGACGTATTCATCCAACGTCCCGAATATCACACCGCTTTTCATTTGTGACCGTAGATCACAAGATTCTGCCCATCCCGAACATCACAGTCCCTGCTTATTAAACGTCTTACATTTATAAAATCCCTCAGAAATGTTCCGAGGGATTTTTCTTTCAATTTAATTTCTTTAGCCATTCATCAGGTTCTATAGCTGACACTACAGAAGCCTCAAAATCTGCGGTATTTCGAGTAATTATATAATTTGCCGAAACCTCCTCGGCACATCTGTCCTGCAAACAATCTTCAAAATCTTTGAAGTTATCCATCTTAATAGCTTTCATGACTGCTTCCTGAGATGCAGACGCTACTTTTAGAATCTTGCAGACCTTTTCTAACCATGATCTTCTTGTCTCTGCTGGGACTTTTCTGAGAATGTACCACAGATTAGGCAAAGAGTGAAATGCTATATATCCCTCTGCTTCTCCAGATGCACATTTCTCCATCACATGCAACGCAGAATCGTAAAACGGTTCTCTTGCAACAAGAAAATCAATAATTACATTCGTATCAATCAATACTACCATATTTTTCCCTTCTTGCTGCTTCCAGCTCTGCATCCGGATCAAAGTCATCCGGCAAATATTTTTTTGCTTCACTTCTGGTAGCTACCAGTTCTTTAAACGCCTGCATTTTTTCATCTGGTTTCTGAGACGGATAAATAACACTGGTATATGTTTTCTTTGGTATTAATCGCTGAATCACTTCAATCAGAAAGCCTACATTATCATCGGACATATCCTGAATCATCTGAACAGCCTGCTCCTGTAACATAGTCATATGATACACCGCCTTTCCTTATCATTTTATGCAAATCATTATTTTCCTACTTTAATTATAACTGCTTTACACCTGTTTCTCAATCAATATTTTTCATGTATCAATTCTACTACTTTCTTCGACGAATTTTGTTCACCGTTATAACCAATCCATCATGTCCATTTGCGTTTAACCTATCGTTTATTTTACTTTATATAGTGTTATTCTGCATTATCCAATCAATATATAGTGCATAAATCAATATCAAGATACTAGGAAACAAAGTATTCCACTGCGTTCTCAGGGAAGAATTCCTTCATCTCGCCGTAGAGCTGCGCTGCCAGGGTTTTGTTGTGGGCAAGTACCAAAGTTGGTTTGTTGAGCCGGGCAATGACATTCGCCATGGTGAAGGTCTTACCGGAACCTGTAACACCAAGCAAAGTCTCAAACTGGTTGCCTTCCTTGAAGCCCTTGACCAGTTTTTCGATTGCCTGAGGCTGGTCACCGGTGGGTTTGTATTCGGAGTGTAATTTGAAGATTTGTTGTGAATTTTGCACAAAAGCACCTCCTGATTTTTATATCAAAAAAGTTCATCTATCAGGCAGAAATTCGTCGAAGCGCATTTCCTGATTTTACCCGAATACACCTCTCGACGAATTTTGTTCACCACCTGACATTTTATAGACTGGTAAAAAGTAGTAAAACTAACGTGGACGAATTAACACTCAAATGTAAAAAATATTATATCATGGAAATTTGAAATTGTATATATGATGCGAACATTAGTTCTTTAAAAATTTATCTACATTTATCATTGTATCCAGAACAATTTCTGTATCAAGCTCCTTCTTTTTCAGGAAAACTTCTTCCATATAAAAAAGCAATTCAGGCGGGATCTCCTCAGCTATAATATTTCCATTATCTCCATACACATCCATAGTTATCAACTATATCTGTGATATGCATAATTTCTATGCTGTCAGAAACCATGTTAAATTCGTTCTGCAATTATACCGTTTATGGTATGGAAATCACCCATCCGGGTACCTGCCACGAATAATGAAGCCGAAAGGCTTCTAAGGAATTATATACGGAAACAGGCGCAGGCCATGACATTTAGAAGTTTTGAAAGTATCGATCATCTCTGTCAATGCATGAGCATGCTTGTTTTGATGCGCCTTGAAGATCCGGCAAATATATATGACAGAGTGTCCGGGATATTTGGATAAAGAACAGTAACTAAAAAATCTGAAGAACCAGCTACAGTCCTTCAGATTTTTACGTCATTCTATGAAAAAAATGATCTGATTTTAATTGTTTTTGTTCAATCTGCAGATCATAACTGCCAGATGTCCGGCACAATTTCGGATTTCTTCTTCTGTAAGTTTACCTTCTTTATATGCCTGGCGAATATTCTTATCATCATCCGGATTTCCAGGCATGATAATGTCATTGCCTGCTGCCACACATTTCCATGGAACGCTTCCATTTTCCGGAACTGTTGTGTTCCAGTCTGACATAATTGCTCCGTCAAATCCCCATTCTTTTCTGGCAACTGTCATGCACAGATCTTTGCTGTTCGCCGCATGAATACCGTTGATAAGATTATAGGAAGTCATAATAGAAACAGGATTTCCTTCTTTTACTGCAATCTCAAAGCCACGAAGATAAATTTCCCGGAGTGCTCTCTCTGATACACAGGAGTCTACGCCCATACGGTTATCTTCCTGATTATTGCATGCAAAATGCTTAATTGTCACACCGCATCCCGGCTTACTCTGGACTCCCCTGGTCACTGCCGCTGCAAGCATACCTGACAGATACGGATCTTCTGAATAATATTCGTAATTTCTTCCACATAATGGGTTTCTGTGAATATTCATACCCGGTGCAAGCCACAGATTTACATGAAATTCTTCCATTTCTTCTGCGATTGCTTTTCCAAACTCTGTCATAAGATCTGTATCCCAGGTCTGTGCCAGTGCTGTTCCTACCGGAAAAGCAGTACAGTACTGATAATAAGTATCTGCATTCTCATGATGCACACCAGGTTCCAGAATTCCATTTTCCAGTGAACCAAGAACTCCCATTTCATAGATGCTGTCTGTCTCTTTATCTACCTCATACCACTGTCTGAGGCGGATTCCTGCCGGACCGTCTGCCATAACAAGAGACGGGATTCCATCCTCCTCCAGAGCACCACTGGTCTCACCTGCTGATCCCGGTACGCGGATTCCCGCTGCACCCAGAGTGCTAATATTCTCTGAAATTTTTCCATAAAGCAGAGGAATCAGTTCTTCAACAGATCTGCCTTCCAGAACAGAAAACAATCTCTTTTCTTCCTCTGTCAGGTTTTCCTGATTTTCCCCGTCATTTTCTGATTTTTCCGGCAACATTACAGGTTTAAAACAATATTGCGGCACCTGTGCTGTTTTCAGTTCTTTCTCCTGCTGCATAAGTTTTTCTTTGAGTTCTTCTGTCATATGAATTTGTCTCAGTTCTTCCTGCAACGGACAAATTGCATCCGTATGCTCCAACACTGAAGTATCTGAAATTACCAAAACCGCTTCCTGTTCCAGTTTATCAGAACTGTTTCCGATCAGGATACCATAGCTGCCTTTTTCTATTATCCATGTATGTGTTTCCTCGCAGAAAGAAGCCAGCTGTTTCTGTGAAATTTCTACGATAAGTGTCTGCCTTTCCTCCGGTTTCAGAAGTCTGGTCTTCGCAAATCCGGCCAGTCTTTTATACTCCTTTTCCAGTCCTGTCTGCGGAAGTGTAACATAAATCTGTACTACTTCTTTACCTGCATATTTCTTTCCCGTATTTGTAACCTGAACTTCTGCTCTGAGCTTACCTTCTTCCATATTCATCCCACAGCATTTGATTTCAAACGAAGTATAAGAAAGACCAAATCCAAACGGAAACAGTACTTTTTTATCAAAACTGTCAAAATATCTGTAACCTACAAAAATACCTTCTCTGTAATCTTCTTTTTCCAGATTTCCGTTCAGATATCCATATTCTTCTGATACCGGATAATCCTCATAGCGCCTTGCCCAGGTTGTTGTCAGTTTACCGCCCGGCACTTCTTTTCCCAGAAGTACATCAGCCAGGGCATCTCCCCCTTCCTGACCAAGCTGAGAAATATTTAAGATTCCTTTTATATTGTCTGTCTGTTCCAGAATATCTGTCAGCTCCACAGGACCACCTGCATTAAGAATAAGGATCACAGGTTTGTTCATTTCTGCAAGATAACGTAAATCTTCCTCTTCTCTCTCGCTTAAATAGTAATCTCCCTTTACTTTGCGGCGGTCTTTTCCTTCTCCTGAAATACGACTGATCACATAAATCACCACATCTGCTTCACAGATATCTTCCTCTGCCACCTTACGTCCCAGCGGCATTGCAAAAGGATTCTCTGCATAGGCATCAAAAGGATTATCTACTTTCTTAGCTTCTTCCAGAACTTTTTCTTTCCACGCCTCTCTCGCCTGCTCATAGCGATTGTGATAATCGCTGATCCAGTCTTCGCTTACAATTTTTACTCCTGCTTCTTTCAGTCCCTGATAAATAGAAATATTCTTTCTGTTGTTAACATCTCCAGAACCAATTCCACCCTTTACGGTTTTCTCTGCTCCATACCCAAGAAATGCAGCAGCTGTATCTTTCTTTAATGGAAGGATTCCTTCATTTTTCAGCAGAACAATGCCTTCTGACGCCGCTTTTCTGGCAAGCTTTCCATGCATCAGTTCTCTCTCTGACGGCTGTTCTTCTCTAGTTCCACTGTAAATCCATTTCTTCATATAATTATACTCCTGTTTTTAATATTATAATTCTCATGAAAAGAACCTCCATAGCATTCTCTCTATGGGGGTTCTTAATTCTCATTATTCTTTTACACCACCAAGTGTTACACCTGCAATAATGTATTTGGATAAAAGCAGATATACAATAATGATTGGCACGATCGCAACAGTGATCATCATGTAAATTTTACCCATATCAAAGTTCATATAATCAGCACCACGCAGAGTTGCGATCAGGATCGGCACTGTCATTTTGCTCTTTGACTGAATGATCAGGGCAGGAACGAAGTAATTGTTCCAGGATCCTACGAAAGTAAAGATTGCCTGTACTGCTACTGCCGGTTTCATGATCGGAAGTACAATACTGTTAAAGGTTCTGAATTCTCCGGAGCCATCAATTCTTGCCGCTTCCACAAGGGATAAAGGAAGGGAAGACTGAAGGTAACTGTACATAAAGTAAAAGACTGCCGGAGATGCAATGGATGGAATGATCAGCGGAAGTAAAGAGTCATACATTCCCATCTTTGTGATCAGTCGTAAAAATCCCATTGCTGTTACCTGTGTAGGCATAACAAGAATTGCCATAATAAAGGTAAAAGCTGCTTTCTTCATTTTAAAATCATAAGCATATAGACCATAAGCTGTCAAAGAAGAAAAATATGTACAAAGTGCAGCACTGCAGGAAGATACAACAACACTGTTAAGAATACCGCGGAACATCGGGAAACTTCCGTCATTTGCCACATTCTTCAGATTCTCAAGAAAATATTTTCCGGGAAGTGCTGAAAATCCTTTCTGTAGATCCGCATGGGAACGTGTTGCATTTACAATCAGAATGTAAAAGAAAAACAGACACAGGAAGGATAAAAAGATCAGCACAAGATGAACAAAAATACTGCGCACACGACCTGATGTATTTGATTTCATAGTTTATCTCCTCCTTCTTTCTTCTTTTGCTTTTTTCTTTGCAGCTTTCTTGGAACCATCCGGGTCTGTGTCATTTGTCATCTTATATACGATCATACATAAAATACCGCTGATAATAAACAGATATACGGACAGTGCACCTGCCATACCATAGTTCTTGCTCTTTAAGTGGCTGTTCAGGAACATGATCAGAGTCATAGATGTACGGTCCGGATTTCCCTGTCCATTTGTAAGAATCTGAGGAACATCGAACATCTGAAGACCACCGATGATAGATGTGATCAGTGTATAAGCAAGGATCGGACGGATCAGCGGCAGTGTGATATAGAAAAATCTCTTGATACTGTTACAGCCATCCAGTTCAGATGCTTCAAAAATATCCATACTGATACCCATAACAGCAGCCATCAGCATAATTGTTGTATTACCAAACCACATCAGGAAGTTCATAAATCCGACCAGAGATCTGGTTCCGATTACAGAACCCAGGAAATCTATCGGTTTTTTAACCCATCCCAGAGACATCAGAATAGAGTTAATCGGTCCGTTGGTAGAGAACATGGTAAAGAACAATAATGCAAATGCAGAAGCCATGATCAGGTTAGGAAGATAAATAACAACCTTGAAAAACTGCTGTCCATGGATCTTCAGACGCGCATCTGTAAACCAGCATGCCAGAACCAGTGCGATCACGATCTGCGGTACAAATCCGATTACCCACAGAATCAGTGTATTAGCACCGTATTTGAACATATCTGACTTCAACAGACTCAGATAGTTTGCCATTCCAATAAAATTCGGTCCGATTTCTTTAATTCCTGAACGATAATATTCATAGAAACTATAACGTACAGTATCTACCAGCGGAATCAAAGAAAAGATTAAAAAAGTTATAAAAAATGGAAGGATAAAGATGTATCCCCATTTTGCATAGCTGATGCTTTTCTTTTTTTTCATAGTTCAGCATTCCTTCCTTTACATATTAGTGCCAGACACACATCGCATTCATGCGTGTCTGGCAAATACAAATGCATCTGTACAGGTTATTTACACCTGAAACTTTTTAACTGTCAATTCAAAAGCGTTTATTATTCAGCCCAGTTAACTTCCTGGATTTCCGGATAACGTTCTTTGATTGCTGTTTCAAAGTTTGATTTTGCTTTGTCATAGTCTACCTGACCCTGGAAGTAATCGCTGAAAGCGTTCTGGATCAGTTCTACACATCCCTGGTCATAAGCAGAAAGTGGTGCGATCTTGATGTTCTCTGCAACCGGTGCGAAATATGTAAATGGATTCTGTCCGCCAAGGAAGTCAGATGCGAAAGTGTCATCTGTTGCAACTTCCTGCATACCACTCTTTGTATTTGTAAAGTCAGAATAATCTTTGGAAATCTTTAATAAATTGTCCTTATTTCCTGTCAGTGCAAGAATGATATCTTTTGCATGTTCCGGATTATCTGTTCCTGTTGCTGCATGGATGTAAGAACCGCCCCAATTGTATTCCTGTGGTGGATTTGTAACAGCCCATTCTCCGTCTTCTCCATCCCAGTTTGGTTTCAATGTAAAGTCAATTCCCCATGCCGGGAAGAGGAATGCAAATACTTTGGATTCAGATCCCATAGCTTTGTTCCAGTCATCATTCCACTGACCTTTTACAGTTTTGTTCAGGTATCCTGCATCCAGCCATTCTTTGGAATCTTTGATCCAGTTCATTACCTGCTGGTCTACATTAACAGTTGTTGCACCGTCTTCTACCCATGGCTGGGAAATGCTGTTTCCATACAGTCTAAATGTATCAGCATAAGAAGCAAATGTGTAATATCCTTTTGCTTTCAGTTCTTCAGCTGTAGCTTTTGCTGTATCCCAGTCTTTCATTTTCTTGCCTACTTCTTCAGGATCGTCGGTTCCGAACACATCTTTGGCAATATCACGACGATATACAAGAAGTCCAGGGCAGCACTGCCATGTAGATCCTCTCTGTACTCCATCTGCATCAGATGCAGTTGTTTTTGTAAAGTCATACTGATCTGCAAGATCTTTGTCAGGATCAATTCCAAGATCTGTCAGAGGCATTGCCACATCCGCTGCTGCATCTGTATATTTGTATACATAATCTGTTTCTGATAAGAAGATATCTACCTTATCATCTGCTGATGCATCAGCCTGATTCATAAGAGCTTCATCAAGTTTCTGCTGATAAACACCATCCTGATTTGGATTTATGATCCAGTGAATTTCTGTTCCATCGTTTAATGTTGTTACTGTTCCGTCTTTGGATGTTTCTTTTACTTCAGGATATACTGCTTCCAGACGCTGACGGAATTCATCATTCCAGGAATAAATATTGATTACTTTTCCTTCTTCATCTGCATGTACGATTGTAGCGGTTCCGCCCATTGTACCTGCAATTACGGATGCTGTAAGTAAAACAGCTAATGCTTTCTTTTTCATTAAAAAAGCCCTCCTTTTTCTTTTTTTCTCTTTGTGAGTTTCTTGCCTCACCTGATGTATCAGATTATAGCTTAAGCTGCTTTTCGGGTATATTATAATTTCCACCAAAATGTCAGATTCATGACCTCATTGTGTTCTTTTTATATACAGACAGATTTTGTCATTTAATAAGGAAATCTTTCCTAAAATCATGATCTTTCTGTTTTTTTATTAGTATTTTTGTATAAAAAGTACCATTTTTCTATAAATCAGCCAGATGAATATTCGCAATCTGATTCATTACCTGCTCATATATTTTTCTGAAATTGTGTTATTTTATGTCATGATTCTGATACTTACTTCATGTTTCTTATTTCCGAAAGATCTCAGTTCCGATATAATTTCCATACAATATTTATGGAAGGAGAAAAATGTTGAAACATATTAAGTTTATTGATAATCATGGAAGCTTTTGTGTGAACAGACCGGAAAATACCAGTTATCTTTATTTTCCTCTTGCATCAGAAGCAGGTCTGAAAAGTTCCGTCACACCAGTGCTTGGAGGTGACAGCAAAATTGATCAGGATACCTTCCTGCTGGAACCGGTCAGTTCCGAAAATCTTCATAACAATCGTTCTTCCAGAAATTTCTGGATCGTAAAAGAAGGACACATTCCTTATTCAGTAACAGGTTCCTCTACTCAGCAGGAGGCCGACCGTTTTACTGACAGGCAGGAAGACAGTGAACTAACCGCCGGATTCATGTGGCAGACTTTGAAAAGGACTTCCAGAGAACTTGGGCTCATCTCCACAGTTACTTCTTTTATCCCCAAAAGTGATAATGTGGAGATTATGTATGTGACGGTTGAAAACCAGACAGATACTGTACCGAAATTTACTGCATATGGTGCAATTCCTGTTTACGGAAGAAGTGCGGATAACATTCGTGATCATCGAAATGTCACTTCCATGCTCCATCGTATCGAGACAACAGAACATGGAATCAACGTCTGCCCCACCATGTCATTTGACGAGCGGGGACATCAGCCAAATCATAAAATCTATTATGTAAATGGCTGTTCCGGAAAGGGAGAAAATCCGATTTCCTATTATCCGACTGTAGAAGATTTTATCGGAGAAGGTGGTACCTATACACATCCACGCACAGTATATGAAGGATATAAGGGAGTTCCCGCACACAGTCTGGCAGCAGGAAAGGAAGCAATGGGTGCTTTCTGTTTCTCATCTTTCACACTGGCTCCCGGTGAAAAAACAGACTTTATTTTATTATCAGGTATTGCCGACAGTAAAGAAGAAATTGAAAATATTTTTGAAAAATACAATACTTCCGATAAAGTAAAAAATGCACTGGAAGAAACCAGAATTTACTGGAAAAAACAGGTAAACGTTGACTTCCACACACAGGATCCTGACTTTGACAGTTATATGAAATGGGTAAGTTTCCAGCCATTCCTGCGCCGTTTATTTGGCTGTTCTTTCCTTCCTCATCATGATTACGGACGTGGTGGACGCGGATGGCGTGATCTGTGGCAGGATTGTCTTTCTCTTCTGCTGATGAATCCTCAGAATGTAGGTACCATGATTGAAAAGAATTATGGCGGCGTACGTATTGATGGTACAAATGCTACTATTATCGGAGACGGTGACGGCAATTTTATCGCTGACAGAAACGGAATCGCACGTGTATGGATGGATCATGCACTCTGGCCGCTAATCACGACCAGTCTTTATATTAATCAGACCGGAGATATAGAGATCCTTAAGAAACAGGTTCCTTATTTTAAAGATGCACAAACCATGCGCGGCACAGAAATTGATACTCTCTGGAATGACGCATATGGAAATAAACAGCGCACCGAAGACGGTCAGGTATATACCGGAAGTGTTCTGGAGCACATTCTGATCCAGCAGCTTGCCGCTTTTTATGATGTAGGTGTTCATAATATTTACCGTCTCCGCGGAGCTGACTGGAACGATGCCCTGGATATGGCAGCAGAAAATGGTGAAAGTGTTGCCTTTACCTGTGCTTATGCGGGCAATCTCCACACTCTTGCTTCCATATTACGCCTTATGGAATCTGCAGGCGAAACCAGTATCCCGCTGTCAGAGGAAATTGAAATCCTGCTGAACGACCAGACAGATATGTTTGACAGTGTATCTGAAAAGAAAAAGGTTCTTACTGAATATGCCAAAAGCTGCAGGCATAACCTGAGCGGCAGAAAGAAAAACTTCTCTCTCTCCACACTTGCTGCCAACCTGATCCAGAAATCCAACTGGCTGACAAATCATATCCGTTCACAGGAATGGATTGATGGCAAAGACAACGAAGAAGGATGGTATAACAGCTATTACGATAATCATGGAGAGGCAGTGGAAGGTTTCCACCATGAACAGGTGCGTATGATGCTCACGGGCCAGGTTTTCTCTATTATGGGAAATGTTGCCACTGATGCGCAGATCAGAAAAATCGTAAAAAGCGCAGATCATTATCTTTACAGAAAAGAAATCGGCGGTTACCGCCTGAACACAGATTTTCAGGAACTGAAGTTTGATATGGGACGTATGTTCGGTTTCGCTTATGGCGAAAAAGAAAACGGTGCTGTTTTCTCTCATATGGCAGTTATGTATGCAAATGCCTTATATCAGAGAGGCTTTGCAAAAGAAGGCTGGAAAGCATTGCGTTCTCTGTCTGATACAGCTCTCGACTTTGATACCAGCCATATCTACCCGGGAATTCCTGAATATTTCCGTTCAGACGGACGTGGCATGTATCATTATCTGACAGGTGCTGCAAGCTGGTATCTTTTTACCATGATCACAGAGGTCTTTGGTGTCCGTGGAGTTTTCGGAAACCTTTTGGTTCATCCAAAACTTCTGGCAGAACAGTTCGATGAAGCAGGAACTGCTTCTGTCTCTGTTACTTTTGCAGGAAAACAGTTCCATGTTACCTACCGAAACACAGACAGAAAAGATTATGGTTCTTATCATATCGCCGCTGCGGACTGCGACAAAACAGCAATAGAAATCGCAGAAGATTCCCATATTATGATCTCCAGAGAATTTATTAACAACCTCTCTTCTGATCTTCATGAAATTACAGTGACACTTGCCTGAAAACAATAGCTGCTCAGCCTCCATAAAAGCAGTCGACAGGCAGTTATAAATATTGTTCTAACAGAAAGGATTTACTATATGAAATACGGATATTTTGACAATGAAAACCGAGAATACGTGATTACTAATCCGGCAACACCTGCACCATGGGTAAACTATCTGGGTTCCCCGGAGTACGGTGCAATCATTTCCAATAATGCAGGGGGCTACAGTTTTGCAAAATCCGGTGCAAACGGACGTATTCTGCGCTATGTTTTTAATAACTTTGACCAGCCGGGACGTTACATTTACATTCGCGATGACAGATCATCAAACTTCTGGTCTGCATCCTGGCAGCCTGTAGGCAAAGATCTGGCTCAGTATAAGAGCGAATGCCGTCACGGAATCGGTTATACAAAAATTTCTGCCGACTACAGCGATATTCACTCAGAAGCCCTTTACTATGTTCCTCTTGGAAAAAGTTATGAAGTATGGGCATTATCTGTGACCAATCATTCTGATCACGAAAGGAACCTGACTCTCAGCGGATATGCAGAGTTTACCAACCACAGCAATTACGAACAGGATCAGGTTAATTTACAGTACTCTCTTTTTATTTCTCGTACACTGTTCGAAGGAAACAGAATTACTCAGCAGATTCATGGAAATCTTGATGCAATTCCTGAAAATGAGAACGTAGATGAGAAAAATGTGACAGAACGTTTCTTTGGACTTGCAGGTGCTGAGGTTTCTTCTTACTGTGGGGACAAAAATGAATTTCTCGGAAGTTACCATGGATATGGAAACCCTGAAGGTATTGTCTGTGGTGATCTTGGTGATAAGACAAGCTATAATGAAAACTCCTGTGGTGCTCTCTCCTGCAAAATAACTCTTAAAGCAGGTGAAACCAGAACAATTGCTTTTCTTCTTGGAATGAAACCGTCATCTGAAGCTGCTGAAGTAATCAGATGTTACAAAAATCCGGCTCCAACTGTAGCAGAAGAACTGAAAGCATTAAAAGCTGACTGGAACAGTAAGCTTGATAATCTTAAAGTCAGCACTCCAAGTCCGGAATTTGATACTATGATTAATACCTGGAACGCATACAACTGTTTTATGACTTTCATCTGGTCCCGTGCAGCTTCCTTCATTTACTGTGGACTCAGAAATGGATACGGATACAGAGATACTGTACAGGATATTCAGGGAATCATCCATCTGGCACCGGAAATGGCACTGGAAAAGATTCGTTTCATGCTGTCTGCGCAGGTAAATAACGGTGGCGGACTCCCTCTTGTCAAGTTTACTCACACACCTGGAAAAGAAGATACCCCGGATGATGCTTCTTATGTACAGGAAACCGGCCATCCGGCTTACCGTGCAGATGATGCATTATGGCTTTTCCCAACTGTATATAAATATATTTCAGAAACCGGAAACACTGCTTTTCTTGATGAAGTGATTCCTTTTGCCAACAAAGAAGAAGCTACTGTATATGAACATCTGAAACGTGCGGTTGCTTTCTCTCTTAATCACCTTGGACCTCATGGAATGCCTGCCGGACTTTATGCTGACTGGAACGACTGTCTCCGCCTGGGTGCAAACGGAGAATCTTCTTTCGTTGCTTTACAGTTCTATTATGCAATGACAATCCTGAAAATCTTTGCAGAATACAAAAAAGATACAAAATATGTACAGTATCTTGAAGAGACTCAGAAAGCATTTGGCGAAAAAGTTCAGGAACTGTGCTGGGATCATGACCGTTTCGTGCGTGGCTATACAGAAGCCGGAGAAAGGATCGGCGAAGCGGCTGCTCCGGAAGCCAATTTGTGGCTGAATCCTCAGAGCTGGGCTGTCATCAGTGGTCTTGCCAGCCCTGAACAGGGAAACGCTGCACTGAACAATGTATACGAACGTCTAAACACAAAATATGGTGCGATCCTTATGGATCCGCCTTATCATGCGCATGCTTTCGATGGTGCACTGGCAGTTATCTATAATCAGGGTACCAAAGAAAACTCCGGTATTTTCTCCCAATCCCAGGGCTGGCTGATTCTTGCTGAAGCACTCCGCGGTCATGGAGAACGTGCTTTTACCTATTTTATGGAAAATTCTCCTGCTGCGCAGAATGACTGTGCCGAAATCCGTCGTCTTGAACCATACTGCTATGGTCAGTTTACAGAGGGAAAAGCAAGCAAACACTTTGGACGCTCTCATGTTCACTGGCTGACAGGAACTGCTTCTACTGTAATGGTAGGATGTGTGGAAGGTATCCTCGGACTTCGCCCTGATCTTGAAGGACTTCGACTGTCTCCTTCTGTGCCAAAAAGCTGGAAACACTTTGAGATTGAGAAAGTTTTCCGTGGAAAACAGCTTCATATCTCTGTAGAAAATCCAGACGAAAAAGAATCTGGCTGCTGCAGTCTGGTTCTTAACGGACAGAAATTAGCAGATAATTATATCCCAGAAAAACTTCTTCAGGATAAGAACGAAGTCATATTAACTCTTTAATCTCCCGATATTACCAGATGAAAATAAGCGGCCGGCTTACAGAAAATTTATATTCCCTGTAAGCTAGAGCGTGTCTGAAAAATCATTCCCGCAATCTGCACGCCCCACTTTGCGGGATATTTCACCCGAATTCAGTTGCCGTAGCCCGCTACGGCGCCCTCATCCGGGCAAAATATACCACAAATTGTGACGCACATCTTGCAGAAAGCCTTTTTCAGACACGCTCTAGCCGCCTGTTTTACTTATCTTAATATTTTGATTAATCCTGTTCTTTTTTCAGTTCCGACTCTGATGCGACACAAAGTTCTTTTTCTATATCCCAGTGTATCATATAATGTTCATCCCTGTATTTGCCCGGTGTCATTCCCGTAACTTCCCTAAACTGCTGGATGAAATGACTCTGGGAAGAAAAGGAAAGACGGTTTGCAATCTCAATGATCGGATAATCACTGTACTGCAAAAGATTTTTCGCCATTTCTATCTTCTGTCTGCGGATATAGGCACTGACCGATATTCCTGTTTCTTTTTTAAATAATCTGGAGAGATAGCTCGCAGATACTCCAAGTGAATCTGCAAGATCTTCTATTGTAATTCGTTCTTTGATGTGAGAATAAATGTATTCTTTACTTGCGTTGATATGTTTAGAATAAGTGTTGTCTCTGAAATATCTGCGCATTTTTTCAGTATAATCCATCACCATCTCATCATGAAGGCTCTGAACCTCTTCTACTGTATGAATGCCATCCAGTTTTTGAATATAAAAATCACTCAAGCGAAATGCCTGTTCCATCTCCATTCCATTTTGTTTACAGAGTCTGGTTATCATTGCGGTAGTGATAACAAAATGATATTTCATATTTGTGACCGCATTCTTTGACAGTACTCCCACACCATCACACTCTGTAAATCTCTGCTGTTCACAATTTTTCTTAACAGCTTTTATATCTCCACTTGCAACTGCACGATAGAACAATAATTCCTCTATCGGTTCTCTGTGCTCAATTTCATCAATCTCATCTTCTGCCTCAAAAAGAAGCCATTCGTTCTGATAACTCATTTGTTTCTCCTATGCCAATGCCAGCAAATATTATTGTTCACTCCGCCTGCTTAAAACCCCACAAATAGTCTTCTCAACTTTTTCTGCATCAACAGGTTTTGCAATATGTCCGTTCATTCCTTTTGCCAGTGCCTTTTTTCTGTCTTCCTCAAAGGCATTGGCTGTCATGGCTATGATCGGAATAATGGCTTTGCCTTTATCCGACAGTCCGCGGATCATCTCTGTTGCCCTGTAGCCATCCATATTCGGCATCTGGATATCCATAAGGATCAGGTCATAGGTGCCTGCCGGTTTCTGTTCTATCCTTGACACACACTGAACTCCATCCTCAACACGATCAACCATAAGTCCCATATCCTCCAGGATAAACTGTGCGATTTCCGCATTCAGATCATTATCCTCGGCAAGCAAAATATGTTTTCCGCTGATTCTGTCTGTTTCATCCACATCTGAAGATTTTTCCGTATCCTGTTCATAGTAGCTCTTATCAGCAATCCTGTATTCCAGGGTAACTGTAAATTTACTTCCTTCTCCCTGCTTACTTTCTACTTCAATAGTTCCGTACATCATATCAATATACTTCTTTATGATCGGCATTCCCAGACCTGTCCCCGCAACCTTTCCGGCCGTTGTATTTCGTTCCCTGGCAAAAGCCTCAAAGAGAGATGGAAGGAATTCTTCGCTCATTCCGATACCTGTATCAATTACCTGAGTCCGTATCCGCATATAGTCTTTCCTGTCACAGTCAAGCTCTGTGATCCTTATGGTAACTCTTCCCCCTGAAGCTGTATATTTTACCGCATTACTGATCAGATTGAGAAAAATTTCCCTGTTCTTTGTCTCATCGCAGATTACGTGCTCATGCTGCACATCGTATTCCATCTCAAGGTGAATACCTTTTTTCTCCGCTTCTGCCTGGAAAATTTTGTAAATTCCCTGATAAATATCTCTGATCTTCACATAATCCTCATCCAGTTCCACCTTACCGCTTTCAATCTGTGCCATGTCCAGCACATTGTTGATAATAGACAGCAGCAGATTTCCGGACTGTTCCATCTTCTCCTGATAGTCCAGAAGCTTGGGATCTGTCAGTTCCCTTTTTATCAGCTCACTGTATCCCAGCAGGGCATTCATGGGTGTCCGGATATCATGAGACATATTGAAAAGGAAATCTGATTTGGCGGCATTAGCCTTTTCTGCCTGAATCTGGGCTTTTCTTGCTTTCACCATCAGGTAAACTATAATCATTATAATAACCAGAACCGTACTTACAAAACCAATAGAAACTGCTCGCAGGTTATCCTTTATGTATTCTGCCAGAGTGACCTTTCTCGGTTCGTTTTCATATACGCAAAACTGACTGGAAAGCCTGGAAGCAGGCAGAGTCTGAATGGTTTTGTTCAGGATATTCATTAATGTTGTATTGTCCCTGGTGACTGCAAAGCAGGAATCCCCGGATTTCGTAAGAAAAATACTGCGCATTTTGCTGTCTGCCATTGTCTTTAATGACTGTCCTGCCTTCACAACAAAACAGTCTGCCTCACCGCTGTGAACTGCCTTCTCAACCTCATCGGATGAGTCATATTCCTTTATTTTCCAGAAAGGATAGTTAAAAGAAATATACCACTTTCCCAGCAGGTTATTCCTTCTCACTGCTACTGTATTCTCTTTATTTTCATCAAACTTTTTAACACCTGTGAGTACTGCAACATTGACTTCAAAAACAGTATTTGACAATATAACATCGTTTTGCTCAGCTTCATATGGATTCTGATTCATATGAAAAATCATATCAATCCTGCTATCCTTTAATGCCTGTAGCTCTTCCTCCTGGGAATCAAAGCCTGTCAACTGAAATTCTATGTTTTTTTCTCCCAGACAGCCAGAAGCCAGACTAATATAATCGTTAATAATTCCTACCGGTTTCTCTGACTCCGTACCCACAAGGCTGACACCCACATCATTTTTCAGATATCCAATCCTGACCGCCCCATGCTGTTCCAGCCAGTTCTGCTCCTCATCCGTAAGAGTTTCAAGGGAATTTGCGGAGAGATACCTCTTATAAAGATCGTCTGTATAAAAAGGATTCTCCCTCTCAATCTTTTGCATTGCCTGATCCAGCTCCTCTTTCAGATCCGGGCGTTTTTTGCTGACTGCAAAATAGTTATAGGAGCCGCCGATCAGAAGAGCTGGTGAAATGTTATCTCTTTCCCACTGTGGAGATTCATTCAAAACAAACCCATCAATTTCATGATTTTTCAATTTCTGACGGATATCGTCTACATCGATAATATCAACCTGCTGTGTGTTTACTCCATGGCTTTTTTCCCACTCATGAAACATTTCGGCAGAAAGTGTATCCGGCATCATCCCGATCCTCTTCTCATTTAATGTAGTCAGATTTGAAACAGAGATGTCTGTATTGGATGGATTCACATACAGATAATATCTATCCTCTCCCATAGGCAACGCTGAAAAAAGCATGGAAGTGGAGCGTTCCTCTGCATAGGAGATACCTCCCAGCAGATCGATCTGTCCTTTTTTCAGCATGCTCATCAGTTCTGCC
Organism: Blautia sp. MSJ-9; assembly: GCF_018919065.1. GTDB lineage: Bacteria > Bacillota > Clostridia > Lachnospirales > Lachnospiraceae > Blautia_A. The sequence goes on along the minus strand of NZ_JAHLQG010000047.1, from coordinate 36,529 downwards.
CAGCTTCCATCCACATATTCATATTTCCATCCGGTATGCGCAGCTACTGCCTGCTGGTATTCGTAGCTGTAGCCTCTCCTCTGACCGTCTGGTCCCGTGGTGTTATAGATTCCTTCATACCAGCCTACTCTGACTGTTTTGGATTTTGCTTCCTCTGCTGATACAGTAAGGGGAAGCACAGTAATATATAAAATAAGGCATAATAAAATGCAGATGTGTCTCTGTACATTTAACTTAAACTTTTTCATATAACTTTCTCCAAATGATTGTCTGTCCGGTGAAGATATCTCAACAGATTATTGCCTTTTTCATTTACTTCACCCGGGTTATAGAAACGTGTAACATGCTTCTGCAGATATCATACCTTATTTTCCGTCATTGCAACAGCCCTATATTTATTTTTTATACCTATTTTTTCAGTTTTCAGATAATCTTTACTTGCCAAAATTCATGGGCTACGACAACCGAATTCGGACAAAATATATCGCAAAGTGGGCGTGCAGATTGCGGGAATGTTTTTTCAGACACGCTCTAATGTGTCGACATGTTAATTCCTGAAACAATCTTGCAGGATAATTTTTTTATTTCAAGGCGGAGGAAAAAGATGTAGCAGTGGCATAATCATTTGTACGCGAGTCCCCACCCACTGCGTATTGCTTTTCGCAACCTCCGCAGGGGACTTACTTGATTCGGTTAAAGTTACTATTTATTTAAATTTCGTATACAGAAAAAAGCAGCCCACGGACCATGTATGAAGGAAATTTGTGAGCCACCTTTTCTTTTCATCTTAGATGATGTTTATCTTTTTTTATCTTTGAAACAATAAAGAAGAAATCGTACGGTTTTTACTTTTGTAAAACTGAAATGCATTATTTAATAAACTTAACTTCCGGATAAATAGCCTGCTTAGCGGCTTCTTTTCTCTCATTGAAAATAACCTTGTTCTCTTCAATTCTAAGCATACGATATCCAATGCCAATATGTGTCTGGATGTATTGCACTCCATTTTTCTCAGGCTCCAGTTTTTTCCGCAATGTTGCCATAAAAACTCTAAGAGAAGCAATGTCATTATCCGAACATCGTCCCCAAATCTGCTGGGTAATATAGGTATGTGTCAATACCTTTCCCACATTGCGGGACAAAAGACAGAGCAGCTTATATTCTATAGGTGTCAGATGCAATTCCTCTCCCTTCAGATATATACAGCCTGCCGTATAGTCTATCTTTAATCCACCATTCTCAAAAACAGAGCTTTCTATCTGCTCTCCGCTCTGCATAACCGCAAGTCTCCTCTGGGTGACACGGATACGCGCAAGTAATTCCTCAACAGAGAACGGTTTCGTAATATAATCATCCGCTCCTGCATCCAGCGCCTCTATTTTATCTGTGTCCTCACTTCTGGCGCTGATCACAATAATCGGCATGTTCGACCAGGTACGGATTTTTTTTATCACTTCTACCCCTTCCATATCAGGAAGCCCCAGATCCAGAAGAACAATATCCGGATTGTGGGACGAAGCTTCCAGAATGGCTGAAGATCCGTTTTCTGCAGCCAGATATTTATAGTCATGTGTTTTTAATGTAGTAACGATCAGATTACGTATGGGTCTGTCATCCTCAACCACCAGAATTAATGTTTTATTCATTTAATGTCACCTCGCTTAAGGGTAAAGTAAAAATAAAATTGCATCCATGAGGATCATGATCTGTCAAAACCAGGGTTCCTTCATGTGCTTCTATAATAGAGTGGCAAAGTGCCAGTCCAAGTCCCAGACTTCGGTGACTATCCGCAACTGTTGTTTTCCCTGTATAAAACATCTCAAAAATATGTGTTTTCATTTCTTCCGGAATTCCCGGACCATTATCTTCCACACTTATCTGCGCTTTTCCATCTGTTTTCGTTCCCCGAATAAAGATCACAGAACCCGGTGGTGTATATTTTATTGCATTGTCAACTAAATTTACCAGAACCTGCATAATAAGACGTACATCCATACGTGCAAGAACAAGTTCTTCGCAGTCTGTCACAATTTTATAATCATCATGTTTCCGGCTGATATGCCGCAGGGATTCTGCAATCACCTCATCCAGAAGCTGGTCTGTAAATTTAAATTTCAGTCTTCCGTCATTCAGTCTGGTAATGGAAAGCAGATTCTCCACAACTCCGATCAGCCATTCAGAATCATCATAGATATCGCTATAAATCTGATGTTTTGTAGCTTCGTCCAGACGGTCGCTATTGCCAAGCAGCATATCTGCATTACCGGAAATGGAGCAAAGCGGCGTACGAAGATCATGCGAAATCGCCCGAAGAAGATCTGCCCGCAGCTGTTCATTTTTGGCCATAACTGCATTTTTTTCTTTTTCTAATGCATTTTTCGCATTTTCCATTGCAAGCGCACATTCATTTATTACAGACAGCAGGATGCTATATTCAAAAGAATCCAGTGTTTCTTTCTGCAATGGTATCCCAATTACACCGTAAACATTATTTCCGCTCCGGATTGCCAGATATATACATTTAGCCTGTGGAAAATAGTGTGTAGACGCACCGGCGCGCTGCCTGTTTTCATAGACCCATCTGGCTATCTGCTGCTCTTCCGGTATTAAAAAATCTTCTGTGTTCTCTTTTTTTCCGGAAAAAAGCTTACCCTCTGATAAAGCTCCATTTTCTACTACATATGCTGTAATACTGCGGTTTAGCAGACGGAGAAGCTGTGTACAGGTAACGTCAAGAATCTCAGTTTCTCCTTTTGCCTTTTGCATCAGACGGTCTGTATCGAACAGAACCTGCGTACGAAAGGCAAGCTGTGCAGACAGCTTTGCATGTGTTTTCAGCTTTGCTGCAAGCGCTCCCGTAAGTACGGACGAAATAAGCATTATGAAAAAAGTCACCGGATAACCTACCGCATAGGTCTGAAAGGACATCCTTGGTTCTGTCAGAAAAAAACAAAATAAAAATACACTTAAGAAAGAGCCTGCCACACTGCAAAGATAACCATTTGTCAGAATTGAAGTGAGCAAAACTCCCAGAATATATATGGTTACAATATTCGTATCTGTGAAATGGAACTTCTGAAACAACAAGCCAATTAAAGTGCATATCACAAATATAAAGATTGTGAGAAAATAATCTTTTACAGATGGTTTTTCCACATACCACACATATGGCCGCTTCTGATAGATTCTGGTTTTCATCGCATCTGGAATTATATGGATATCAATGTCCGGTACAATTTCAATCAGTTTTTCCGTCAGAGTTGCTTTACTGAAAAAGTAGTTCCGACGGGCATTACTTTGTCCGATCACAATTTGGGTTACATTGGATAAACGGGCATACTCTGCAATTTGTACCGGTATGTTTACTCCATGAGTCATCACTATTTCTGCTCCCATTTTTTCAGCATACCGAATATGTTCTTCCAGCTTTTCTTTATCTAAGTCTTCGGATTTTGTACCGGTTCGTACATATAAAGCTGTAAAACGTGACGGAAAGGCATTCGCCATTTTTGCAGCCATATTTATTATTTTTTTATTGGAGGGAGCTGCTGATAGACAAACGAGAATATGTTCATCTGAATATTTATTACTTTCCTCTGTTTTGAAGCTCATTCTGCTTTCCACCTTTTTCAGTACATCGTTTTTGAAATTATATCATGTGATTGCAGTATGGTCAAAAATCTTTTCTACATCCTCTGATTGGCTGTCAAAAATTATTATTTTAGCTTCTGAATATCGGCTTTTACACTCATGAATCTCTTTTAACAATTCATCATCCGAAAAGTCATCCAAAAATAGTATTTTTAAGGAATTCATTTTCCCTTCCTGTTCTTCTTTATCATTTTCCAGAACATTATCTAAAAACAGATCTATTTTATTAACAATATAAAATCCTAAGCCGAATATACATAACACAACAACTATTAATATTCCCTGTTCCATTACCATCACCTCTTTCACTGCCTCTTCATGGTAACCAAACTATATGCGGAAGCACTTTTGAAGAGCTATGTAATCCCCCAGCACCAGCAATTTGTTTTTCTCTGAAAAACACGTAGCCGGAGAAATTGCAACACTGAATTCTCCTTCATTTTTTATAGCAAGAATATTAATATTGTAACGCTTTCTGATATCCAGCCCGCCTACAGTTTTTCCAATCCATTCCCCCGGCACTTCTACCTCAAAAATCGCATGGGAAGCATCCACCTCCATGTAATCAAGGATATGGTCATCTGTGTAACGGATAGAGGCCCATTTTGCTACCTGCTTTTCCGGATAAACCACCTTATCTGCACCGTTGCGTAAAAGAAATTTTTCCTGGACATCACGTTCAGCTCTGGATATCACCAGTTTTGCTCCCAGTTCTTTCAGAAGGGAGGTTGTCTCAAGAGAATTCTGAAAGCTTCCTCCGATGGTAACAAAACAGATATCGTAGTTTCCAATCCCAAGGGATTCCAGGAATTCCGCATTAGTACTGTCTCCGATCTGGGCATTAGTCACAAATGGAAGCACTTTGTCCACCCTTTCTTCATTCCAGTCAACTGCCATAATTTCATGCCCAAGCTGATTAAGCTGCATGGCAATATGTCTTCCAAATCTTCCAAGTCCAATAATCAATACATTCTTCATAATATTATTTTTCTCCTTCTCATCCAACTGTAATTTTCTCCAGAGGAAGCTTTGCATTTCCCTTGTTTCTTCCAGAGAATACTGCGTAGATCAGTGTCAGACCGCCTACACGTCCCAGATACATCAGTATGATCAACACAACTTGTGAAAAAACATGAAGTCCCGGTGTGACTCCCAACGTAAGACCTACCGTACCCACAGCAGAAGCCGCTTCATACAGACAATCCAGAAGGGGAAGACCTTCGTATACGCTGATTGCAATACCTCCGCAAAAGAACAATGTAAAATAGAGCATGGCAATGGTCGCTGCATTTTTTATCACATGATATTCCAGTCTCCGTCCAAAAGCCCCTGCATTTTCCTGACTGCGAAAGGTTGCAATTGCATTCAGAATCAGTACCGTAAAAGTGGTAGTTTTCATTCCTCCTGCTGTAGAACCCGGCGAACCACCGATCAACATTAACAGTATCATAACCGCTTTTGATGCCTCGCTCATCTCTGAAATATCTATGGTATTAAAGCCGGCAGTTCTTGTAGTTACCGATTGAAACATGGCAGCTAACAGGCGTTCTCCCGCAGGCAGGTTTTTCAGATCACAGGCAAAGAAAAAAAATGCCGGAAAAACAATCAGGCATACAGTAGTCATGAGAATAATCTTGCTTTGCATGCGGTAACGTTTAAAATTCATTTTATTCCTATAAATATCATCCCAGGTAAGAAAACCAATTCCTCCTGTAATGATCAGCAGCATAATTACCACATTTATAAGGATATTTCCGGAATAGCCCGTCAGAGACGGAAAGGCATTATCTGCTGTTCCCAGAATGTCAAATCCTGCATTACAAAAAGCAGAAACAGAATGAAAGGCTGCCATCCAGATTCCCTTTAAGCCATAATCCGATACAAAAACCGGCAGCAATAACATAGCTCCTGCTGCTTCAATCAAAAGAGTCCCCTTTAAAATGAACCTTGTCAGTCTGACAATTCCTCCAACTTTAGGTGCTGAAATTGCATCCTGCATTGTACTTCTTTGCATGAGAGATATTTTTTTCCCTGAAAGAAGCGAAACCGATGCCGCTACGGTTACTACTCCAAGTCCACCTATTTGTATAAGCGCAAGAATAACTGTCTGTCCGAACACAGACCAGTAACTTCCGCTGTCCTTTACTACAAGTCCTGTAACGCATACTGCCGAAGTGGCTGTAAAAAGTGCCTCATGAAATGGCGTCGGCACTTTCTCCAAAGAAGAAACCGGAAGCATCAGCAAAATACTTCCCAAAAGGATCACACCTGCAAATCCCAGAATAATCAGCTGAAAAGATGTCAGGTGTTTTTTCTTACACATTTTTTCCGGCATAAATGATCATAACTCCTTGCTAATGATTCTATAGAAATATCTTCATAATGAGTTTTATTATATACAATTGCTTTCAAAGATAGTATAAAAGTCTATGATTCCGTATTAAGATTGTATAAAGACAGTCAACACTTTTACACAAGGCGTATCAATGTATACCATAATCTTATCAATGTAGAATTGTCTGTTTATCATAGAAATCACCTTCCTGGTCCCATGACACCCGCAATTTCATCAAAAAATAACAAGTATTGCGATTTATAACCGCAATACCTGTTATTTTTGCTACTTTCCTGATTCGGTGAAGCACACACTAATTCAGCTAGCATTTCTTCCCTTTTACTCCTGGTCAAATCAGCATCCTTTAATATTGCCAGATGTCTGGATATGGACGCCCCCGTCATCGAAAAATGTTCACATATCTCTCCTGCTGAAAGCCGTCCGCCCTTTAACAAATTTAATAGAAACACATCCTGTCAGATCACTCAACTCCTTTAATCCTCTCAACAACAGTTCCATTCTTTTCCAAAATAATCCAGGTAAGCACTGGAACCATAGTACAAACCAGAAAACTGATTCCCACTGCAAATAAAAGTGGAAGTAATGGCACTGAAAAAGCAATCCCCCGATAATTCATTGATTCATAAAGAAGATACGTTACTCCCATTCCTACTGTTAGCGTAACAAGCCATGCGCCACCTGCATAGAGAACTCCTTCCCTGACCAGCATTCCAAGAAGCTGCTTCGGGGTCATCCCGATACTCTCCATAACCGAAAGCTCCGTCATCCGGCTCTGCACATTTACTACAAAGGTGTTCATGTAGTTCATGATTCCGATAAAAGCCAGAATCAACACAATCCCGATTCCCAGTTGCGGCATATTGCCCTGTGCTTTTTCAATCTCATCCGCATCTTCGATTTTGGATTCCCAGGAAAAGTCTTTTGCATTGTCACTTTCTTCTAATAACGACAGAATTTTTTGCTCTGTATCTCTATCATATTCCTTGTGATATTTTATGCTGATCTTTAGTGTAATTGGATGATTGGCAAATGTTTTCACCACCTGATCACTGGCTATAATCGTCGGTGGGTATCCAAGGAGTGCTGCATAATAATTCTCGTCCGTAACTCCTTCTATGGTAAAAGTTTTTGTCGTTTGTTGATCTTCATACAAAGCACATGTCACATTTTTTCCTATTATGTCAGCATCTGAAAGATCCAAACCATTTCGATAAACAATACATACTTTTCCCGAAAGGAAGTCCTCTTTATTTATCGGATGCTCAAGACTGTTATTTAAATAATCAAATTCCTGTTCATCAATTCCAATCAGAGAGGATCCAAAATTCTCAGGATGATTCTGATACTCGATCTTTTCCTTACTATATGGAATGCTCATCCACTTTGCATAAAATTCTTTCATCCACATCTCAGCAAAATCCGGTTCCCATGGAACTGTAATCTCTGCAAATATCATAGAATGTGCTTCAGAGACTCCGGCATTTTCTTTGATTGACTTCACGAAAGAATCATCCAGAATGTCTCTTCTGTCTTCTGATTTTTCTTTGCATGCCGTATCATTTTTAATGACCATATCCGTATCCATATAATTTGACACTATGGTTCTTGCTGCCTGACTGTCCAGCATGGTCACAATACAAAAGTACACAGACAGACTGGCTGCCAAAGACAACAGTACCACCGCAGTTCTTTTCTTATCCTTTGTAAACTGCTCCAGGGAAAGTCTTGCTATTACTTTTCCCTTTCCTGCTTTTCTCTCTTTTACGGTTTTGTGGGTCGGACGATAACCAAGCGCTTCTATTGGAGAAATATCTGCTGCCATTTTTGTCGGTTTTTGGCTGGCCAGAAAGATGGTAACCCCAACCAGTAAGATGGTTGCCAGCAGAACTGCCGGATGAAAGCGAACCATACCTGCTCCAACATAGCCACTTTTGATTCCAAGTGATTTTACAACAACAGGAATCAGGAAAAAGGATACCAGCCCACCTGACAGACATCCAAGTACTGTCCCTGCAGATCCTATCAGAAGCATCTGTTCCTTCATCATCCTTTTTATCTGCTTTTCCGTCATTCCGACCGTCTGAAGCAGACCATAATAACGAACTTTTCCAGCTACGGAAAGATACATAATATTATAAATAAGCAGATATGCACACAAACAGGTAACTGCAATCAAGCCAATAAGACCTGCCAATATCTGAACCGATGCGCCAAAATCTCCCATGAAGAAAAGATTCTGCTGCTTTCCAAGATTCATACTTTCGATAAAAGCATTCTGCTCTGTTTTTGTCATTATTTTCTGCTTAAAATCCATAAAGTAACGACCGGAAGCTGCCTGCGAAAGCTTCCATCCCGATTGATCATAGAATTCTTTCGAGACATAAAACTGTTTCTTGGGTCCATATCCGTCCCAGAGCCCACAGATTCGAAAAGTCCCTGTAAAGATTCCCTCATGTGTTCCATAAGACATAGCAAGGGTATCGCCTACATCAAGATCTTCGTAACCACATTCTTTTAAAGCGGATTTTGTTACCATTATCTCATCCAAAGCTGTCGGATATCTTCCTTCCAGCTTTTCTCTGACCGGCTCCATCATCTGTGTCCAATATCCATCATCTGCCCAGATCAGTCCCACATCAGGTGTGGAATCCTGATCTGTTTTTTCTACCCATCCACAGACTCCCGCTGTACCTGTCAGAACGATATCCGGGTTGTTCTCACACATTTGCCTCTGTTCATCCGTCACTCCATACATAATTGCATCAAACTCAGCTCCTGACATACGGATATTTTGAATTTTCTGAAGCCTAAAATAAGAATCTCCAACTGTGAATATTGTGAATACCAAAAAGGAAGAAAGAAGAACCGCAAGGAACAGAGTAATGGTCTTTCTCCTGTTTACTTTTAGAGCATTCCCTGCCATCCTTTTGATCACTTTCTGATTCGGATTCTTAAGCATAGGAATCACTTCCCTTCCTGGTATCTCCTACAATCTTTCCGTCCTCAATATGTACGATACGATCTGCAAGCTGCGCAATGTCTCTGTCATGAGTGATCAGGATCAAGGTCTGGCTGAACTGTCTTGCTGCCATTTTCAAAAGTCCAAGTACATCATGGCTGGTAACCGAATCCAGATTTCCCGTCGGTTCATCAGCCAGAATAATGGCTGGCTTCGCCGCAAGCGCCCTGGCAATCGCAGCCCTCTGCTGCTGTCCACCGGATAATGTTCCAGGAAGAGCTTCCCTCTTCTCTGACAGCCCTAAAAGTTCCAGTATCCCATCCACATACTCCACATCAACCTTTCTCCCATCCAGTTCCACCGGAAGAATGACATTCTCATATACATTAAGATCCGGGACAAGATTATAATTCTGAAAAATAAACCCGATCTTTCTTCTACGGAATATGGCAAGCTGTTCTTTTTTCAGCCCCAGAAGGCACTTACCCTCTACCAACACTTCCCCTTCTGTTGGCACATCCAGTCCACCCAGCATATGCAAAAGTGTACTTTTCCCGGATCCGCTTTTTCCGATAATAGCAACGAATTCCTGATCTTTTACACGAAAATCTACGCCATCCAATGCCTTTACCGTATTTGCACCCATTTGATAGTATTTCTTTAAGTTCTTTGTCTCTACAATGTATTCTCTCATTGGCTTGCCTCCCTTTTGACATTTCATGATATCAGGGTCAAAAGACCTTTTTACCCTTTTCATAGAATATCTCACAAAAATCACAAACCTGTCTCAATTTTTAATTATCACAGAATTGTGACAAGCCCTGCCGATTATGTTACGGTTCATTCACTGGAAAATACAGGCGAAAACACGCCCCTTTTCCTATTTCAGACTGTACTTCTATATATCCCTTCTGAAGCTCCATGATTGTTCTCGCAAGATATAGTCCGATTCCAACTCCTGGTTTATCATGAACCTCCGGTTCACGGTAAAATCTTGTAAAAATCTCTGCCTGCCTCTCCGGGGCAATCCCTTTTCCAGTATCGGAAATGCTGATCTTAAAAAATAATTCCTGTCTTTCTGTCTGAATATGAATCTTTCCACCAGGTTCAGTATACTTGAGTGCATTATCCAGAATATTATAAACTGCTTCCTCCGTCCATTTGCTGTCATGACGGATCATCGTATTTTCTTCGCAGTTCACATATAGATCAATCCCCTTCAACGCCGCCTCCGGAACCACATCGGCAACTGCATGGCGGATTGTTTCGTATAGATTTTGGTCTTCCTTATGTATTTGCAGAATTCCCGTTTCGAGCCTTGACATTTTTATCATGTTCTGCATTAAAAATTCAATTTTTTCCATCTGCCCTTTGATTTTTCCCAAAAACTCCTGACCGTTTTGCGAAAACTCCTCATCCTCAAGGAGTTCCAGGTATAGTTTTATATTGGCAATGGGTGTCCTTGTCTGATGGGAGATATCAGAAATCAATCCCTTTACTCTTTCTTTCTCACGAAAACCGTCTTCTTCTTTTTTCCGAAATACGTTCCCGGCTTTCGCTAATTGTGTTCCTGTTCTTCCCCAGAGGCTATCCTCCAATTCTTCTTCCATGTTCCATTCTTTTCCCGTTACGATAGCATCCAGAGCATCTTCCACCTTTTCAGCAAACAACTTCGCTTCTTTTTTTATCCGGTAATTTTTCCATAACAATACCAGTACTGCTGCAAATAAAATTATCATTATGATATACATCAGCCAATCCATTGATACCCCATCCCGTATACATTTGAAATATATCTGTGATTCTCATCTTCGATCTTTCCTCTCAGGCGATTTATGTTTACTGCCAATGCGTGCCTGTCCACAAACTGTCCTCCACTATCCCATAACCGTTCCAATAACAGATCATAAGTCAGGAGCTGCCCCCGGTTCATAAGGAATTGACAAAGCAGACGGTATTCTGTCGGTGTAACAGAACTTTCCTGACCTTTTACCATCACTCGTGCATTATCCAAATCTATATATAAATTCTCATCTGTAAAAATCCGATGGTTGGCCGACGCAGTTCTTTTTAAAATGACATCGATTTTTCTAAGTAAAATCTTCATCGAAAATGGTTTTGTAACGTAATCTTCTGCTCCGGATTCGTATCCTGCCAGAGCATCCTCCTCCATATCCCTGGCTGTCAGGTAAATGACCGGAACTTCTCTTTGCTTTTTTACCCACTGGCAAAAAGAGAATCCCTCGCCATCTGGAAGATTCACATCCAAAAGGATTAGATCTATCTGATTCTCAATAAAAGTCTGTTTTCCTTTCTCCATAAAAGTCACACCATAAACTCCATATCCTGACTTTTTCAAAGAATAACAAATTGCCTGATTCAGATCATAATCGTCTTCTACAACTAATATATTCTGCATAGTCTATTTCCTCCAATACAGATATTCACCAAGTAATCTATGCACAGTACTGATACTTAATACTTTTCAATATTCTACCACAGACTTTTCCCAGGTATGAAAAAAAAGAAAAGAATCTCAATTTTGTGATTATTCACAGAAAGGAGGGATGAGGCGTAGCGGTGGCTACGACGATTGACGACAACGCCGCAGATGAAAAATCAGACAAGTCAATATAGAAGTTACTTAACATTCGCTGTACTAGAGCGTGTCTAAAAAATAAAAGTTGCACAAAACATATATTCTAATACCTTTTTTCATGTTAAAATAAAGAAAAAGGGGTGTTTACTATGTTGAGACGATACGAGTTAACTGATGAAGAATGGAACCGCATTGCTCCTTTACTGCCACCTGAAAATACTGAAAAACAGGGCCGCCCCCAAAAATGTACTCGGACAATTCTTAACGGAATTGTTTGGATTGCCCGCAGTGGAGCGCCCTGGCATGATCTTCCAGAACGTTACGGTGCCTGGCAAACCGTCTACTCCCGTTTTCGAAAATGGATTGATGATGGCATCATCGATAACACTTTTCGTGTTTTAAGCCTTGATGCTGAATTAACAGAACTATCTATAGATGCTTCTATTGTTCAGGCTCATCAGCACAGTGCAGGTGCAAAAAAAGGGGGCCTCCAAACGAAATCGGACATAGCCGAGGTGGAGCAAGCACAAAAATCCATGCCATAGTGGATGCCTATGGCTATCCGGTATATTTTATGATTAGTGAAGGTCAGCGTAATGATATTAATTACGCACTTCCATTGCTCGAACATGTGAATACAACCGGAAGCAATGTATTAGCTGATCGAGGATACGATAGTAATAAATTACTTGATTATGTCTACGACCATGGTGGAGAACCAACGATTCCTTCCAGAAAGGGAGCGAAATTTGACCGTCATTGTGATTGGTGGCTTTACAAAGAGAGACATTTAGTAGAAAACTATTTTCTCAAATTAAAAGCGTTTCGCCGAATGGCCACACGTTATGATAAACTGGCTTCCACTTTTCTGGGTTTCGTATGCATCGTCTCAATATTAATTTGGTTAAAGTAAACAACTCGAAATGTTTTTCAAACACGCTCTAATACGCTCATTCTTTTTGACTGAAAAATTCTATCTAATCATAAAATATAAATAAACATATCAGGAGGGTCAGAAGTTTCCAAAATCTCATCGTATAAACACGAATAATCTAAGAATCTTCTGACCCTGATATTTATTTGCGTTCTACAATATGATAGTAAGAACGCGCCGTCATAAGATAAATCAACCCATACACAACAGCAAAAATCAGAACTGTTCCCGCAGTACATCCAATAAACAGCTTCGTATTCGTCATTCCGAAAAGTAAAAGTAACCGGCGGATCATTGGAAATGCCATGGTGATATGAAGCATTGCCATTAACAGCGGGAGGAAAAATACCATCAGAATCTGTCTGCGGACAGAACTTCTGACCTCACGGCGGCTTAAACCAACCTTCTGCATGATTTCAAATCGTTTCTGATCTTCATATCCTTCGGAAATCTGTTTATAATAAATAATCATAGCTGTTCCCATAAGGAAAAGAGAACCGAGAAAGATTCCGATAAACAAGAGAGAACCATTATCCGCATAATAGGACTCATATTCCTGCTGACGGATTCCGGAAGTTATCCATGAGTTTTCTGACAAGCCTCCGTTTTTCCTCAAGTCTTTAACAGCCTCCATTACCGGGGTTCCAAAATCAATCTTATCTGTCTCCGAACCGGTAATATCCAGACCAAGATGAAGTGTCAGGTCCTCTCCCGCAGGAGCAGAAGAAACTCCTTTATACATTTCTGTACGCATCTCATCAAATTTCTTAAAATCTTCATCTGTAACAACCAGCACTGCATTATCACTGACTGCATCTTCGCCACAGGTCAGGGGATTCTTATCCAGCCATTTTTTCACTGTAAATTCTGTCTCATCAACAGTAACTGAATCTTTCTGCACAGCTGAAGGATACCATGCAAAAATTTCACCATCATTGAGATTTGCAGAAATTCCTGTAAGTCTTTCATATTCTGCCTGATTCAAAAGAGAAAGTACCAGTACTGAATCAGAATTTCGAATAGTATTTGTTGGTTTTATCAGAATCTGATCACCATTTTTGCTGCATACGATATCCAGATAGATTTCCTCCACAGACTTTTCTACCGGAACTTTATTATCCACAACAGCTTTTTCAAAAGCCTCTATTGCGGTCTGACATTCTTCTTCGCTTATGCTGGTAACAGACATATCAACATCATACGGATAGCGATTCAGCATAATATCATTTATTCCGAAATAAATGGAAACAGTCATGGAAATCATAAGCAGAACCCCTGTACTCAATATACAGATACTTGCCAGACCAATTGCGTTCTGCTTCATTCGATAAAGCATTCCTGATATGCTGATAAAATTTCCAGTCCTGTAATAAAAACTCTTTCTGCGTCGGAGAAATTTCAGAATCACAATACTTCCTGCGGTAAAAAGCAGATAAGTCCCTGCCATAACAAGAATAACAGCAAGAAGAAATATCGTAATTGCCTTGATTGGAGATTCAGTCGTAACCGCAAGGTAATAACCTGCGCCAAGGCAGATAAAACCAATCAATGCCATAAGCCATTTTGCTGCCGGTTCTTTTTCTCCGGTATTATTACCGCGAAGTAATTCTACCGGACGGCTTAAATGAATTTTCGCAAGGTTCAGAAACAGAATCATCAAAAATACGATACCAAACATGAACAGACAGGTAAAAATCCCCTTTACTGAAATGTAAAATCCAAGCACTGAAGGGATATGAAGCAGCTTTAACAGCAAAAGAAGCGCCAGCTTACTTCCAATAATTCCGGCTGCAATACCGCCGGCAAGTGAACCTATTGAGGTAATGATCGTTTCAAGAAACATTACGATTCCAATGTGATTTCTTTCCAGTCCAAGAATATTATAAAGACCTATCTCTTTCTGCCTTCTCTTCATCAGAAAACTATTACTGTAGATCAGAAAAATAATACAGAAAATCTCTACGACTATCTCTCCTGTAAACACGATCATACGCACTTCATCCGCCTGACGCACTGCCTGATCCAGCGTCGGGCAGTCACGCAGAAATTCCATCATGTAAATCATTGCAATACAGAAAATACAGGTGATCATGTATGGAATATATGTGCTTTTGTTGTTTCGGATATTCTGTTTTGCAAGTCTGGAAAAAATCCCCTTATGCATGCTGCTCACCACCTGTCGTAAGTATCGTAAGCGTATCCGCGATCATCTGATACATTTCCTGGCGCGATTTACTGCCTTTGTATATCTGATGAAAAACTTCTCCGTCTTTGATGAAAAGAACTCTGGACGCATGGCTGGCAGCCTGTGCGCTGTGCGTAACCATAAGAATCGTCTGTCCCTCTGCATTGATTTCGCCAAATATGGAAAGAAGTGCTGACGCCGCCTTTGAATCAAGTGCGCCCGTCGGTTCATCCGCGAGAATCAGTTTGGGATTCGTGATCAACGCCCTTGCAACAGCAGCACGTTGTTTCTGACCGCCGGAAACTTCATATGGAAATTTATCCAGAATTTCTGTGATCTTAAGAGCCTGCGCAATCGGGCGGATTTTCTGTTCCATCTCACGGTAATCTTCTCCTGTAAGAACAAGTGGAAGATAAATATTATCTCTCAGGCTGAAGGTATCCAGCAGATTAAAATCCTGAAAAACAAATCCAAGATTTTTTCTTCGGAATGCTGATATTTCTTTTTCTGTAAGGTATACGATATTTTTTCCTTCCAGAAGAACCTCTCCGGATGTCGGACGATCCAGAGACGCAAGAATATTCAGCAAGGTTGTCTTACCGGAACCAGATTCCCCCATAATCGCGACAAACTCACCTTCCTCTACAGAAAATGTAACATTTGAAAGCGCCTGTACCTTGTTTCCCCCGAAACGTGTACTGTATATTTTTTTGATATTTGTAACTTCAAGCAAAGCCATAAATGGGGCTCCTTTCTTTTAATTGATACCGTAAGTATAAGGATTTTTTACGGCTTCTGCCATCGAAACAGGTTACATTATATGAAAAAACCTTACATTTCTGTAAGGTTTCGTGTCACTTAAATATTAGCAGGTTTCCTCTAAAACGTGTAAAAAAACTCTAATACATATTCAAATCTTCAACTGAAAATTCAAGAAATACTTTCGTTCCTTTTCCTTCCGTAGAAGTTATATAAAGACGATGTCCCAGTTTGCGCATAATCTTGTTGCTGAGATACAGTCCGATACCTGTTGCGCGGTTATCATCCCGTCCGTTTACTCCGGTGTAGCCTTTTTCGAAAATTCGCGGAATATCTTCTGCACGAATACCAATTCCGGTATCTTCAATGACCAGTGTAAGGTTTTCTACTTTATTGCAGTCATCATTTCCTATCGAAATGCTTACATCATCTGTATCCAGAGATAATTTTTTCTCCAGATAAATTCGGATTCCTCCGGTTCGGGTATATTTCAGGGCATTGGATAAAATTTGTCCGATCACAAATCCCAGCCATTTTTCATCCGTCAGAACATCCTGCGAAATACTTTCATAAGTAAGTGTGAGTTTCTTTGAGACAAAAATTCCTGCATATTTATGAATCTGATCACGTATGATCCGGTCAAGAGAACAACGGGAAAGTTTGAGATCCGAAGACATATCCTCTGTCCTTAGATAACCAAGAACCATCTCCACATACTGCTCAATTTTAAAAAGTTCCGAAAGTTTCTCTTTATTTTCCTCAGGACTCTCCTGAAGTAAAAGTCGCAGTGCAAAAATCGGCGTTTTGATCTGATGTGCCCACATCGTATAATAATCTGTCATGTCTTCAGATGCCTTCTGGCTGGCATTCTCCACATCGATACGCATCTGATTTAACTGCTGCATAATTTCCTGTTGGAATCTTTCATCCTGACCGACAGGAGAATCCATCTGTGAAAGATTGATATCCGGTGCAGCTGCAATCAATTCCAACTGTTCTACCTTTTTCCTGTATCTGTAAAATCCGTTCAGACACGCACAAATACCAGTTATTAACCAGAAAACAGTAACATACACCATCGGTTCAATCGGCAGCTGATAAAGAAAAAAAATTATTTCTGCAAGCATTACAGGAAACAATTGCAGAATGATATAGAATTTAATTTTGCTTATATAATCCAGAAAAAGTTTCATAAAAAATCCTTTTATTTATACTGTCGTCTTATACCATATATCCAAGGCCTTTTTTGGTAATGATAAATTCTTTCAGTCCTTCTTTTTCCAGTTTCCTGCGCAGGCGGGTAATATTCACAGTCAGCGTATTATCATCAATAAAGCTGTCACTCTCCCATAGTTTCGTCATAATCGCATCTCTGGAAACAACCTTTCCGGCATGCTCCATCAATATTTCCAGAATGCGAAGCTCATTTTTCGTAAGATCAATATCGTTTCCATTCCACGTCAGAGTACAGCGGGAAGGGCTCAGAACAACCCCTTTATATTCCAGAACATTTCCCGGAGTTCCAAAGGAATATGTGCGGCGCAGAATCGCCTGAATTTTTGCAGTCAGTACATCCATATCAAACGGTTTTGCAATAAAATCATCTGCGCCACGACTCATTGCCATAACCATATTCATATTATCTGCCGCCGAAGAAATAAAGATAACCGGAATCTGAGAAATTCTGCGTATTTCTTCACACCAGTGAAAGCCATTATAGAAAGGCAGCTTCAGATCCAGCAGGACAAGCTGGGGATCTCTGCGTACAAATTCCTGTATAATATTGGAAAAATCCTCCGCACAGGATACATCATATCCCCAGGACGAAAGATTCTTTTTCAGTACTTCTGAGATGATCTCATCATCCTCTACGATAAAAATACGATACATAGTTATCCCTTTCCCTCTGTTCCACCCACTGCTTATTGCTCTCCGCAAATGCAGCAGGTGACTCGATTCATTTAAAAAGCACTCAGGAATCTCTATCTGATAAAATGTGTGAATGCATGTTCTTCCTTTTCCGGAAGTCCAAACTGCTTTTTACCAAGTTCGATACTCTTCATCAGAAAAGTCATATTTCTGGCGAGTACACGCATGGTCTGCTTTCTTTCTTCATCCCTGTCAGCTTCTCCCAGTTCGCGTCCATGTATGCAATTCCAGTACTGGCTGGCCGCAATCGGCATGTTTTGTGCCTGTTCTTCAATATCTGTCAAATAGAATCCCTGTCCAAAATCCTTGTATAGTCTGCACTATACTTTGACACTTAAATTATGTTTATTGGCAAATTCATTTACACACGCAACGGTAAAACCAATTTTTCTTTTTTGTTCGCTCATTCAAAAACTCCTTATTATTCTGGATTTCATAAAAAATGTTTTTCTTATCTATTTTCATCTCAAGAATCAGAATTTATAACTGTTCTCTCACTAACATTAAAGCATATCCCAGAAGATTGTTGCCTCTCCATTTGCTTCGCTCAAACCTGTTTGGATCTCCCATGGATAAACCTATTCCCCAGATCTGATCTCTTACTGCACATTCAGCTAACACAGCATCACCTGTATCAACAAGTTGTCGTTTTAAGTCTGTGTTTTGACTGAATTTCGCTTTTAATCCCTCATAAACAATAATCTGCCTTACACCATTCCAGACATTTTCATCATAGGCATGTACTTTACGACCTAATTTCTTAATCTCTGCAACATTATCTGTATGAAGTATGTTATCAGCTACTTCTTCATCATGAAAGCGATATGCCTTCTGATACATCATAAACTGCTCCATTGACGAAAAATCTATTCCGTTGACTGTGAAATGACTAAGATACCAGTTACTTAAATAGCCATTTTCTTCATCTGGGTTATGGAAACATATAACGTTCATTACATTTCACCTGCTTTCTTTTTATAAAATCATTTAATTTAGATAACCTACTGTTCTAATTTTCCCTACGGATTTGCACTACTCACTGGTTTTTCCAGTTGCACAGTGTGTGCCTTTAAAGACTTCATATTATGAGGTCTTTTTCTTTTTCCAAAATAGAAATAGCTTTTCACATATCCGCCCTTTACCCTCCTGATAGAGCAACTGATCATGCAATGTTTATAGTAAAATGCTATCTCCTTCTTCTGATAATCTTTACAATTCCAAAGATCAACAGCAGAATCACCCCAACAGCCACAATACAGATTCCCACAATCGCTATGGCAAATTTATTCGGATGTTTTACCAGATTTATGATGTTTTTGCTGTTGTCTGCAACTTTTCTTTCGTGTGTTGTATCATAATATTCCGGCACATTTGCAATTCCGTCTTTGTCTGTGTCTTCAAAGGATTGCATATACTCTGCAATTGCAGCCCAGGCTTTCAGTTCTTTTTTTCCATCCATGACTGCATAATCTTCCAGATTCTCTATGGGATTGCCATTTTTATCTTTGGGGACGATGGATATCAGAACATAGGATTTGTCCAGAACAGAGCCAAGCATACGGCCAGTGTACAGGTCGGTGACAACATGATATAATTTATCGTCCTGTATTTCTTCCCTTTCCCCGTCCTTGCCTGTCAGATAACAGTCTGTTACTTTATTTAAGATCATGCGGTGGGGATTATAGGTGAAATTCATTCCACTGCAATATAATCTGGCTATTGTCATAAAATCTGAAATTGAGGCATCTACCTCTGCCACTGTTTTCAGTTCTTTTCCCGTTAAATATGCACTGATCAGAGGATAACCTGCAAGTCCGTCCTTTCCTGTTCCCAGCGAGAAGGAATTATATACCTGCTCCACTGTTATATCGCCTTTTGTATAAGTATCTCTTACAGTTCCGGCAGGTACGATTGCAACATCTACTTTTTCTCCGTCAGAGTCTCCTGTATTCTCTACTGCATATACATAAGCATCTGATATGATATCTCCCAGATTTAACTCCTCATGCTTTGTTTCCATCTCACTGAGGCTGTTAAATTCAATGTCATTCTCTGCCAGAATTTCCTCTCTGGTGTAACCAAAATTGGAAAGATAATTGGTGTCAACAGTATCTGACAATTCATCTATTTTCTTCTGTGTGGCTTCATCTGCTTTGATTTCATCCGTAACCGGAACAAGCTCATAGGTATCCGTTTCCCACCGTCCATTCTCTTTCTGAGTCATGGAAATTGTTCCCAGGTTTTTCCCATATTCTCCACAGGATACGATGCAGGTATCTCCCTGCAGGATTGGTTCTGCCAACTGTGTGTGGGTATGTCCGCTGATGATCAGATCAATGTCCGGAACATTCTTTGCAAGGATTTCGTCCTCTGATACTTTTTCGTCCTCCCATGTTCCGCTGTGTGATACACAGGCGATCATGTCTACATCTTCGTTCTTTTTTATTTCCTCTACTGTTTCTCTGGCTGCTTCTGACGGGTCTTTGAAAAGAAGCTCGCAGGTAGGAGCGCAATCCAGAGAATCCTTGCCGAAAACACCCAGTACTGCAATCTTTACATCGCCTTTTTGAATTACCGTATAGTCTTTTACCCCATATGTCTGAAATGCTTCATAAATCTGTTTCTGTCCTTCACTGAGGCCGGCTTTTTTCATTGCATCCCAGTCCACATTACACACAACCATCCCGGGAAGGTTTTCACCTGAACTGACTGCGGCGTTCAGCATATCTGCCAGGCCATCAGAGCCGTAATCAAATTCATGATTTCCCAGAGTTGTCACATCACAGCCCAGATATCCAAGCATCCTCAGTTCGGCGGCCTCTGTGTCATATACAGTCTGTATCAGAGTTCCCATGGAGAAGTCTCCTCCATCCAGTATAAGTGTATCTGTATTCTCTTTCTCATACTCATTGATCAATGTTTTCAGCCGGGCAAATCCTCCGGTCTCCTGCTGTGTCCCGTCTACAATCGTTTGAAAGCTGTTCAAATGGGAATGCAGATCATGGGTGAACAGGATATTCAGATGTTTGGGCTCCTCTGAGGCGTTTACCTGATATCCTGTCAGACCTGAAACGCTCAGCATAAATATAAATATGAATGCGAATACTTTTTTTAATAATTTCATAAAATTCTCCTGTAATATCAAAAATGGTTCCTCAGTATCATTTATTTTCCCGCAGGATAATGATACCATGAAACCATTTTACAAAAAACTAATTTATCTTTCATCTCCCACAAAGAACAAAGCCATTGTTCCCGGACCTGAGTGAGCGCCGATGGTGGCTCCTACCTGATTCATGATAATCGTGTTGATCTGGTATTTTTCTTTTACTTTCTCTGCCACATAATTTGCATCGTCTTCACAGTCGCCATGACTGATAAAGATGGTATGGCAGGTATCATGATAGCTGCCGATTTTCTCATCCATAAGCTTTACCAGCTCCTGAAGGGATTTTTTACGGCCGCGGACTTTGCCGATGGCAGTGAGTTTTCCGTCATTGTCCACATGAAGAACCGGTTTAATATTCAGCATGCTTCCTACTACTGCAGTGGTTCTGGAAATGCGACCTCCACGGTATAGGTGGTTTAAATCATTGACTGTAAAAAGGTGTACCATATGAAGCCTGTTCTCTTCTGCCCATTTCGCAACTGTCTCCAGATCTTCTCCCTGCTCTTTCTTCTCCTGTGCAAGGTAAACCAGAAGTCCCTGACCAAGGGAAGCGCCAAGAGAATCTACCACGATGATCTTGCGGTCCGGATAGTCCTCCATCAGTTCCTCCGCTGCGATACGGCTGCTATTGTATGTACCGCTTAAGGCAGAGGAAAATGCAATATGAAGAATATCTTTTCCTTCTTTCAGATAAGGCTCCAGCAGTGCTTTTGCATTTTCAGGATTTACCTGTGCTGTGGTTGGCATGGAACCGTTTCTCATTGCCTCATAAAATTCATGCTCCGGAAGGAAATTTCCATGTGTATAATTTTTTCCATCCATGGAATAACTGAGATACATGCAGCCTACTCCATGGTCTTTGAGATATTCCTCCGGAAGATCTGAATTGTTGTCGGTGGTGATCACATATTCGCTCATGTTGTCGCCCTCTCGTTTTCTGATATTTTTCACTTTCTGCCCATTAACTGTTCAGTGTCTTAGCAACTACAAATCAAAATCCGCTGCCTGCTCAGCAATAGGCTTTTCATCTTATCTATCAAGTCAGGGGTAAAATACCTTTCAACCCTGACATCATATATACAGTATAGCATCAAACCATCAGCCAAACAACTACTTTTCCTTCTCAACTGCCTTAATCGCTTCCTGCAGCTGATTATCCTCCTCATGGGTAATCTCGTCTTTATTCTTATTCAGCAGGCTGGTATCCAGAGAAACCTCTATATCAGGTTTGATTCCTGTTTTGTTGATGTTGTTTCCTTTTGGAGTGTAGTAGTTGGCAACAGTCAGTTTAATGGCACTTCCGTCTGAGAGCTGGCGGATGGACTGTACAACGCCTTTTCCGTAGGTGGTTGTTCCTACGATGGTTCCAATTCCATAGTCCTGCACTGCCCCGGCAAAAATCTCTGATGCACTGGCGCTGCTTTCATTTACCAGGACTGCAAGCGGAATCAGGAGTTCATTTTTGCCATCACATTTTTCCACTTCCCTGTTTCCATCTTTATCTTCCGTGTAAACAATCAATCCTTCCGGAAGTATCTGGCGCAGAATATCGCAGACAGAGTCCAGCAGACCACCAGGATTGTCTCTGAGATCTACAATCAGTTTCTCCATTCCCTGGCTGTTCAGATCATCAAATGCTTCCTGATATTGCTCACTGGTAACACCTTTAAATTCAGTGATACGGATATATCCAATCTTTGAATCCAGCATTTCATGGAAAACCGACGGCAGTTCCACATCCGTGATCGGTACAGTGATCTCCATAGCATCATCTACATTCTCCCGATGTACTGTAAGTACTACGCTGTCTTTATCAGAATTACGTACAAGATCTGCCACATCAGAAACTTCATCATCTGTAATATCCTCACCGTCAATAGCGCTGATAATATCTCCTGCTTTCAGACCTGCCTCTTCTCCTGGGCCGCCTTCATAACACTCTACGATTTTTACACCGCCCTCTTTGTTCTTTTCCATAAGGATGCCAATTCCCACATAAGTTCCCTGGCTGGAAGAATTCTCTGCCTCGTATTCTTCTGCTGTATAATATCTGCAATAAGGGTCATCCAATCCATACAACAGACCTGTATAAAGACCTTCCTGTAATTTTTCCTCATCTTTATCTCCCAGATAGTATTCATCGATCAAGTTCTCGAGGTATGTCAGTTTTGATCTGCATTTACGGTCTCCAAGTACCGTATCTTTTGTTGCAAGACCTGCGCCTGCATAAGCACCGACTGTCACACACGCAACTACTAAGGCGCCTGCTACAGTGCCTTTCCAAAATTCTTTGTTCTTCATGTCCACACTCCTGTAAAAAAAAGCCGCCGGCCTATGATATGTATCATTTGCACCGGCAGCTTAAGGCTCATTTCAGACAGATCATCTGTCTGTTCTGCGATCTGGCCACACTTGAATCATTACTGATCAGCAGGTCAATTATACTCTTAAATGTTTTCTTGTTGTAAAAAAGCTTCCAATAAGTCCGATTCCGATTCCAAGTGCCAGACTGATCGGAAGTAAAGTCTGATAGATCTGCCATACCGGAATGAAATCTACCACGCCGGTAAGTACATTGAATTTGGTCAGTATATAGGATACTGCGGCATTATAGCAGAAGTAAAGTCCTGTCAGAGGAATTGCGGCTCCGATCACTCCCAGTACCATACCCTCTAACAGGAATGGTGCTCTTACGAATGCATCGGTGGCACCTATATATTTCATGATCCCTATTTCTTCTTTACGGACTGCAATACCAACAGATACGGTATTGCTGATCAGGAAAATGGAGATGATCAACAGTAGTGCAATGATCGCAATGGATACATAAGAAACCAGCTTGTTGATGTTTCCAAGAGTCTTGGCTGCTTCTTCGGACTGGTTGACTTTTCTTACGTGTTTCAGATCCTGGATATAAGAAACAAGTTCTGTCTGTTTCGTAATATCGTTCATATATACACGATAGTTGGCTGAGTTTGCAAGCGGATTGTCGTCCTTGAATCCATCTGCTGCCTCTGATCCCTGGAAATACTTATCTTTGTATTCCTGCCATGCTTCATCTGCTGACTGATACTCGATCTTCTCTACTTCCGGACGTGCTTTGATCTTCTTTCCGATAGCTTTGATCTGCTTGTTTGTGGTTCCTTCATCGAAAAAAACGGTAATCGGGACTTCCTGCTCTACTTTGTGTGCAATATTGTCAACATTATTTACAATAGAGAAAAAGATTCCGAACAGAAAAATGCAGGCAGTCATTGTAATAACAGATGCCAGGGAAAACATCCAGTTTCTCTTAATATTCTTGATACCCTGTTTCAGGGTATACCATATTGTACTAGGCCTCATGATATTCTCCCTCTTTCTCGTCACTTATGATGGAACCTTCATGCATAGTAACTACTCGTTTCTTCATTGCATTTACGATTTCTTTGTTGTGAGTTACTACCAGGACAGTGGTTCCTCTGTCGTTGATCTGTTCCAGAAGTTTCATGATTTCCTCAGAAGTCTTCGGGTCCAGGTTTCCTGTTGGCTCATCTGCCAGAAGGATGTCCGGACGGTTGACCAGAGCTCTGGCCAGGGCGACTCTCTGCTGTTCTCCACCGGAGAGTTCGTCCGGGAAAGATTTATATTTGCCTGCAAGGCCAACTTCCTGAAGTACTTCAGGAACACGTTTGCGGATAACTCGTGTCGGACGGTTGACTACTCGCTGAGCAAATGCTACGTTCTCATATACGTTTCTGTCTTTCAGGAGTCGGAAATCCTGAAACACTACACCAAGTTTACGGCGGTATTTGGCTACTCGTCTATGTTTCATTTTCTCCAGACGCTCACCGCTTACGATGGTCTGGCCGGATGTGGAATCCAGTTCTTTCATGAGAAGTTTGATCAGGGTTGTTTTGCCTGATCCGCTGTTTCCTACTACGAAGACGAATTCGCCCTTATCTATATGTAAGTTCGCATGGTTTACGGCCGGAAGACCAGGACCGTAGGATTTGCTTACATCTATTAGGTCTATCATAGATTTTTTCCTCCAAGGGGTTCATGTTTTTGTAACAATATTGTAATATATGTTTTTGGGGATTGCAAGTGGGTTTTTGAGGTTTCATAGAATGTTCATAGTTTTTCTCAGTAAGGGACGACAGGAAATTTATTGGTTGCGAAGGCGGTTTCGGAGTCTAGTAATTCTGCAAATGCCCTCGCAACCAATAAATTTCCTGCCTGTTACTTTGCTGTGGAACTGTCTCGCTATGTAACATTTTAAATTATATAACTGCATATCCTTACTGCAATCTCGAATTCTAACTATACACTGTGAAATAAGATTTGTAAAGAGAGAAAATGCCTGCTGCAGTAATTGGCACTGCAGCAGGCATTGATGTGTTCCTTCTATTATAATGTATTAATACTCTAGTGTTTCCATATACTTCATATAGCGTACTACCATAAGCGCAATCTTGAATGTAATGGCGTCTTCAAATACGCGAAGGTCTAATCCTGTGCTCTTCTGGAGTTTATCGAGGCGGTAGACCAGAGTGTTTCTGTGGATGTAGAGTTGTCTGGATGTCTCGGAGACATTCAGGCTGTTTTCGAAGAATTTGTCGATGGTCACTAATGTTTCTTCGTCGAAATCATCCGGGGATTTGCCACCGAAGATTTCTTTGATGAACATCTTACAGAGCGGGATTGGTAGCTGATAGATCAGTCGTCCGATTCCCAGAGAACTGTATGCGATAACCTCTTTATCTCCAAAGAAGATCTTGCCTACGTCGAGTGCCATACGGGCTTCTTTGTAGGAACGGGATACTTCTTTGAGTTCGTTTACGATCGTACCATATGCCATATGTGTCTTGCCATCATTGCCCATTCCAAGTGTGTCGAGGATTGTGTGTGCAAGCTGATCCATCTCCGGATAGTTCTCGCCATCGTCAAGTTCCTTGACTACAATGATGCTCTTCTCATCTACTGCTGTGATGAAGTCTTTGCTTTTGCCGCCGAAGAGACTCTTCACACTCTCCATGGAGCTGTGATCTTTCTCCTGAGGCATCTCGAGGATCATTACTACACGACGCACGTCTGCTTCAATATGCAGTTTCTTCGCACGGTTATAAATGTCAACAAGAAGCAGGTTGTCAAGAAGCAAGTTCTTAATGAAGCTGTCTTTGTCAAAGCGTTCTTTGTATGCTACGATCAGATTCTGGATCTGAAAAGCTGCGAGCTTGCCGACCATATAAGTATCTTCATCGTCACCGTGAGCAACCAGAATATATTCAAGCTGATAATCATCACAAACTTTAAAATACTGGAAGCCCTTTACCAGCTGGCTGTCGGCCTGTGATTCTACAAAAGCCTGTACGTCTGGCGTTGCGATGGAAAAATCTGCAAATGTACTTGCGAGTACTTTGCCTTCTGTGTCAAGGACACAAAATTCTGTTCTGGAAATTTCTTTTAACCCTTCAAGAGTATTCTGAAGCACCTGATTCGATATCATCCAATTTCAATCCCTTCTCATCTATAGTATTTGTTCGTACTGCCATTCACACGCTACTATTCAGAATTTCATTGCCTCAGGCAGTTTTGAAATGAATTTTGGTCTCATTATTAAATACGTAATGAATAGCAACGTTTGTTTCCGTTTTAACCATAAAAACTTATACCTGTATTGTATTTTAATACATATTTACCAAAAATAAAAGAGGAAAGAGAAAAAAACTTACAATTTTTTGTATATTTTTTTGTGAGTGTTCACTCTATACAACCTGATAACAACTTTCTGTTTCAAATATATCGCTTTATAATCCGGCAGAGACTGTTTATATTTCAGTTAAAGTATCCAAACTCTATATTTTTACTTTTTCTCAATAAAGCCTTCCCCATGTACTTCTCTTGCATCCGTAACGATCACGAATGCTGACGGGTCGATTTCGTCTACTTTTTCTTTGAGCATTACGATTTCTTTTTTGTTTACTACGCAGAAGAGCATCAGTTTATCCTGTCCGGAGTACATTCCTTTTGCGCTGATGCCGGTGACACCTCGATCCAGGTCGTTGATGATCATGTCGGAAATTTCTTTGGGCCTAGATGTTATGATATAGGCGGCTTTGGAGAATTTCAGACCTTCGATCAGTCCGTCGGACACTTTTGTTACCAGATATACGGCAATGATCGCATAGAGTGCTTTGTGGATTCCGAATACGTACATACCAACAAGCACAACGCCTGCATCTATGATCTGCATGATCTGTGCAATGGAATAATGTTTAAGGAATTTCTGAATGATGGCTGCCATCATATCCGTTCCTCCGGTTGTTCCTCCTCCAAGGAAAACAAGACCTATGCCGACTCCCTGGATCACGCCACCGTAGAGTGCCGCAAGAAGCAGGTCATCACCGGCAAGGTTCCACACCGGCTGAAGTGCAAGCCATGCAGAGAGAGAAATTTCTCCTACCAATGCTTTCTTTACAAAAGAAAAACCATGGATTTTCCACCCGATCAGAAACAGCGGGATATTGAGTCCCAGGTTCGTTACCCAGAGAGGGATTCCGCCATCGATGATTCCTTTTGTCCATGCTTTGATAATAATTGCTACGCCGGAAAATCCTCCGGTTACCATTCCGGATGCATCGAATACAGAATTGATCGCCAGGGACATCAGTCCGGTTCCTACGATGATCATCAGGTATTCGAGCAGTTTTGATTTTTTTCCATTTGCTAATTTCATCTTTCTCCTCCTGCATCTTTTATATTCTCAGGGATCAGTGGATTATAGTATATCTGCCACTGTATGATCAGACACTTGTCGGTATTCTGATCAAAGTAAATCATGAAGCTGCACAATCAGCAAACCGTAATTTAAGTGAATAAAATCATCCGTTTTGCTACGCAGCTCTACACTAACTAACCACTTCGCAGTGGATTTGGTTAAATAAGATACCACTTTATCACTGTGCCGTAATTATTTTCCCGTAAATTACAAGAACGGCAGCAATCCACATAGGACTGCTCCCGCTCTTATTCTTACCTTATTTTCCAGGCTTATTGATAAAATTTACAAAATGATAACTCTCCATTATCTGGAAGTATTTAACGATCCTTGGATATAAAGGCTCTGCCTTCTCCCCAAATTCGTCTTTTACCAGTGCAGCAATATCTTCCACTGTCTTCCTGCCATCTATGAGTGGCCAGATAAATGTGCCATTGTCATCCAGATGTATCTTCGTATATCTGGGTTTTCCAAACAGCTTCTGGGCAATCGTGTTAAACGCGCCCTTATTCTCTATTTCCAGCACCATTCTCCCCCTGATATCAGTATGCCAGCGAAGCTGTGCACTGCGCTCAGGAATGAGATCCAGATAATTGATCTGTAATTCTTTTTTCTTTTTACTCATTTAAATATTATCATCTCCGCCTGATCAGGCTTTCTTCTTGTTCCAGATACTGAATTTCAGAAGGCTTAAGATCATAAGTAACATCAGGATCACGCCGCCTGCATTACCAAGGTTAATGCTTCCGGAGAGATCAAATACACTGCTTACGTTTACTACTGCAAGGATTGCAAGAAGGATACCTACAAGACCTTCACCTGCGATCATACCTGCACAGTAAAGTGTACCGTCTGTTGCCTGTTCTTCTTTTTTCTTATCATCAACATTCTTTCTTCCGTCAACGAACATACGAACAACACCACCGATCATGATAGCAGCGTTGAGGTAGATTGGAAGGTAAAGACCGATAGCAAATGGCATAACCGGAATTCTTAAGATTTCCAGACCAATTGCAAGGAATACACCGATAAATACCAGTGTCCATGGAAGCTTGCCGCCCATGATACCTTCTACGATCATCTTCATCAGAGTTGCCTGAGGAGCAGGTACTTCTGCACTTCCGTATCCCCATGCAGTGTTCAGAAGATAAAGAACACCACCGATAGCAAGACCGGCAGCAACAACACCGATAAGCTCACCGATCTGCTGTTTCTTAGGAGTTGCGCCAAGAAGATAACCTGTCTTTAAGTCCTGTGAAGTATCACCTGCGATCGCTGCTACGATACAGATTACGGAACCGATCGCAATTGCAGCTTTCATTCCGTCGATACCTGTTTTGCCTGATGCTTTGATAACCATTGTTGCGATCAGAAGTGTAGCGATAGCCATACCTGATACAGGGTTGTTGGAGCTTCCTACAAGACCAACCATACGGGAAGATACAGTTGCAAAGAAGAAGCCGAAGATTACGATGATCAGCGCACCGATCGGGTTAACCGGGATAGCCGGAACAAGCCAGATGATCGCAACCATTGCCACAATACCGATCAGGATAACGTTCATCGGAAGATCCTGTGCAGTTCTTTCTGTACTTGTATTCTTGCCACCCTTCATGCTCTTCATGGAATCACGGAAGGTTGTAATGATCAGAGGCAGGGATTTGATCAGGGAAATAATACCACCTGTTGCGATAGCTCCTGCTCCGATATATTTTACATAAGTACTCCAGATTTTAGCTGCTCCGCCTGCTGCATAAAGAGCAGAAATTGTTTCTGTTCCGGGATACATAACTGTATCAGCTCCGAACAGACAGATTACCGGAATCAGCACCATCCAGCCAATAAGAGAACCAACAAACATAAAGGATGCGATTCTTGGTCCTACGATATATCCAACACCGAGAAGTGCAGGATAGCATTCCATACCAATTTCACCTTTGAATCCTTTAAATGCTACTGCAACGTCTGCAGGGATTACCTTTAAACCGTCAACGACAAATTTAAAGATCGCTGCGATTCCCATACCTGAGAATACTGTCGCAGCGTTTGCACCACCCTCTTCACCTGCAAGCAGAACATCTGCGCAGGCAGTTCCTTCAGGATAAAGAAGTGTTGCATGCTCTTTTACGATCAGTGCGTTACGAAGTGGTACCATAAAAAGTACACCAAGAACACCACCGCAAAGTGCGATTAATGTGATTTCCACGATACCCGGCATTTCACAAAGTCCTTCTTCTGCCCAAAGGAACAGAGCTGGCATTGTGAAAATTGCACCGGCTGCCAGTGATTCACCGGCTGAACCGATTGTCTGGACCATGTTGCTCTCCAGAATGGAGTTCTTTTTCATGATCTTGCGAATTACGCCCATGGAAATAACTGCTGCCGGAATGGAAGCAGATACAGTCATACCAACACGCAGACCAAGATAAGCATTGGCTGCACCGAAGATGACTGCAAGGATAACACCCATGATGATGGATGTCACCGTAAATTCCGGTGTGATCTTGTCAGCCGGAATATACGGTTTGAACTCTTTGTTTTCGTTCATGATTTCCTCTCCCTTTTGTATTAATTTATAAACATATCACATTATAGCGAAATATATACAAAAAGGCAAGGTGAAAATAATGGATTTTTGTACACTTTATCGTATTGACGTGATGATTTGATAAATTTCTACCTTGTTAGCGTTTTCTAACATCACTTTTTTGCGTTATTTTGTCTGTTTATTCATCAGAATCCAACTGTTTGATCAGATATCGTCCGACAATTCTGGAAAAGTTCGAAATATCACGAATATATGCAAAGTCCTTTCCAAATATCTTTTTTTCCGTCGAAAGGTCCTTTTCTTCTCCTGCAAAAACACCCAGGACACTGACTCCCAGGTTTCGCAGATGACGTACTTCCGTTGCAGTGTCATTGACTGCATATTTTCCCATATAAGGTTCCGGGTTCTTTGCGTGTGGCCTGTTTACAATGACATCGTATGGTTTCCCATCGCTTAATACAATAAGGATTTTCTTCTCCTCCGGTCTCTGGAGCAGACCGTATCCTGCAGTTTTGATGGCAAGGCCGTCTCTGTTATTGGAAGAGGTCACATAATTGAAAATATTTTCATTCGCTGACTGTGGGTCATCGTACTCACGGAATCTGTGAAGAATGGTGTAATCCCAGAATGTACAGAAACTCATAACACGATGAGGCAGGTTTACATTGCTCAGTGCCTCACTGATGATATATGCCTGCAATGCCACGTCTCCCTGCCTGGACATCTGAGACCCGCTGGCATCGATCAGCACATCAACTACAAAATCGGATGCATCTGATTTCAGTTCTCTTTTGAACAGATTTGCTTCACTGCTTCTTCCCACACGCCAGAGTCTGGATGGGATGATCGTGCCTCTGTCTGAAAGTACTTCCTGTGTCTCACTTTTCAACACCAGTGTCTTTCGCAACAGGTCTGTGAGCGATGCGATGTTCTGTTTCACGATCCTGTGTTTGTCATGGTAAAGCCAGATGTTCTTGTTCTTCAGGCGCACTGCGTATTCGTACTGATAGTTTCGTTTGACCGGATTTTTGAGAATTCCTTCTGTAAAATAAAGGCTGCAGTCTCTGTGAAGTTCCCGGCACATCAGATAATTCATGCGCTTCTCTTCTGCAGGAGTAAGGTAAGTTTTCCCGAAATTCAGTTCCACGTAGGTGTAGGCTTTCTCCAGTTCCTCTTCTGTCAAAATCGTAATTTTGTGTTTTGTCTGGCGCTGTTTTTCCATTTCTTCCGTGACAGAGGTATCTTCCATGTCTGTGATACGGTTTGCCATCTGCTCAATGTAACTTTCCAGTACTTCTTCATAGAGATCTTCTGTGAGAAAATCCTCCCAATCGTATTCTGAAAGTTCTTCCATGGTGACTGCCATGATCTGTTCCAGCGTGCCATGGTCTTTCTCAAAGTTCGGATCAATGATCGTATTGTAAAGGCTGTCAATGATACGGATCAGTTCCATGGTATCTGCGGCAATTCGGGACTGGTAAACCATATCGCGGATTTTGCGCAGACGCTCTTCTACATGATGGTTTCCATTCTGCAGGTGGTCACGCAGGATGGCGATTTTCAGGCGGCCAAGAATATCTCCGTATGCCGGCATCTGTTCAAATTCCTGATCAAGGATATCTTCAAATGCCTGTTTCTGCATTTCCCGGACTCCCGGGCGCTCCAGACAGATTTTATCTCCGATTGCTTCTTCCACACAAAGCTGTGCAATTGTAGTCAATTCTCCTTCGCCTGCCTGACAAAAAACTTTTTTTACCAGATATAAGCCCAGCAGATCTTTATCATAATATTTTGCAAGTGCTCCCTGCTTGATTCCGTCATACAGGGCAATTGCTTTTGAGCGGAGATACAGGGGAACGTCTACTTTCATATTTAATGTGTAATCTCCGCTGATTGTCCAGAGGAGATTGCGGATTCTGGTTTCCAGTTCCAGGCGGTAATCGTCAATTTCTACGATTTTCTCATCTTTCATATACATCATCCCTTGTCCAGTCTGCCGGAATTCTGGTTCTTACTACGTCTTCCACGATTTCTTTCTCGAAAATATCAAAAGTCTTGTTTACCACACCCATGGTAACTGCTTTTCGCGGTGAAAGTCCTGTCTCTACGATTTTCATGGCAGCAAGGAGACCTCGCAGGTCCAGCGGTTTGGTGGATATTTCGCTGTTTGTGGCTTTGAGCTGCAGATCCAGAAATACACCGATGAATTGTGTTCTGGCGTTTTCTTTTACATTCGGGAACATCTGGTGGAAAATGAATTCCAGGGATTCTTCAGTCTGGGCGGGCATATCGATGACCAGAAATCTGGATACCAGAGCTTCATTGAGTTCTTTTGTTCCTGCGTATCCGTAATTCATGGTTCCGATAAAACGGGCTGCAGGGTGGAGGTCAATTTTATCATAGCCTGGGACATCAATGGAACGACGGTAGTCCAGAGTTGCATGGAGAACGGAGACCGCGTCGTTCTTTGCCATGTTGATCTCATCGAGGATTCCGAATCCGCCGTATTCTGCACACTGATAGATAGTTCCCTTGCGAAGTTTTACTTCATTGTCCACGAAAGTGTCTGTTCCGATCAGATCGCCGCTGTTTGTATTCACATGGAAAGAAACATTATATGCAGGGCGGTTGAAAATGTATGCAAGATTTTCTGCAAGAATATTCTTTCCTGTTGCTTTCGGTCCGGTAAGTAAGAGGTTTTCTCCTTTGAGTAGTCCGGCGATTGCCATTTCCAGAATGTCCTTTCCGTAAAATGGGATGGAAGGTTTCACAATCCTGCCGGTCACCTCCGGTGCTACATCGTACTGAGTACGGAATTCTTCTACTCTCTTTATCAGTTCAGGGGATACCTGCTGTTCCTCCAGAAATTTCAGTTCTTCCATTTAGTTCTCCTTCTTGTTATGTTATTCCTTATCAGATATCAGAAGCAAATAAGAGAAAGACATTCATATAATACGCTTTCTGATTGCTTCTTTATGTGACTATTATAGTCCAGTTTGTATTTCAGAAAAAGGCCGCTCATCTGTTTTTAGACTCACGACCTTTTTATTATAGCATTTCTGTCTGCGTTTTTACAATAATATTATACTTCGAATACAAGATCTCCATAAGACGGCATTGGCCACATTTCCTTATCTACGATCATTTCCAATTCATCTACAGGCTCACGTAAAGCTTCCATTGCAGGTACGACTTTCTCTTTGCAGAATACTGCTCTGTCCTGTCCCTCTGCATGTTCCGGAATCTTCTCAACCAGTTTACTGAGTTTGCTCATGGCGCTGTTTGTGCTCTTTAAAAGTTTTGATGCCTTCTTGAGCAGGTCAAGCTGTACACTCACATCGATCAGGCCCTCGCCTGCTGCCTTAACTGTGTTGATGGACTCGCCAAGTACAGTTGTATATCTGATAACTGCAGGGATGATCTGTTTAGTTGCAATATCAATCATTGTCTTTGCTTCGATGTTGATTGCTTTGGAGTAAATCTCATATTTGATCTCTGCACGGGATTCCAGCTCTGTTCTGGAGAATACGTCAAATGCTTCAAACAGTTTGACAGATTTCTCTGTGGTAAGTGCAGGAATAGCATCTACCATAGTAGGAAGGATCGGAAGTCCACGGCGTTTTGCTTCTGCTTCCCATTCCGGTGCATAGCCGTTTCCGTTGAAGACGATCTTCTGATGTTCTGTTGCGTATTCTTTGATCAGGTCATGTACTGCCAGGTCAAAGTCCTGTGCATTTTCCAGGCGGTCGCATGCTTCCTTAAATGCTTCTGCTGTAATGGTATTCAGGACTACGTTGCATCCGGAAATGGAATCTCTGGAACCTACCATACGGAACTCGAATTTATTTCCTGTGAAAGCAAACGGTGAAGTACGGTTACGGTCTGTAGCGTCTTTCATGAAATCAGGAAGTGTCTTAACACCTGTTTCCAGTTTGCTTCCTTTCTTGCTGTGTGTTGCTGTTCCTGTGTTGACTAACTGCTCAAGAACATCCTCAAGCTGTT
Organism: Blautia sp. MSJ-9; assembly: GCF_018919065.1. Taxonomy (GTDB): domain Bacteria; phylum Bacillota; class Clostridia; order Lachnospirales; family Lachnospiraceae; genus Blautia_A. Next base: position 2,678 of record NZ_JAHLQG010000047.1, on the reverse strand, counting down.
CTCCAAGGAATACGGAGATTACAACTGGAGGTGCTTCATGACCACCAAGTCTCTGGTCATTTCCTACATCTGCTGCTGATTCACGGAGAAGATCTGCATGCTCGTCTACTGCTTTGAGGATACAGGTAAGAACCAGCAGGAACTGGATATTGTCATGCGGTGTTTTGCCCGGATCCAGAAGGTTGATCCCGTCATCTGTGGTAAGGGACCAGTTATTGTGCTTACCGGAACCGTTTACACCTGCAAATGGTTTCTCATGAAGCAGGCAGCGCATTCCGTGACGGCTGGCTACTTTCTTCAGGATACGCATCATCATCTGGTTCTGGTCTGCTGCGATGTTGACCGGTGCATAGATCGGTGCAAGTTCATGCTGTGCAGGAGCAACTTCATTATGCTGTGTCTTGGCAGGTACGCCCAGTTTCCAGCATTCTTCGTTTACCTCTTTCATATATGCGGAAATTCTCTGGCGGATTGTTCCGAAATAATGGTCATCCATCTCCTGGCCTTTAGGAGGCATGGCACCGAAAAGTGTTCTGCCTGTATAGATCAGGTCTTTTCTCTGAAGCCATTTCTCTTTGTCTACCAGAAAATATTCCTGCTCTGCTCCTACGGACGGAGTTACTTTCTTAGAAGTTGTGTTGCCGAAAAGTCTGAGCAGGCGGAGTGCCTGGGTGTTGATCGCTTCCATAGAACGAAGCAGCGGTGTTTTCTGGTCAAGGGCTTCTCCTGTGTAGGAGCAGAATGCGGTCGGGATGCAGAGAGTTGCACCTGCTGCATCATGGCGTACAAATGCCGGTGATGTGCAGTCCCACGCTGTATATCCTCTTGCCTCAAAAGTTGCTCTTAATCCACCGGACGGGAAAGAAGATGCATCCGGTTCACCTTTAATCAGTTCTTTTCCGGAGAAGGACATCAGAACCTTGCCATTATCCATCGGAGCTGTGATAAAGGCATCGTGTTTCTCTGCTGTCACGCCTGTAAGAGGCTGGAACCAGTGGCTGTAGTGTGTGGCACCTTTTTCAATGGCCCATTCTTTCATCTCGTGTGCTACTACATCTGCGATTTCCATAGACAGTTCTTTGCCCTCTTCTATGGTTTTTTTCAATTCTTTGTAGATCTTCTTCGGAAGTCGTGCCTGCATGACGGAATCATTAAACACGTCACATCCAAAAGTCTCTACTACATTGATATACTCACCCATTTTATTTCTCCTTTTTATTTATTAACGGGGAAATGCCAATTGTTTTGGTTTCCTCATTCTTGGTACTTTTAAGATACAGATTCAGTGCTTCGTGGCAGTTCTCGATCTCTACCTGTGTATGGCTGCCGCCGTATTCACCGTCCAGAGTCCATGGTACCGGTTCTTCTGTGGTAATGGTCACCCTGGCTGATTTAAAAGAATGGATCAGATCTGTATTGTCCTCTGCTGTCAGCATTGCAGTCATGATCTCCTGCAATTCCAGCGGATTCTTCGGTCTTGTGATCATGGTAACTTCAAAAAGTCCGTCATTCATATCCACGTTCTTGCCTGTAAGGTTCTTGAAACCTCCCACTGAACGGGAATTGGTGATCATTCCAAAGATGAAGTCATCCTCCACAGTTAATTCTTCGGATTCAATTCTCATATGGTATGATTTGATATCAAAAAGGCGTTTCACTCCCTCAAGAAGATAGGCTACATGGCCAAGGATATTCTTGAGATCCTGATCTGTCTGATAGGCTACATCTGTAAAAAGACCGAAAGCTGCTATATATGTAAAGCTCTGGTTATTGAATCTGCCGATGTCACAGTGATAAAGTTTCTCTTCCATGATCATGGAAGCGGCATCTGTCATGCTTTTCGGCATAAAGAGACTGTTTGCAAAGTCGTTGGTGCTTCCTGCCGGAATGTATCCGATGGGAATGGAACTCTTCTTTTCCATTACTCCGGTAACCACCTCATCAAGAGTCCCGTCTCCGCCGCTGCATACGATAAGATCTACTTTGGATTCGTATTCTTTGGCTTTCTCGTAGGCATCTTTTGGTTTCTGTGTGGAATAGATAATTACTTCATAACCGCCTTTATTAAAAATGTCCACTATATCAAGCAGGTTTGCTTTGATCTTACCTTTGCCTGCTTTTGGGTTGAAAACAAAGAGCATTTTCTTATCCATTTTTATGCATTCCTCCTTCTTTTTCAGAGTTTGAACGCGTAGGTTTATGGGTACGCGGAATTCTATTTATATAATATAAAAAAAAAGAGGGGAAAAGTCAATGGGGTTCATGGGGCAAAAAAAGTTTGGGGACGGCAGGAAATATTTTTGTTTTCAGGTGCGGTTTCGCGGGCTAATAACTCTAGGTGTGTGGAAATCTGCTAAAAACATTCAAAAATTGCTCAAACTCGCTTCGCTCAGACAGTGAGCAATTTTTGAATAACGCAGATTCCCACGCACCAAGAGTTACTACGCCCACTGCAAATGCACCTGAAAACAAAAATATTTCCTGCCTGTTGGCTGGCTATGGGACTGCCGGGCTGTTACTGCTCACTTCGTTCACAGTAATGCGCCTTGCAACGACAGGCCCGTCTTTAGGATTTAGCACTATCATTTTTTGCAGTACCAAAAATTCGACCACTACTCAAACCAGCATATTTGCTGGCTTTTTTTCTTTTTAAAAAACTTGACAAAATATTTTTTACC
>NZ_JAHLQG010000011.1 GCF_018919065.1 Blautia sp. MSJ-9 | reverse complement strand
CAACCAACTAGCTTAGTTATCTCTCGTTTTTACTGTTTTTGGTTTATTCAACCGTTCTTAAAAATGTAAAGAATTTTCGAGAATCGTATGTGTTTCACTGTTTAGTTATCAAGGTTGTCTGCCTTGCGGCAGCTTGTTTATTTTATCATGTTGTTTTCGACTTGTCAAGAACTTTTTTAAGTTTTTTCAAATCTTTTTTCAACTGATTCATTGTCCGTTGACAGCTTGTTTACTTTATCATAGTTCCAAGCGTTTGTCAATATCTTTTTTTATTTTTTTGAAAAAGTATTTTTTCAAAAAAATAAAGCGGAGAAGGAGGGATTTGAACCCTCGCGCCGCGTTAGCGACCTATACCCTTAGCAGGGGCACCTCTTCGGCCTCTTGAGTACTTCTCCAGACTCCGAACTAATAGTTCAATATTAAATTCGAATGCACTTTGGTATTTCCCGAAGCGCATTTGTAATTATATGTAAAAAAACCTGTTTTGTCAACAGGTTTTTTTACTTTTTTCAATATTTTTTATTTTTACACTATTATATACTATTTTAAAGCATTATGCATACTGTGAAATTGTAGCTTCGATACGTCTTTTCACCTCTGCTGCAATCTCTGTTGTCTTCATATCTTTATACTCTTCATAGTATATAGGTTCCAGGAAATGTACCTGTACTGTAAGTGGTTTGATAGAACCTGTATCAAATGCCTTATAAGAATCGATCAACGCTACTGGTACGATCGGGCATTTTGACTTGGTTGCCGCTTTGAAGCTTCCGCCTTTGAATTCCTGTGGATGATTTCCGTCTTTGCTTCTAGTTCCCTCTGCAAAGATCAGATAGTTTCGTCCTGCCTTTACTTCTTTGATAACATTAATGATCACCTGCATAGACTGCTTGACATCCTCACGGTCGATCATAAAAGCTTTCATAATTGCAAATACCTGTTTCAGGAACGGTACGTTTGTCAGCTCTTTCTTCGCTACTACTGAAAAAGGCACCGGGCACACCTGTATGATCGCAAGTACGTCAAAAAGACCCTGATGATTTGGAAAGAACATAAATCCGTTCTCTTTTGGAATGTTTTCTATTCCATGACCATCGATCACAAGATTACCACCGCGTACTGCTCTGTTATCTACATACTTAAGGAGCTGATATCTCTCCTCTTCGCTGTAACGGTCTGCATGTGATGCATACCAGCATAATTTGAACCATCCATATGGAACAAAAAAGAGATTTCTAAATACCATCAATAATATTCTTTTCATTTATTTTTGTCCTCAATATATCATGATCCTATTTTTTCCGAAATCTTATCTTCATATCCCGGATTTTTCTTGATAAATGTATCGTATGCTTTGGTATAAGTCTTGTAAGCGTCTGTCTTCATAAAGTTGGCATAGTCTGTGGCTGCCTGTGTTCTCATATCATCTGTAATCTGTGATGATGACATAATATAGTAAGTTTTATCCTGTTTTCCTACCATATAGGTTCCTACACATGGATATTCCTGGTCATCCTCAAGGATCAGATTATAGGTTATATATACATATGTATAATTATCATTCTGAGAAAGTACCTGGCAGTCCTGAATAGATACTTTCTTTGGATTATGTGCCTCAAAATACTTCAGCGTTGCTGTGATCTCTGTCTGGAGATCTGCTTCTGTATTATCTTTCTGATTGTAGCAGTCTTTTACTTTGTTTTCTTTTCCGTCAACATAGGACTGAATCAGTTCCTCTGTAACTTTTTCCGGTGATTTGTGGCTTACACCCCCACATCCTGCCACACAGAGTGTCAGTAATACCAACACTCCTGCTGCAAGATATCTGTACCATTTTTTCATGGTTATTCCTCTTCTCCTGTGTTCTCACTCTGTGCATCCTGATCTAAAGTCTGATCAGACTCTTCAGTTACTATCTGTGCATCATCTGCAGTTTCTCCTGCTGCCGACTGCGCATTTGCGTCTTTTTCTTCTTTATCTCTTACCTTGGCTACACTTGCTACAGTGACACCATCTGTAAGATTGATCAGTTTTACACCTGATGTGATTCTTCCAAGAATGGAAATATCAGAGCATGCGATCCTGATAATGATACCTTCCGTTGTGATCAACATGACTTCATTATCTTCATTTACAGCTCTCGCTCCAATTACATCACCGGTTTTCTCTGTGATCTTATAGCACTTCACACCTTTTCCGCCACGGTTCTGGCATGAAAATTCTGCCATTGCAGTGCGTTTACCCATACCATTTGCAGATACGATCAGCAGGCAGTCTCCCTGAGAATTCAGCTGCATTGCTACAACTTCATCACCATCGTCAAGGTTCATACCTCGTACACCCATGGAAGTTCTGCCGGTGCTTCTTACATCTGTCTCTTTGAAACGGATACACATACCGTCTTTTGTTACCAGGATCACGTCTTTCTTATCGTCTGTAAGCTTAACCTCGATCAGCTCGTCATCGTCACGTAAAGTAATCGCTGCCAGTCCGTTCTTACGCACATTTGCATATTCATGGATCGGAGTTTTCTTTACAAGACCGTTCTTTGTCGCCATCATGAGATAATTGCCGTCCTCAAATTTGCGGATTGGAATGACTGCTGTGACAAATTCTCCCGGCATCAGCTGTAAAAGATTGATGATCGCAGTTCCTCTTGCAGTACGTCCTGCTTCCGGGATCTCATATGCTTTCAGGCGGTATACTCGTCCTGTATTTGTAAAGAACATCAGATAATGATGAGTAGTGGTCATCAGAAGTTCTTCGATGTAATCGTCCTCAAGAGTCTGCATGCCCTTGATTCCTCTTCCACCTCTGTTCTGGCTTCTGAAATTGTCTACTGTCATTCTCTTAATGTATCCAAGTTTGGTCATTGTGATTACGGTATTCTCTCTTGGAATCAGATCTTCTGTAGAAATATCGTATACATCATATCCGATGGAAGTCTTTCTTTCATCGCCGTATTTCTCAGCAATCGCAAGGATTTCCTCACGGATCACGCGCAGAAGAAGATTTCTGTCTGCAAGGATTGCTTCATATTTACGGATCTTCTCCATTAAGTCAGCATATTCTGCTTCCAGTTTCTCTCTTTCCAGACCTGTCAGAGCACGCAGACGCATATCTACGATTGCCTGTGCCTGGACATCTGTCAGCTCGAAACGCTCCATTAATTCCTGTTTCGCGATCTGCACGTTCTGGGAAGCTCTGATAATACGGATCACTTCGTCGATATTATCAAGGGCTTTCAGCAGTCCCTCTAAGATATGGGCACGTTCTCTTGCTTTATTCAGGTCATATTTTGTTCTTCTGGTCACTACATCTTCCTGATGTGCCAGATAGTATTCCAGCATCTGTTTCAGATTTAATACCTTCGGCTCAAGGCTTCCGTTATTTGGGATAAGGGAAAGCATATTTACGCCAAAAGTATCCTGAAGCTGGGTATGCTTGTACAGTAAATTCAGAACTACATTTGCATTTGCATCTTTTCGCAGATCAATACAGATTCTCATTCCCTCACGGCTGGAATGATCATTCAGGTCTGTGATTCCATCAATCTTTTTATCTCTTACAAGTTCTGCAATCTTGGAAATCAAACGTGCCTTATTTACCAGATATGGAAGCTCTGTAACGATAATTCTGGACTTTCCGTTTGGAAGTGTCTCGATGTTTGTTACGGCACGTACACGGATCTTTCCACGGCCTGTTCTGTAGGCTTCTTCAATTCCTCTTCTGCCAAGGATCGTGGCACCTGTCGGGAAGTCTGGACCTTTTACAATGTCCAGGATCTCTTCCATTGTGGTTTCACGCTGTTCTTCGATGATGTTATCAATGATCTTGACAACCGCATCTACGACCTCTCCCAGATTATGAGGAGGGATATTTGTTGCCATACCTACTGCTATACCAGAAGTTCCGTTTACCAGAAGATTCGGGTAACGGGACGGCAGTACAACAGGTTCTCTCTCTGTCTCATCAAAGTTTGGCTGGAAGTCAACGGTATCTTTATTGATATCTGCCAACATTTCCATGGAAATCTTGCTCAGACGTGCCTCGGTGTATCGCATGGCTGCTGCCCCGTCACCGTCCACGGAACCAAAGTTTCCATGTCCGTCTACCAGCGGATATCTGGTAGACCATTCCTGTGCCATATTTACAAGTGCGCCATAGATAGAACTGTCACCGTGCGGGTGATATTTACCCATTGTATCACCGACAATACGCGCACATTTACGATGCGGCTTGTCAGGACCATTGTTTAACTCTATCATGGAATACAGTACACGACGCTGAACCGGTTTCAGACCATCTCTTACATCAGGTAATGCTCGGGAAGCGATAACGCTCATAGCATAATCGATGTAGGAGTCCTTCATGGTCTTCTCCAGATCCACCTCGTGGACTTTGTCAAAAATATTATCTTCCATTTATCTATTCTCCCTATTATCAGATATCCAGATTCTTTACAAATCTTGCATTCTCTTCAATAAATTCACGTCTTGGCTCTACCTTATCGCCCATCAGTGTAGTAAATGTCAGGTCAATCTCAGATGTAGCTGCTTCGTCCATGGTAACCTTGAGCAGGATTCGTTTCTCAGGGTCCATTGTTGTCTCCCAGAGCTGGTCTGCATCCATCTCTCCAAGACCTTTGTAGCGCTGGATCTTGTTATTTCCGTCACGGCCGATTTCTGTCAGGATCTGATTCAGTTCATCGTCGTCGTATGCATACCATACTTTCTTGTTCTTCTCAACCTTGTATAACGGAGGCTGCGCAAGGTATACATATCCCTGTTTGATCAGTTCCGGCATGAAACGGTACAGGAAAGTCAGCAGCAGGGTGGCAATGTGCGCACCATCAACATCGGCATCGGTCATGATGATGATCTTGTGATAACGAAGCTTGCTGATATCAAAATCCTCATGGATTCCCGTTCCAAATGCTGTGATCATAGCTTTGATCTCGGCATTTGCATAAATTTTATCCAGACGTGCTTTCTCTACGTTCAGGATCTTACCTCTCAAAGGCAGGATAGCCTGTGTCACACGGTTTCTGGCAGTCTTTGCGGAACCACCGGCGGAATCTCCCTCTACGATGTAGATCTCGCAGTTCTCAGGATTCTTGTCTGAGCAATCTGCAAGTTTTCCAGGAAGAGACATATTGTCAAGGGCTGATTTTCTTCTGGTGAGGTCACGGGCCTTACGGGCTGCCTCACGGGCTCTCTGTGCAAGAACAGATTTCTCTACAGTAGCTTTTGCTACAGTCGGATTCTGTTCAAGAAAGATTTCAAGCTGTTTGCTTACTACACTGTCAACAGCACCTCTTGCTTCGCTGTTTCCGAGTTTCTGTTTAGTCTGTCCCTCAAACTGAGGATTCTCGATCTTAACACTGACAATTGCAGTCAGACCCTCTCGGATATCATCTCCGCTTAAGTTCGGCTCGCTGTCTTTGAGCAGTTTATTCTTTCTTGCATAATCGTTGAAAGTTTTTGTCAGAGCATTTCTGAAACCTACGATATGAGTACCGCCCTCTGGTGTATTGATGTTATTTACAAATCCATAACAGTTCTCTGTATAAGAGTCATTATGCTGCATGGCAACCTCTACAGATACTCCGTTTACCTGTCCCTCGCAGTAAATGATCTCCGGGTAGAGCGCTTCTTTACTTCTGTTAAGGTAAGTTACGAATTCGCGGATACCACCCTCGTAATGGAAAATTTTCTCTCTTTCCATTCCTTCTCTGGTATCTTTGAGACAGATCTTCAGACCTTTTGTCAGGAATGCCATCTCTCTCAGACGCTGTTTCAGGATATCATAGTCGTATACAGTTTCTTCGAAAATATCTTTATCCGGCAGGAATACAACTGTTGTTCCAGACAGTTCCGGGTCGCAGTCGCCTACAACTTTCAGAGGATACATGGTCTTGCCTCGTTCGTATCTCTGCTGATAAATTTTTCCCTCATGATAGATTTTTACTTCAAGCCAGGTAGAAAGTGCGTTTACTACAGATGCACCTACTCCGTGGAGTCCGCCTGATACCTTGTACCCTCCACCACCGAATTTGCCGCCGGCATGAAGAATGGTAAATACAACTTCTACAGCAGGGATTCCTGCTTTATGGTTAATGCCTACCGGAATACCACGTCCGTTATCGACAACTGTGATAGAGTTATCCGAATTGATCACTACCTGAATTTCCGTACAAAATCCAGCAAGAGCTTCATCAACTGCATTGTCTACGATCTCATAAACCAAGTGATGAAGACCTCTGCTGGATGTACTTCCGATATACATACCTGGTCTCTTTCGTACGGCTTCCAAACCTTCCAGAATCTGGATTTGATCCGCTCCGTATTCTGTATTTTCTCCGCCCATTTTATTCCTCCTGTTATCTATTGATCATAACCAGAATATATCTGAAAACCCTTGCGGGTTTACCATAAACAGGTTTTCAAATATATTCTGGTATTTGGACATAATAATACAAATTTATTATAGCACAAAAGCCTATATCTTGCCACATTCATCACCAAAAAAACATTAAATACTATTACATTTTCTTTGGATTATTCCCCAAAAATCATTGTATTTCGTACAATGCAAAAAGAATCCCCGCGCACGGGAATTCTTCTGCCTGTTTCTCTTATTCTTCGCTTTTGTTAATGAGATACTGGTACACATCTCTCTTGGTCATTCCTCGGTCGTTTGCTACCAATTTCATGGCTTCTTTTCTGGAATGGCCCTGGTTTTCGTAGATTTCCATGTGTTCTTCTATGGTGATTTTTTCCCAGGAAGCTTTCTGTTCTTCTTCCATTTCCTTTCTGCTTCTTCCCTCGATCACAAGGACACATTCACCCAGTGGTTTCTCTGTCTGGTAATAGAGAATCAGGTCCTCGATGGTTGTATGGAAAGCTGTCTCGTGTTTCTTTGTCAGCTCTCTGCATAAAGTCATCCTGCGGTTTCCCAGAGTTTCTTTTAACTCCTCCAGAGTTCTTACCAATCTGTGTGGTGCTTCGTAGAGAATAATGGTTCTTGTTTCATTTTTCAGTTCTTCCAGGATTACTTTTCTCTCTTTTTTATCTGCAGGAAGAAAGGCTTCAAATGCGAATCTTCTTGTTGGCAGACCGGAAAGAGTTAAGGCTGTGATACAGGCAGCAGGTCCCGGAAGTGAGGTTACTTCAATCCCAGCTTCATAGCACATTGCTGCCAGTTCTTCACCCGGATCGGAGATTCCCGGAGTTCCGGCATCTGTGATCAGAGCTATGTTCTGACCTTCCTGCATTTTGCTGATCAGGACGTATGCCTTGTCGATCTTATTATACTCATGATAACTGGTCATGGGTGTTTTAATGTCAAAATGGTTCAACAGTTTGATACTGTTTCTGGTATCTTCTGCTGCTATAAGATCTACTTCTTTTAATGTGCGGAGTACCCGGAGTGTAATGTCCTCCAGATTTCCTATGGGTGTTGCGCACAAATACAATTTACCACTCATAATTGATTCCTCTCATAATGCTTTGCAAAAAATTTAGATCATATCATAAATCTTCAATATACTCTCTGTATAAACTCCCGGCTCTTTATATACGATCAGCGGCGGTTCCACGGTCACTCTGGAATTTCCGCCCTTTAATGCTTCGATCAGTACCATATTCGGTTCTCTGTCTATGTATGGATACACAAGCTGCATTCTCTTCGGCTCCAGACGGTATTTTGTCAGAACATTCATGATCTCTGTCAGTCTGAACGGTCTGTGCACCATATAAAATCTGCCCCGTTCTTTCAATACTTTTGCCGCCTGGCTGACCACATCCTCCAGATTACATAGTACCTCATGTCTGGCGATTGCTTTCGGCATGTCCGGATTGCGCAGTCCATGCTGCCCGATCATATAAGGTGGATTGCTCGTCACTACATCAAAAGAGGCTGCCCCAAAAATTTCGGCCGCCTCCTTAATGTCACCCTGTACGATATCAATATCGTTCTCCAGATGATTATACCTGACACTGCGTCCGGCCATGTCTGCGCATTCCTGCTGAATCTCAAGACCTGTAAAATGTTCTCCATTTGTCTTTGCCTTAAGCAGAATCGGAATGATTCCCGTTCCTGTTCCCATGTCCAGAGCAGTCTCACCTTTTTTTACTTTTGCAAAGCCGGAAAGAAGAACCGCGTCCATTCCAAAACAGAATTTCTCAGGATCCTGGATCACATAATATCCATTCTGGAGGTCATCTACTCGTTCTTTATCTCTTACCAGCTGATCAGTCATTTAATTTGGAATCTCCTTTTTTATCTTCCAGATTTCCAAGTTCCTTTAACTCTTTGTCAGAGACTTTAACTTTCTTCTTTCTTGGTCTGAATTTCAGTTCATCCACCGGGAATTCCTGAATTTCTTTTTCGTCATTAATCTCAACAATTACCTTTACACGCTGACGGAGTACATTTACGCTGTGTACCGTTCCCTGAAGTCCGTCCGGAGTTGTAACAGAGTCCCCCAGTCCCGGAAGCTTCTTGTTCAGTTCCTCGTATGTCTCCTGCTCATTCTTCAGACAGCACATCAGTCTTCCGCATACGCCGGAAATCTTTGTCTGGTTCAGAGACAGGTTCTGCTCTTTTGCCATCTTGATGGATACTGGTGCAAATTCAGACAGATAAGTATGGCAGCATAAACATCTGCCGCAGATACCAATTCCGCCGAGGATCTTTGTCTCATCGCGGACACCGATCTGACGGAGTTCAATACGTGTTTTGAAAATCGCTGCCAGGTCTTTTACAAGCTGACGGAAGTCGATTCTGCCGTCTGCTGTAAAATAAAACAGTACTTTGTTATTGTCAAATGTATATTCTGCATCTATCAGCTTCATTTCCAGACCGTGTTCACGGATCTTCTTCTGACAGATTTTGAATGCATCTCTTTCTCTGAGTCTGTTCTGCGCTTCTCTCTCATCGTCCTCCTTTGTTGCTACGCGGAGCACTTCTTTGAGAGGATGCACGACGTCTTCCTCACCTACTTCTCTTGGTGCAAGTACAACTTTCCCGTATTCAATTCCACGGGCAGTCTCTACGATCACATGATCGCCTGTTTTGATCTCGTAATCCTTAGGGCTGAAATAATAAATCTTGCCTACATTACGAAATCTCACGCCTACTACTTTTGTCATTCTATTTCTCCCTGATCGTCAGGAACAGTAATTCAAATGCCAGGTCAAAATTAACATTTGCTTTCAGACGTACCTTGGTCTTCTGGATGGAATCCAGAATGTTCTCCAGATTCTCATAGGAACGCTGTTTCGCCTGCTCTCTGATAAAATTAATTTCCTGCTTAAATACCAGATTGTCGACCTCCTGGGTTGCCTTAAACATCAGGACATCTCTGAACCAGAACTGGAAAATATCCAGATAATCGTTGATATTCTGCTTCTCACCGGAAAGGCTCTTGATCGTATCTGACAGCTCATATACTTCCATAGTATTTGCATATTTGAGAATCTTCAGTGCATTCTGAGTCATCTCTGCAAATTCCTGTGAAGTAGCTGCTTCTTTTGCTCTTCCGATACTGCCCTGTGCAAAGGATGCATCAATCTCTGCCTGATAATCCGGCACGTGGAGATGCTCCATCAGGTATTTCTTTACAAGACCGTCATCTACTACCTTAAGGTCAAGACGAACACATCTTGACAGGATCGTCGGCAGCAGTCCGCCGATATTATTGGTCAGCAAAAGGATCACTGCATATTCCGGCGGCTCTTCGATTGTTTTAAGAAGAGCGTTCTGAGCCTGCGGTGTCATAAGATCTGCATCTGCAATAATATAAATCTTGTAAGGACTGTAATATGGTCTGATATCTACATCATGAATGACCTGATCTCTGATCTCATCAATTGAAATCGTTCCCGGTTTCTCATGTGTAACCATAATAATATCCGGATGATTCTTGCCTATCGCTTTTTTGCAGGAGTCGCATTTCTGGCACGGCTCTGTACCGCCGGCTTCGCACTGAAGTGTTGCCGCAAAAGTTCCTGCAAGAAGTTTCTTACCAGAACCTGGTTCGCCGGTAAAAATATAAGAATGCGATATTTTTCCTGATTCTATTGCATTTTTTAAGTGTCCGATAATCTCGTCATGTCCGATAATGTTGTTAAATCCCATCATAAGAATCACCTCACCAGTCCGTTTTGTAAGATATTATACCATAAAAGCAGATCTATTGCATAGATTTTATATAATTTACGATTTCTTTCACACATTCGTCGAGATCTGTATTCTGAAAACGTTTCCATATCCCTGCATCCAGAATATTCTCCTCTGAGAAGTCTGACTGGTCTGCAATAAATCTCCTGCACATTTCCTCGTATTTCGGATTTGCCTGTTCCCGTTCTCTCTTAAGAGCACGGCTGAGTCTTTCTCCGTCTTCCACCTGGATATAAACAGGACAGACTGCTTCGTCACCGTAATATTTACGCATTTTCTTAAAAGACTCCAGTGTACCGATTCCCAGATAATCAGAATCTGCCAGATCTACCTGTCCGTCATCTGCTGTAAAGTAAGTCCAGATCCCGTGAACTGTATGGTAAGCTCTCGCTTCGATCAGATTTCCATTCTTACGGAATTCTTTCAGTTTGTTATCATCTACAAAGTAGTAATTCTTTCCGTCCTCCTCCCCGGCTCTGATCGGCCGGGTAGTATACAGGACAAGTGTTTTTAAATTCAGTTCTTTATGTGCCGCCAGAAGTGAATAAATCCTGTCTTTCCCTGACGCACTCTTTCCCATAATATAAAAAATCTTTCCCATGTCTGCTATGTTATTCCTTTGCCGGACTGTCTTCTTCCTGACCGGATTCATTCCGGGCAGCTGCGCAGATGGTCTCTGCAGATGTGTCGCTGAGTCCCTGCACTTCCAGTCCCTGTTCCATGTATCTTCTCACATTTCGCACGAATTGTCCAGTAATCTGCTCACCCGGCACAATGATCGGAATTCCTGGCGGATACAGATAGGCAAACTCTGCGCTGACTTTTCCGATGCTCTCTTCCAGAGGGTATCGTCTCTGCTGTGCATCCATTGCCTGAGCAATGGTCATAAGCTGTTTCATTCTTGCATGGGAAGTGTTCTCCTGTGATTCTACTGCTTCAGATACCAGTTCTGTCTCTGCATCAATTTCTTCAATCGCAGCACATAATCTGTCAAATCCCTCTTCCGTATCTCCCACTGCTGCAATTCCAAGAACATATTTCTCTGCTTCCATCTCCATCTCGATATGATATCTGTCGCGAAGCATTTCATGAAGCTGATGTCCATTAATGGAAGTTCCAACTGTGGAAAACAGTAACTTGGATCGGTCAAAATCATAGATTCCTGTTCCCTGAAGCATAGACGCTTCGATCAGCTTTATCTTCTCACATTTTGAAAGGCGCTCTCTGGCTTTTTCCAGATTGTAGGTAAATTCGCGAAACATCTGCTGCCCGTCTTTCTGCAGCTTATCCATACATGCATCCATACTTGCCATCAGAATATAGGACGGACTGCTGGTCTGGTAGATTCCCATGAAGCGTTTGATCTTCCCCACATCTACCCTGTCGCTGCAGATATGAAGTACCGCTGTCTGTGTCATAGACGGCAAAGTCTTGTGAAAACTCTGGATCACGATATCTGCTCCCAGTTCTGCTGCCGAAATCGGAAAATAATCTGAGAACCGGAAATGTGCACCATGTGCTTCGTCCACGATCAGAGGGATTTCATGTCTGTGTACCACCTCTGCTATCTCTTTTATGTCGGATACAACTCCGTCATATGTAGGCGATGTGATCAAAACTGCCTGCACATCCTGATTTTCCTCCAGATATCTTTCCACACTTCTGGCTGAAATGCCGCCGTTTATCCCCAGTCTCTTATCTTCGTGTGGATAAACATAAACCGGCAGCAGGTCACGCAAATAGAGTGCATGATAGACAGCTTTGTGGCAGTTTCTTGCCACCAGGATTCTACCGCCCTTGTTTACTGATGCACTGACTGCTGCCAGCAGCGCTGCTGTACTTCCGTTTACACTGAAAAAGCACTTCTTTGTGCCGTAAATCTGTGCTGCATTCTCCTGTGCTTCTTTCAGGATTCCCTCCGCATGATGGAGATTATCAAATCCGGAAATCTCTGTGATGTCTCTCTCAAACGTGAAGTCCCCTGCTGAAGATGCCTTGTTACGTTTATGTCCCGGCATATGAAACGGATAATAGTCGGACTTGCTGTAGCTTTCTAATTTTTTATATAATCTTTCCATATTTTCCCTTTTTTATACATAGTGAATCATAAACTTGTCGATACACGAGTCTCCAAACATTGCTTATTACTTTTTGCAATTGAAGCATTAGACCTACCTGATCTGGTCAACTCAGGAGACTTACATAATTGAATAAACAATCAGTTTATAAAACATCGGTTATCCTCAAACGTCCTGACAGATAAATTTCTGCCAGGACGCCTGATTCAGTTACACCTTAAATCTGTAGCCTACACCCCAAATTGTTTCAATATACTGCGGCTTGGCTGTATTAAATTCAATTTTCTCACGGATTTTCTTGATATGGACAGTAACCGTAGCAATGTCTCCCACGGATTCCATATCCCAGATTTCTCTGAAAAGTTCTTCTTTGGTAAATACTCTGTTCGGATTCTCTGCAAGGAATGTGAGCAGATCATACTCCTTGGATGTAAAGGTTGTCTCTTCTCCGTTTACCCATACACGACGTGCAGTCTTGTCGATCTTGATTCCTCGGATCTCTACAATATCATTCTTCTGCACGTTGGAACCGATCAGACGATTGTATCTGTCCATATGTGCCTTAACTCTGGCTACCAGTTCACTCGGGCTGAACGGCTTTGTCATGTAATCATCTGCTCCAAGTCCCAGACCTCTGATCTTGTCGATGTCATCTTTCTTTGCAGACACCATGATGATCGGAGTGTTTTTCTCCTGGCGCACCTGTCTGCAGATATCGAAACCGTCCACTTCCGGAAGCATCAGATCCAGAATGATCAGATCAAATTCCTCGTTCATTGCACGTGTCAGTCCTGTATCTCCTCTGTTGCATATCTCAACCTCAAACCCGGAGAGTTCCAGATAGTCCTTCTCCAGATCTGCGATTGCTTCTTCATCTTCTATGATTAAAATTCTACTCATTCATTGGTACCTCCTGATACTTTCTAAGTACAAAATACATGATCGTGCCGATTCCCAGTCTGCTGGTTGCCCAGACCTTTCCTCCGTGATCCTCCAGGATCTTCTTTACGATGGATAGTCCAATTCCGCTTCCTCCCTTGGAAGAATTTCTCGACACATCTGTTCTGTAAAAACGGTCAAAAATGGATGGCAGGTCTTTTGCTGCGATTCCTTTTCCGTTATCTTCGATTTCTACCTGAATAAAATCACCGACATCCTTTACACGGATCTGAATGATTCCTTTTGGCTTGTCCATATATTTGATGGCATTACTGATAATGTTGTGAATAACACGACGAATCTGTTCGCCATCTGCGATTACCTGTACACCGCTCTCTACATAATTGGCATATACCAGCTCGATTCCTCTGGTCTCCAGTTCCAGTCCTACTTCCTCTGCGCAATCGCTGAAATAGTCTTCTACATTCAGTTTACTGAATGTGTATGGAATTCTATTTGTATCAATTTTAGAGTAGAAAGTCAGCTCATTGATCAGGTGATCCATCTCGTTTGTTTTGTTGTAGATGGTCTTTACGTAGCGGTCCATTTTTTCCGGTGTATCTGCCACTCCGTCCATGATTCCCTCTACATATCCTTTTACTGCTGTGATCGGTGTCTTGAGGTCATGAGAAATATTACTGATGAGTTCCTTGTTCTCTTTATCCAGGAGAACTTTCTCTTCTGCCGATTCCTTGAGCCTCTTTCTCATCTCTTCGAAATCCCGGCAGAGTTCCGAGAATTCATCGTCACCCTCTACCTCCAGAACAAAATCCAGATTGCCCTCCTTGATATTCTGCGTAGCTTTCTTCAGCTTTACCAGAGGTGTAGCAATACTTCTGTAGATCCACAAACCAATGGACAGTGCCGTAAATACCAGAATAACCGTTGCCGTAAATAGCACATCTTTTGCAATGAGTCTTACCTGTGTCTGGCTGTTGGCGGATTCCCCGACGGAAATGTCATATACAACTTCTGTCGAATCCTTTACCTGCTGCGCAAGCTTTGTATGGCTTAATCCATATAAGGTTGCCGAAAAAAGAAGCAGCGGAACCAGAATGCTCATGCCGAATCCTATCACGATTCTTGTCTTTAACTTCATTTGAATCATCCTTTATCTTTTATTTTTTGTTTTCCTCTCTATCTCATTCCCTGAACATTACTTTTCGTTTATGTCTTTCAGAAATATTCTCTGAGTTTATCACTCTGTCACCCTCAATGTCTTAGATTTATTATATCATAAAGTTCAATTTCCATATCTAAATTTTCTATAAAATACAATCTCATTGTCACACTTCTGAGTATACAAATACCCATTTTATCACTATAAATCAAATTAAGCGCAATGCAATTATTGGGAATATTCTTATTCCGAGGAATTAAAAAACAGGAACTATCCGTATTTCAATTCCAGATAATTCCTGTTTTCTCTTCACACTGTATATTTCAATTGTAAATTGTTCAGCTGCTCTCCAGCTTCTACAATTCTTTTAATTATGCAAGGTATTTCTTAAGATCTTCAACTTTGTCCAGGTGCTCCCATGGAAGATCTACATCTGTACGTCCGAAGTGTCCGTAAGCTGCTGTCTGTTTGTAGATAGGTCTTCTCAGGTCAAGCATCTTGATGATTCCTGCCGGGCGAAGGTCAAAGTTCTCGCGAATGATCTCAACCAGTTTTGTATCGGAGAGTTTGCCTGTTCCGAAGGTATCAACATGAATAGATGTCGGATGAGCAACACCGATTGCATAGGAAAGCTGGATCTCGCACTTGTCAGCAAGTCCTGCTGCTACGATATTCTTTGCTACATAACGAGCTGCATATGCTGCAGAACGGTCAACCTTTGTGCAGTCTTTTCCGGAGAAAGCTCCGCCGCCGTGACGACCTGCTCCACCGTAAGTATCAACGATGATCTTACGTCCTGTAAGTCCGCTGTCACCGTGAGGTCCACCGATTACGAAACGTCCTGTCGGGTTGATAAAGTACTGTGTATTCTCATCTACCATATCTGCAGGGATGATCTCATCAAATACATATTTCTTGATGTCCTCATGAATCTGCTCCTGAGTTACATCCGGATCATGCTGTGTAGAGCATACAACTGCATCGATACGGCATGGTTTTCCAGCTTCATCATATTCTACAGTAACCTGTGTTTTTCCATCTGGTCTTAAGTATTTTAATGTTCCGTCTTTACGAACTTTTGTTAACTGACGTGCAAGTTTATGTGCCATGTTGATCGCATATGGCATATACTCTTCTGTTTCATTGGAAGCATAACCAAACTGAATTCCCTGGTCACCTGCTCCGATTGCATCGATCTCTTCTTCGCCCATCTTAGCTTCCAGTGCTTTGTCTACACCAAGAGCGATATCTGCAGACTGTTTGTCCAGAGCTGTGATAACTGCACATGTATCTGCATCGAATCCGTATTTGCCACGGTCATATCCGATCTCACGAACAGTATCTCTTACGATCTGCTGAATATCAATGTTTGCTGTTGTTGTAATCTCGCCCATTACCAGTACAAGACCTGTTGTTGTAGCTGTTTCGCATGCAACACGTCCCATTGGATCCTGTTCCATGATCGCGTCAAGAACTGCGTCAGAAATGGCATCACACATTTTGTCAGGATGGCCTTCAGTTACAGATTCGGATGTAAATAAAATTTTCTCCATTGTGTTCTCCTTTATTTGTTGTATATCACTATATGTACCGTACCAGCAGTCCGGCTCCCCCGCCGTCTTTTGTACAATAATCTGCTGATACTTTGCAGTTAACAAAAAGAAACAGCCCGAAGTAATCGGACTGTTTGATTATCTAAACAATCCTCTTATTGTTCGATCACTCGCTCAGGTTGGCACCTTCCTCTACAGACAGGGGTTGCCGTGGCTTCGCAGATCCTTTGTATCTCCACCACTCTGAATAAAAGGCTATTACTAATTATTAACTTTCATTAATATTGCTGCACACCATACAATATACTTAACCCTAAAAAATGTCAAGATATTTTTTGATGTTTTTTTCTCATCCGTTATATCATCCTACTCTTAAGCGGAATTTCTGGATTTCTTTTTCGCTGGATACTCGTTCGATTTCAGCGCCAAGGGATCTGAGTTTCTCCTCGAAATTCTCATATCCTCTCTGGATATATACAATATCATCAACAACAGTGATTCCGTCTGCTGCCAGTCCTGCGATAACCAGGGCTGCACCTGCACGTAAATCCGGTGCACTTACTCTCGCACCAGTGAGCTTCTTCACACCATCAATAATCGCGGAATTGCCCTCAACCTTGATGCTGGCTCCCATACGTGAAAGTTCATCTGCATATTTAAATCTGTTCTCGAAGATACTCTCTGTTACAATACTGGTTCCCTCTGCAAGTGCCAGAGTTACTGCAATCTGTGGCTGCATATCTGTCGGATATCCCGGATACGGGAGAGTCTTTACATGAGTACGGTGAAGCTTTCCTGTAGAACGTACACGGACTGCATCGTCAAACTCTTCAACTTCACATCCAATCTCTTCAAGCTTGGCTGTAGTTGCCTCCAGATGTTTCGGAATTACATTCTTAACTGTAACGTCTCCGCCTGTTGCTGCTGCCGCAAACATAAATGTACCGGCTTCGATCTGATCCGGAATAATGGAATATTCTGTACGGTGAAGTTTCTCTACACCTTTAATACGGATCACATCAGTGCCTGCACCTTTAATGTTAGCTCCCATACTATTCAGGAAGTTGGCTACATCAACTACGTGTGGCTCTCTTGCTGCATTCTCCAGAATTGTACGTCCCGGTGCAAGGGATGCTGCCATCATAATATTAATTGTTGCACCTACAGAAACAACATCAAGGAAAATATGGCTTCCATGAAGTTCATCTGCTTTCGCAACGATCGCACCATGCATAATATCAACATCCGCGCCAAGTGCTCTGAATCCCTTCAGATGCTGGTCGATCGGGCGGCTTCCAATGTTACATCCACCAGGAAGTGGTACTTCTGCATGTTTGTATTTACCAAGAAGTGCTCCCAGCAGATAGTAGGAAGCTCTGATCTTCTTGATATACTCATAATCAACACTTACATCTCCAATTGTAGATCCGTTAATCTTTACAGTAGATTTATCAATACGGTCTACCTGTGCTCCAATACCAGCGATTGCTTCAAGCAATACATTGATATCCCTTACATCCGGCAGATTCTCTATCAGAATCGTCTCATCAGTCATTATGGCTGCTGCAAGAATCGCAAGTGCCGCATTCTTGGCACCGGCAATCTCCACCTCACCGACCAAAGGGTTGCCTCCTTTTATAACATACTGTTCCATATCACACCTCTTATTTATTTTCACTCCATGAGCAGAATTAAAGTACATCCCTTTCAGACTACCGTAAAATCCGGCTTTTCTGTGCGTTTTATAAAGGTGTACCTCTTATTTCAAATGAATATATGATTATACAAATCGGTCATCTTATTTTAAAGTCAGTTGTATATTATAGCATATATTTGTCATTTGTAAACAAAAAGTTATTTACCACGGAACACTTCATGTTCTGTAATAACTACTTTCCCTGCTCTCTGATATGTATTATCTCCAGAATTGCTCTGAGACTTTCATCCAAATCTTTCCCATCTTCATCAATGGTAATATCTGCATATTTTTCGTATAAAGGTACGCGTTCCTCATACAGGTCTTTCAATGTCTGTCCGTCTTTTAACAGAACTCCGCGGCCTTTCAGATCGCCAAGTCTTTTGGATAAAGATTCCAGAGATAATTTAAGATAGATAATATTTCCAATAGACTTCAGATGCTCCATTGCTTCCTCGCAGTAAATAACACTGCCTCCTGGTGCAATGACTGTATCTGTTACACGAATATCTGCATTGACCTGATTCTCGATTTCCTTAAAGCGTTCCGGTCCATCCTGCGCTATGATCTCAGAAAGTTTTCTTTTTTCCTGTTTCTGTATCAGAAGATCAGAATCCAGAAACTCATATCTCAAAGCTTTTGCAAGAATAACTCCAATTGTACTTTTCCCTGAACCGGGCATTCCTATTAATGTCACATTATTCATGTTTATGTCCTTTCATTCTATCACACATTACCTGCATCTGCAAACAATACGCACTTGGTTACTGTTCAATCTGCTTCTATTATGTTGCTGTTACTCCGTCCTGACAACCTGCTTACTTCTTTTTTCCTGAAGCCTTTTTCTTCTTTTTTACGCTATATCCAAAAGTTCCCAGTTTCTTACCAACTCCCAGATACTCACCGTGTGAATATACCAGCGGCTTCGCATCATTGAGATGAAATTTCTTTTTCTCATCCATATACTGTGGATCAGCATGAACTGCAAGCACATCTGCCACAAACATGTGATGTGAACCAAGTTCCAGAACCTGCTTCACTCTGCACTCAATACTTACCGGAGATTCTGCGATCATCGGCACATTGACAAAATCTGCCTTCTCTTTTGTAAGTTTCATTTCTTTGAATTTGTCAACGTCACGTCCAGAACGCACACCACAATAGTCAGTCGCATATGCCAGCTTTTCTGTTGTCAGATTTATTACAAACTCTCCGGTCTTTTTGATCATATCGTAAGAAAAACGGGATGGTCTTACGGAGATGGAGACCATCGGCGGATTGGTGCAGACAGTTCCTGCCCACGCCACTGTAATAATGTTGTCATTTCCCTCTCCGTCCGAAACGCTTACCATTACTGCCGGGAGCGGATACAGCATGTTTCCTGCTTTCCAGGTTTCTTTTGCCATTCTTTGATATCCTTAGCTATTTTATTTTTTAATTTTTCTGCTGCCTATCAGCTGTAATCATTCTGTCCTGCCTGAGCAGCTTCCATAAGTGCCGGAATCAGCTGTTTCTTACGTGAAACCACACCTTTCAGATCAAATACCCCATCTTTCGGCTCCATATGGAACGCAATGCGGGCCATTTCTTCACTTCCCTCACCATAGTAAAGAAGTTCTGTAGACTCCTCAATAATATTGGTAAGCATAAAGAATACACGGGTAACACCGTGACGGCCACACTCGCTGACCATAAACGGAACCAGACGCTCTTTGATTTCTACCAGCTCATCGCTGTCCATAGAACTGATCTGTCCAACACCAAAGTTGACATCATCCTCAGCAATAAATTTCTTGTAATCCTGATAGAAGATTTCTTCCGGTGATTTATCTTTCAGATTACTTCCTGCCTTAAACATCTCTCTGGCAAACTGCTCAATATTAATTCCTGCAATCAGCGCCAGTGCACCTGCTGCCATTTTGTCTGATAAAGTACAAGTCGGTGAACGGAACATTAATGTATCTGAAATGATCGCAGCGCAGAGAAGTCCCGCAATGTTCGGGGAAATCTCAAGTTTCTGCTCACCGTACATTTCATACAGGATTGTTGCAGTACATCCAACCGGCTGATTTCTGAAAGAAATCGGAGCCATGGTTTCCAGAGAACCAAGTTTATGATGGTCAATAATCTCCACAATCTCTGCCTTGTCGATATTATCTACTGCCTGGTCTTTTTCATTGTGGTCCACAAGAGCAACTTTCTTCTTATGCATATCGAGGAAATTTCTTCGGGAAATTGTTCCGATACATTTTCCCTTTTTATTAATTACAGGGAATGCACGATGACGGTGTTTGATCATCTCATTCTGGATATCATCTGTGAAATCCTCTGTGCTGAAAGTAACCAGATTCTCTGTTTTCATAATATATCTGACAGGAATACTCTGGTTGATCAGACGAGCGATCGTAAAGGTATCGTACGGAGACATAATGATAGCGATTTCTTTTTCATGAGCAAGCTTGATAACTTTCTCACTTACTTCAATTCCCATACCAACAATAATACAGCTTACATTTTGTGAGATTGCCTGAAGATGATCCTCTTCTCTGTCTCCCATGATGATCAGATCATCTTCTTCAATATAGGCTTTGAGCATTTCCGGATTTGCAGTTCCTACCAGAACCTTACCCTTTGTGAAATATCCATGCTCATTTCCTTCGATCACTGTACCTGCAATAGTTTCAGCAATTCTTTTATACTGTGTTTTTGCTCTGGAAAGAAGGTAGCTGTCTGTTGTATCCATGTAAGTTTTGGCAATATCTCCGATTGTGATCAGACCCTCAAGCTGTCCTTCTTTATCCCTGATCGGCAGAGAAACAATACTCTTCTCCATCATCAGATCCCATGCATTCTTCAGTGATATACTCTTGTCTGCCTCCGGACTCATACGGATATCCATATCCTTTACCTGTGTTCCGATATTTGACAAATATCCCGGTGGCTGCATACCGAAACGATTTAATACATATTCGGTTTCTTCGTTGATCTGACCTGCACGCTTAGCAACATACTTTACTTTCTGAGAGGTTCTGTTCTTAATGTCCGCATAAGCAATTGCAGAACAGATAGAATCCGTGTCAGGATTCTTGTGACCGATTACAAATATTTTTTCCTGATTTTTCATACAGAATTTAACCTCAATCTATTAGTCTAATTTTATGTTTGCAAAAAGTGATCCAAGAGAAGTAGATGCCTCTTCTTTGGAATCCGGAAGTTCGAAAACTTCTTCCTCAATCTCTTTAGCCATCATATCTGTTGCTTCTTTAATGCTCAGGCTTAATTTTCCATCTTTGACTGCCGTTACTTTGACTTTAACCTTATCGCCCACTGCCAGAACTTCAGATGGCTTCTTGATCCTCTTCTCGCAAATCTGAGAAATATGAACCAGTCCTGATAAACCATTTCCAAGATCTACAAAAGCACCATATGGCTGCAGACTCTCAACTACGCCTTCTATTACAAGACCTACCTGCACATTGGAAATTTTTGTTTTTCTTTCCTCTTCCGCTTTCTCTCTTAATATTTCCTTTGCAGAGAGAATTAATCTGCCTTTTTCTTTATCAATGTCAAAAACCTGAACCTGAACAGGTTTATTCAGATATTCATTTGTATCTTCTACATAATTTAAAGCCAGTTTGGATGCCGGGATAAATCCGCGCACGCCTTCTACATAAGCGATCACGCCGCCATTCACGATTCCCTTTACCACAACATCAAGAACTTCTCCTGACTCTTTTAATTCTTTCAGCTTGTCCCATGCAAGTACATCTGTAGCCTCTACTCTGGACAGAAGAATGTTTCCGTTTCCATCATCTTTTTTCACAACAGTCGCAGATACTTCATCTCCTGCATGTACTTCTTCCTTTAATGAAAATCCCGGTTCTCTGCTGTAGTCCTCTGCCGGGATGATTCCCTCTGCATAATATTTAAGGTCAATCACAACCTCTTTCTCATCTACACTGATCACAGTTCCTGTAAGAATATCGCCTTCTTCAATCTTCTTAAAAGAAGCTTCCAGCTCTTTTTCATAATCTTTCATTGATTCTGCCATTATCTGATCTCCTTTGCCTGGAATAATTATATAATGTCAACTTTTTGCCAACATTATAGCATAATAAATATCAGAATGGAAATCTGAATTTACTTATGATTCTTACACAAATCAGTACTTATATGGTATAATAATTTTATTGTTCATCAAAAAAAACAAATGGAATAATACTATGCTTCTTCATGACATAGATGAAAGGATATTATATATGAATTATGATTCCGTCCCATTAAGGGACTTTAAAGAACTGAACGACTGGGATACTGTTATTTTTGTTTACAAATCTGCCCTAAAGCAGGTTCGAACAAAAATCGATATTCTCAATGATGAGTTTCAGCACAGACATAAATACAACCCGATCGAACATATCAAATACAGGATCAAAACTCCTGAGAGTATTGTTAAAAAACTGAAACGACATGGCTATGACTCCAGCATAGAAAACATGGTCCGCTATGTAAACGATATTGCCGGCATCCGTATCAGTTGTTCTTTTACGTCTGATATTTATCTGATCGCAGATATGCTTTCCAAACAGAATGACCTGACAATCCTTGCCAGACGTGACTATATGAAGAATCCGAAGAGAAGCGGATACCGAAGCTATCATATGCTGGTCACCACACCAGTCTTTCTTTCAGACAGTATTATCGATACAAAAGTAGAGATACAGATCCGTACTGTTGCACAGGATTTCTGGGCAACGCTGGAGCATAAAATGCACTATAAATTCGAGGGCGATGGTCCTGACTATATCACGAAAGAATTACGCGAATGTGCCCGCTATGTGGCAGAACTGGATGCCCGCATGGAAGAATTGAATAATGAAATTCAGAAATATGGAAAATTAACAGACAAAAAAATGCCGCAGTAATAAGCTGCGGCATAATTACTCAAAAATCAAAATCACTACAGAGCTTCCCTAAATATTACATCATCCACAATCTCTGCAAAACATCCCCATAAAACGAGGAGTGCCCCGGCAGTGGTTTACCGGGGCTATTATTATGAAAAAAATTTATGTGTAATGATAACACATTACAACGTCTTTCGTAGGTTCTTTCGAACTGTTTATATAATAGCAATCAGTTATGAACAAAATATGAACTTGCAGTTAACTTTTCGTTTATTTGCACAATTAATTTTGTTTTTTTATACTTTTTTTAGAGAAATAATACATATATTTCATTCTTTCCTCAATCATCACTTGTATATCTTGTATATTTCTGTCACATTCATTTGTCCGTATCAGGCGGAAATATTTTAGTTAAAAAGGCTCTTTGCAAAATCCACCAGTTTATGCAGAATTCCCTTTACTTCTTCTTTTCCAATTCCCATTTCTTCTAACTTATCGTAAACCTTTGTCACTGTACTTCTGAGCTGTTCTTCATCAATATTCGAATCCTTGACCTGTTTCACGATCTTAACCACTTTGTTCTCTTCCTCGTCAGTCAGACTTACTCCCACTGTACTTTCTGCAGTCTGGATCAGTGACTTGATCTGTTCATCAGAAATATCCTGCTGTGCCATTGCATCTTTTACATTCATGATAATCTCTACTACTGCATCTGGATCTGATGCCAGAGAATCAATTGCATTATCTGTGATAACCTCCTGTACTGTAGCAGATGCATCGGATGCCATTGCAGGTATTGCCGGTGTTGTACACATAATTGCTCCAGCAAGAACAAGTGCACCAAATTTCTTTATTCTCATAATTGAATTACCTCCATAATCTCAGACAGCCTGCGGCTGTTGTTTCCATACACAGATACCGGACGTGTATACGATTTAGTCTGTCCATATCTGCGATTCTTTCTCATTTACCGGACCTATTATAGCATTCCTTTCTCTTGTTCTGTAAAATAAATGTTGCTACGTATTTCTCCCATTAGAAGTAATATAAAAAGCATCCGATGGCTAGACGGATGCTTTTTATATTACGTTCAAATTTATTTTTTAAAAGGAAGGAGAGTTAATTGCCTTTCCAGGCAATCAACATATGAAAAAGAAATTTTATAAAAATAATGTTGGCTTTATTATTTTTATGGTCATAGTATATCCTGCAATTATGATAGAATCATGTTTAACTTGTGAAAAATTTTTGAACAAATGTCAAATGATTTATGAAGGCAGTAAATAAATCTCTGATCACATCTGTATATTTAACTGTACTCCTTCTTTACAAACTGCTGAATGCATTTGCCAGCTGTGCAAACTGTTCCAAAGTTAACGCCTCTCCTCTGATATTCAGGGATAATCCACACATTCCCAGTGCTTCCTCAATCTGTTCTTTAGAAAATGGTACCTCAGGAGAATTCTTCAGACCATTAACCAGTGTCTTTCTTCTTTGATTGAAAGAAGCCCGGATAATACGGAACATCAATTTCTCATCCTTCACCTCAACCGGCGGCTCGGCATATCTTTCCAGACGGATCACTGCACTTCCGACTTTTGGTCTCGGCATGAAACAGTTCGGAGGTACATTCGCAACGATTTGAGGCTTTGCATAATACTGTACAGCCAGTGATAATGCACCATAGTCCTTCGTTCCCGGTCCTACCTGCATTCTGTCTGCAACCTCTTTCTGCACCATGATCGTGATCGAATCAATTGGAACCTGATTCTCAAACAGCCCCATGATAATAGGGGTAGTAATGTAATATGGCAAGTTTGCAACAACCTTGATCGGCCGACCCTGATTCTTCTCCAGCGCCAGCTGTCTGATATCCACCTTCAGGATATCGTTATTGATCACAGTTACATTATCCCAGTCCTTCAGTGTATCCTGCAGAATCGGGATCAGTGTTGTATCAATCTCAACAGCAGCCACCTCTCTTGCAGCTTCAGCCAGATACTGAGTCATAGTTCCAATTCCCGGCCCAATCTCCAATACAAAATCATCTTTTGTAATCTGTGCAGAGTCAATAATCTTGTCCAGAACATGGGTATCGATCAGAAAGTTCTGACCAAACCTCTTCTGAAATGCAAAATTATACTTCTGAAGCACTTCTATGGTATACTTTGGATCTCCTAAATACGGTCTGGTCATAATCTTAACTCCCTTTTCTTGTATTATTTACTGAAATCTTTCTCGTACAGAACAATATATCCATCTCTGTCCGTGCGCTTCTTTGATATGTTACGTTTAAACTTGCGAATTCCTCCCTGTGACTTCGCGATTGCTGCATCGATCAACTCTTTTACAGCACCGATATTCATCGGAGAATCCTCTTTCTGGTTGATACCGATCAGGTTATACAGTGCAAGCATTCCCATCTGATCAATGGTATAACCGTTCTCTTTTGTATAAACCCTTGCAAAATTGACAAGTTCATCATTCGTAAATACCGGAATATTGATCATAGATGTAAACTTCTTTGCAAATTTCGGATACCTGGCAATGAGCTTACGCATACCAATTTTCTCATCCTCAATGATCACAGTCAGTCCATCGGTATTTACTTCCATTGCTTTATCAATCATCTCAACTGTTTCCTGGGTCAGCTGGTTTGCATTCTCGATAACCAGGAAACCACCTGCCAGTTTGGCAAAGATTTTATAAATATTTTTACCATTGATCTGCTCAGCAAAGACATAAGCAACCTTAGATGCCTCCAGATTTAATTCCTTACAGATTGCCGGGATCAGACCTGAGATCAGTCGGGTCTTTCCGCATTCTTTGCCACCCATAACGATAATATTTCCTGTTTTGGATGTCTTATCGGCAGCAGCCATCTGTACATCACATAAAGTATCGATCAACTGTTCCTTCATTCCCGGAACTTTTACAAAATATGTAAACAGCTGCTTCTCATCATCTGTCAGTTCTTTCTCTCTTGGTACAATATCTCTTGGATCCCCAGCATCCTTAGTCTGAATAGACTCAATAAAGCGTTCCAACTGTTCTTCTTCTGTCAGTGGTTCTTCCGGCTCGGATGGTTCTGCTAATTCTTCTACTGCCGGCTCCTCAATGTCTTCCAGATTCAAATCTGCATTTCCTGCCGGTCCATGCAGAAATTCTTCTTCAGCTCTTCTGAGGTCTTCCTCTGTAACATTATCCTCATCATCTTCATCAAAAACAGGATTCTCTAAAACTGGTTTCTCTGCTTCAGTAACTAAAGCTTCATCAGATTCTGCAACCCCTGCTTCCTTCTCATCTACAATTGTCTCTTCTGGAATTTCTGCCTCATCTTCTGAGAGATCACCACTGAGAAAATCCGGTTCTACCAGCTCATCTGGAAGCTCCTGTGCTGCCGTTTTAACAACTTCTGTTTCTTCTTTTTCTTCTGTTGGAGATTCTTCTGTTTTTGGTTCTTCCTTCGGAATTTCAATTCCCTGTGCAGTTGCTGCTGCCAGAATTGTATCTTCCAGATTAAATTCTTTACCGTCAACTCCAAAAGAGTCCATAGACAGTTTTGTCTCTGCAACATCTTCTACTCTCGGAGCTTTACTCAGTTCCATATTCTTCATAGATGCCGGAATATTTAATTCTGGCATACGGATTGTTGCACCAAAGTCTGCAGGTTTCTCTTCCTTCTCAGGATTTACTGCTACCGGTGCCTCTCCTGGCTTCTTCGGTTCTTCTTCCAGTTCCGGTGCATCCTCAGGATCTTTTTCTGATGCATCATTCTTTATGATTTCTTCCGGAATCTCGTCCTCTTTCGTGATCCCGGCTTCATTAACCATATCCATGGATTCTTCTGTAAATTCTTCCTTCTCTTCCAGAGACTTGCCTCCGAAGATATCCCGGATGCTCTTAGAAATCTTCTCCTGAATACCTGCCATATTCAACTGAACCTCTGGTTCCTGTTCTGCAAATTCTTCACTCTCTGTACCTTCTTTATCTGCATTACCGGATGTCGGTTCAGTTATTTCCGTTTCCACTGTCTGCTCATGAACCACTTCGTTCTCTTCGCTTACAGTGTCTTCATTCTCTTCTTCCGCCTGTTTCGGAACCTCTTTTTCTGTTTTCTTCAGTTCCAGCTCTTTTGCCTGTTCTGGTGTAAGAAGTTTCGGAACAAACTGTTTTTCATATTTTGCTTTCTCAGCACCTGTCAGTTCTCCCATTCTCATCTTGAGATCATAGGCTTTCATGACATATTTTCCTTCACTGAACCAGAGAATAATCTCATTACATAAGTCCAGACATTTTTGTTTTTCACCGGTCTTATAATACAAAGTTGCCAGTTCATATGACCATTTCTCTGTAAATTCCTGTTCTTTATATTCCTCCAGAATTCTGATCTGTTCATTTAATGAAGAATTCTTTGCTCTGGCAATTTTATATTGCAGAATATACTGTGTACTGTCATTGGAAGCTACCTGTTTATATTCTTCGAAAAACTCTTCAGCTTCATCAATATCTTTCATTCTCAAAGAGATTTCTACTAAACGATACAGAATGTTCTTGCCAATAGATGCTTTGTGATATGCCAGCAGAAAAATCTCTTTACTGTCTTCATATCTGCCATTCGCCGCATAAATTTCACCGACAACACATAAAGTACGAACATTCTTTACACGTCTCCAGTCAATACTGTCTACGATATTCATGGCGCCTTTATAGTCTTTATCCTGAACCAGTTTATTGATCTCTTCCAGTTTTATCCGAAATTCTTCTTTGTCCAATGTATTCACCAACTTTCCATAATTATGTCCAGTGTATCATAAGCCCATATCCTTGTCAAAAGATTACGTTACTGCGCCCTGAACTACCTGAAACACCTTATTTATCTGGAACTGATGACTGATAAAATCATCCAGTCCCGTACACGTGATCAATGTCTGAATATCACTGATACTATCCAGAAGATAATTCTGTCTGCTGCTGTCCAACTCAGAAAGAACATCATCCAGAAACAGGATCGGCGTATCCTTTATTTTTCTTTTTACAATATAAATCTCTGATAATTTAAGTGAAAGCGCAGCGGTTCTCTGCTGTCCCTGGGAACCATATCTGCGAATATCAATTCCATTTGCCATGACACAGAGATCATCCCTGTGTGGTCCCACAGAAGTCAGCTTCATTCTCATATCCCGTTCCCTGCTGTCCCTTATCGCATTCTCCAGATCATCAGCTGCCGCACTTGGTTCATAAATTACTTCAAGTTCTTCCAGACCTCCTGTAAGGTTATGATGAATCTGTCTTACCGTCTCATTTAATTCATCAATAAACTCACTGCGTTTATGAATGATCCGCCGGCCATACTCTGCCATCTGCATATCCCAGATCTCAAGAGTATCTTTCAGAGAAGGCTGGACATAAATATCTTTCAACAGCTTATTTCTCTGGTTAACAATATGATTATAAGATGCAATATCTGTAAGATAAATCTTATCCAGCTGGCATAATTCCAGATCAAGAAACCTTCTTCTCTCTCCTGGCCCGTTTTTTATAATATTCAGATCCTCGGGAGAAAAGAACACCAGATTAACAACTCCGAACAATTCCCCAGCCTTTCTGATAGGTAGCCCGTTGATTGCTACACCTTTTGCTTTATTCTTCCTCAGGTGCATATCAATCTTATAAGAAAGCTCATCTCGGTTCACCATCATTCGGATGTGAGCTTCATCCTCACCAAACCGGATCATATCTTTGTCCTTGCTTCCTTTATGTGACTTAGTTGTTCCACACAAATAAAGTGCTTCCAGAATATTCGTCTTTCCCTGGGCATTATTTCCATAAAAAATATTCGTTCCCGGTGCCAGCTCAAGTTCCAGAGATTCATAATTCCTGAAATTTTTTAACTGAACGGATTCAATATACATTCGCTCACCTGATCACTTTGATTTCTTTTCCATCATAAGAAACAACATCACCTTCGTACACTTTACGTCCGCGACGCTCATCTACTTCACCATTAACTTTTACCAGCCCGTCACTGATCACATATTTCGCTTCTACCCCGTCCTGAACGAGATCTGCAAGTTTCAGCAACTGCCCCAATTTTATAAATTCGTCTCTGATCTTAATTTCTTCCATTGTCATTTACTCCCTTATCTTGTCTGATTCTGGTTGATATTTACAGGCAGAATCAAATATGTGTAATTCTCCTCATCATCTCTGATAAAGCATGGTGCTTTTGGATTTACGAGGTAGATACTGATTGTTTCATCGTCAATTACTTTAAGTGCATCGATCAGGAATCTCGGGTTAAAACCAATCAGAATATCCTTGCCCTCCTTACTGATATCAATATTTTCATTCATGGAACCCATTGCAGAATCAATACGTAATTCCATAGAATTATCAGTAATTTCAATAATGATCGGTTTCTTTTCTCCCTCTCTTACCAACAATGTAGCACGGTCAATACAATCCAGGAATTCTTTCTTATTAATCTCGATCTTAGTTTCATAATCACTGGAAAGCATCTGTTCGATACGGAAATATTCACCGTCGATCAGTCTGGATACAACGATTGTCTGATCAAACTCAAATAAAATATGGTTCTTTGAGAAATAGATATTTACAATATCATCAATTTCACCAGAAAGGATCTTACTGATCTCATTCAGAGTCTTGCCAGGTACGACAACCTTACGGTCAGCATAGTCTTTCTTCAGTTCCATACGTCTGATCGCGATACGATGTCCATCCAGGGATACAATCTTCAGGTAGTTATCTTTAATCTCAAATAATTCACCAGTCATTAATTTGTTTGTTTCATTAGAAGCAATTGAAAAAATTGTCTGTCTAATCATTTCTTTAAGAGTAAACTGTGAGATAGTAAGGCTTTTTTCTCTTTCAATAATTGGGAGATACGCAAAATCTTCTCCAGATTTACCAGGAATTGTGAATTTTGCTTTTTCACAGGTAATGGTGGCAGTAAGTTTCTCATCTGTTTTAATAGTTACCTCATTATCTGGCAGTCGACGAATGATTTCATAGAAGATTTTTGCATCCAATGCAATAATACCCTTTTCTTCAATGACTCCATCAACGATTGTTTCAATACCAAGTTCCATATCATTGGTAGTAAATTTAATCTGGTTAGTAGTGGCATCTATTAAAATGCATTCAAGAATTGGCATGGTAGTTTTTGATGGAACTGCTTTGAGTGAGATACTGACACTTTTGAGCAGGTTATTTTTCTGGCAAATAATTTTCATAATGTGTATAACTTCCTTTCTGGGTGATGTGGTTTTTTTATAGATAAATATATAAAAGGAATCCGTCGTCGCCGCCGTAGGGGGTGTGAATATGTGAAAAACTCTACTCGAGGCTGATTTTTCAAGGGTTTCGAATATGGATAACTTCGTGTAAAGAGGTGCTTAAAGTATGTGTATAACTTGTGTACAAATTTACCGCCAAAAAAGGGGCAGAAAGTTATACACACTTATACACATTCTATCAACATCTTATACACAAGTTATACAGTCAGTTATCCTCATCCCTGTGGATTAATCTTTTTCTTTAAGGTATCAATTGTGTTTTTAAGGTTTTCGTCGTTTGAAATTTCTTTTTCAATCTTGTCAATGCCGTGCATAACTGTAGTATGGTCACGGTTTCCGAGACATTTTCCGATAGATTTCAAAGGAGTTGAGATAATTTCTCTGCACAGATACATAGCAATCTGACGAGGGGTTACGATTTTGGAGTTACGTTTGTTTCCGCAAAGATCGTCTACTGAAACATCAAAATGTTCTGCAACCATGGAAATAATATATTCCGGCGTGATCACTTTCTTTTCATCTGGAGAAATAATATCTTTCAGTGCCTGTTCAGCAAGTTCAAGTGTAACTTCCTTCTTTTCAAGTTTGGCAAAAGCCATAACTTTATTGATCGCACCTTCCAGCTCTCGGATGTTGGATTTGATATTGTTTGCGATATATTTGATTACTTCTTCATTAATATCATAGCCATCCATTTCTTCTTTTTTATGAAGAATTGCCATTCTGGTTTCATAATCAGGCAAAGTGATGTCAGCGATCAGCCCCCATTCGAATCGTGAACGGAAACGTTCTTCCAGGATTTCCATATCTTTTGGCGGTTTATCTGAGGAAATGATGATCTGCTTTTTCGCACTGTGCAGACTGTTGAAAGTATGGAAAAATTCCTCCTGTGTAGATTCCTTTCCTATAATAAACTGAATATCATCGACCAGAAGAACATCAATATTTCTGTATTTTTCACGGAATTTGGTCATTGCTGAGTTATTTCCGTTTCGGATTGTTTCAATCAGCTCGTTTGTAAATTCCTCACTGGTAACATAGAGCACCTTACTGTTCTCATCGTGATCAATGATAAAATGTGCGATAGAATGCATAAGGTGAGTCTTACCCAGACCTGCACCACCGTAGATAAACAGTGGATTATAGGTATCTCCAGGAGATTCGGCAACTGCAAGGGCTGCTGCCTGGGCGAATTTGTTGTTACTTCCGACTACGAAAGTGTCAAAAGTATATTTGGGATTCAGGTGTGCCTCCTCGCAGCGGGCATCCTGAGACTGTGCTTTCTGTGAAACAGTCTCTTTTTTGGGAACATCCTCCGGTAATATGAAATTAATATCACAGTTTTCCATTCCGGTAACCTCACTGATCGTTACCTGGAGCGGAAGTTTGTACTTCTTACTTATATAATTGAGACCAACCTGCTCAGATGGCACGATAATCGTGACTACATTGTCAACAACTTCATAAACTGTCAATGGTTTCAGCCAAGTGTTGAAAGAAACGTCAGACAGATCATGTTCAGTTTTGACGATCTGCAGGATTTCATCCCATTTTTCCACAACTTTGTTCATTTTTTGGTTCTCCCGGTTCGTTTTACTTCTATATTTAAGGGTATTTGGAGCGTGTGAACAGTAATGTTTTCCACAAACTCCGGCCGTATTCTTTAAAAAAGACATAAATATCCTTATATATATTATAATAAAACAGGTGTTTTCGCAATGAATATTTGATGGAAATGTGGAAAAAAAGTTATCCCCATTTTTTATGTGGATTAGTGTGGATAACAGTGGATAAGGATATATTGATTAACATAATTCGGCACCGTATACTTGAAATCCACAAAAATATGTGTATAATTTTATGCACTGTCGAAAATACCGAAATAAAAGTAATTTTTTCTGGATATGTGTAAAATTCAGGGATAGAAAGTGGATAGTTTTCCAGGTATTCCACAAGTTATCCACAAGTTATCCACAAATTGTGGATAATATTACGTAAACCAATTTAGTAATCCACAATTCATAAAAATCCAGACAAAATCTTTGTGTAAATAATACTTGACGAATCCGCCCTTTATGAATATAATTGAAATGATGTTCTAATAAGTGAAGTAAGCAGGGATTTTGGAGTCGAAATTCAGGTTCCCTGACTACTGAGAAGTTACAAAATTTAACATGGATAATAGATAAAGGAGGTGCTTTACCTATGAAAATGACATTTCAGCCGAAAAAAAGATCTAGAGCGAAAGTTCATGGCTTCAGAGCTCGTATGAGCACAAAAGGTGGTCGTAAAGTATTAGCTGCCAGAAGATTAAAAGGAAGAAAGCATTTATCAGCCTAAGAATAAGACCGCAGTTATGTGGTCTTTTCTTCTCTTAAAAAAGAGATTATGAAAGGGGATTCTATGCAAAGATCAGAGTCCTTAAAAAAAAATCACGATTTTCAAAAAGTATACAAAAATGGAACATCAAAAGGTAATCGGTATCTGGTGATGTACGTACTGAAAAATCAGTACATGAAGAATCGTCTGGGAATATCAGTAAGTAAAAA
The DNA here is from genome assembly GCF_018919065.1 of Blautia sp. MSJ-9. Classification (GTDB taxonomy): domain Bacteria; phylum Bacillota; class Clostridia; order Lachnospirales; family Lachnospiraceae; genus Blautia_A. The sequence goes on along the minus strand of NZ_JAHLQG010000011.1, from coordinate 72,002 downwards.
AGTAGGGAATAGTGTGGTCCGCCACAGACTCACCAGATTGATAAGAGAGAGTTATCGGTTAAACGAAGCGGAATTTGAAAATGGTTTGGATATTGTAGTAGTTGCACGTCCGCAGGCAAAGGACAGAACCTATCATGAGATAGAGAGTGCCCTGATGCATCTAGCAGGCAAGCACTGCATAGCAGGTAAGAACAATGATAAAGAAGTTTCTGATCAGAATAATTAAACTCTATCAAAAGTATATATCACCGATGAAGAGAACAAAATGTCCTTATATTCCCACATGTTCTCAATATGGTTTAGAAGCAATCGAAAAATATGGTGCATTAAAGGGCAGTCTTCTTGCGGTATGGAGGATACTTCGCTGTAATCCTTTTTCCCATGGAGGCTATGACCCTGTACCGTAAAGACAGGAATGTACTTGAAAATTGAATATTGATCGATCGAAGGAACCTCCTGTCATTTATGGATTCTAGGAGGAAATGAACTTGGAAATGATTTTAGCGACAAAGAGCAGCACTCCCATCATTGGTCAGCTTGCGACCGTTATGGGGTGGATCATGGATGGTATTTACAAATTGCTGAATATCTTTGGAATTCAGAATATTGGTATTTGTATTATCATCTTCAGTATCCTTATTTATGCTCTTATGACCCCACTGCAGATCAAACAGCAGAAATTCTCTAAGCTGAGTGCGATCATGCAGCCGGAACTTCAGAAAATTCAGAAGAAGTACAAGGGAAAAAACAACGATACTGCTGCAATGCAGAAAATGCAGGAGGAAACACAGGCTGTATATCAGAAATACGGTGTATCTCCTACAGGAAGCTGTGTACAGCTTGCAATCCAGTTCCCTATTTTGATGGCATTATACCAGGTAATTTATAAAATTCCGGCATATGTAGGAAGTGTAAAGGATATCCTTGCATCTGCAGTTACCAGTATTACAGGTGTAAACGGATATACAGATATCCTTCAGCAGTTTATCACAGATAATAAGATGACAAGAGTTCAGCTTATTATGGATGGAAGTAAAGCTACAAGTAATTCAGTCACAGACTTTTTGTATGCATTATCACCTTCTCAGTGGAAAGCACTTGCTGAGACAAGCCAGTTTGCAGGATTTACTGATACACTGAACAGCACTGCAAAAGAGATTTCACATGTACAGAATTTCTTTGGTCTGAATATCGCTGATCAGCCACTGACTTATATTAAAGCAGCTTTTGTAGGTGGATCTGTTCTTCTTGCTATCGTTGCGATTCTTATCCCGATTCTTGCATGGGCTACACAGACACTCAGCATAAAGCTGATGCCTCAGGCAGCACAGCAGGGTGGTGATTCACAGCAGGACGCAATGATGAATTCCATGAAGACAATGAATATGGTAATGCCGCTGATGTCAGCAGTATTCTGTTTCACATTCCCGGTAGGTCTTGGTATTTACTGGGTAGCAAGTGCAGCAGTAAGAAGTGTGCAGCAGTTTGTTATCAATAAAAAGATGGATAAGATCCAGATTGAAGACCTGATCAGTGAGAATATGAAGAAGATGGAAAAGAAGCGTGAGAAAGCGGGACTTCCACCTCAGAAGATTACAAATCAGGCCCATCAGAGCGTCAAGAATATCAATAAGATTGAAAAAGGCAGCAGCAATACAAATGTTGAGACAAGAGCCAAAAAGGTTGAAGAAGCTTACAAAAACGCTGAGAATGCAAAATCTGGCAGCATTACTGCAAAGGCCAATCTGGTAAAAGCATTTGATGAGCGTAATAAGAAGAAGTAGTCAGGAACGGAGGGGTTGGCATGGAGGATTATATCCAGTTTTCAGCGAAAACAAAGAGTGAAGCAATTACAAAAGCATGTATCGAGCTTGGCGTATCCAGTGACCAGCTTGACATTCAGGTAATAACAGAGGGCAGCAACGGATTTTTTGGAATCGGAAGCAAGCCTGCAATTATCAAGGTTCGCAAGGTTGAACCGGTTTCTGAAGAGCAGGAAATGAAAGAAATCGTAGAGACAGTAAAGCTTGATTCTTTCAAAGAAGAAGCACTTGTTTCTGTAAAAGAAGAGAAGAAGCCGGAACCTGTAAAACAGGAAAAGAGAGAAACAAAACCTGTTTCTGAGAAACCAAGACAGCCGAAACCTGCAAAGGAGAAAGCTACAAAAGAAAAACAGCCAAGAGAACCAAAGAAAGATTTCAAAGAGTCAAAACAGATTAGAGAAAAAGCGGCAAAACCTGTAAAACCAGCGAAGCCGGTAGAGATCATCACTGATCCGGAAGAGATCAAAGAAGTAGAGAACAGAGCAAAGGAATTCCTGCGTGATGTATTTGCTTCTATGAATCTCGGAGAAGTAGAGATCACATCTGAATACAACACAACAGACGGAAGTCTGGAAGTTGATTTCGAGGGTGAGGACATGGGTATCCTCATCGGTAAGAGAGGTCAGACTCTTGATTCTCTTCAGTATCTGACAAGTCTTGTAGTAAACAAAGGAAAATCAAATTACATCCGTGTAAAACTTGATACCGAAGATTATCGCAAGCGCCGTAAAGAAACACTGGAGAACCTTGCAAGAGGTATCGCTTATAAAGTAAGAAAGACCCGTAAACCGGTCATTCTTGAGCCAATGAATCCTTATGAGAGAAGAATTATCCATTCAGCTCTTCAGGGAAACAAATTCGTTGAGACAGTAAGCGAGGGCGAAGAGCCATACCGCCATGTAGTGGTTAAATTGAAAAGAAATTAATAAATTAATAGCATAAGAGAAAAAAGAATGTTATTCTAGGTGAAAGCGTGAATAACACGTAGCTTTGCGTGTACACTTTTGCCTGGAGTAACATTTTTATTTTGTGAAAAATTCTAAAGGAAGTCAGGTAGAAATCCCTGGCGGATTGGGTTTTGTATGAATAACAGGGAGATTAATGATAGTTTGTAATGTTCCTGTTATTTATATAAAAAGATATCAGGAGCAAAAGTATTTTAGACCTGATATCATAAAAATATAGAAAAATAATGATGCTGTTTATTCTGTTATCAGTAATATTTTTCGCACTGTATATCTCAGGACAGCAGTGTATGAACAGTAATAAATAATATCTGAAAGTAGCAAGTATTTATCTTATTTGTTGATTTCTCGAATCAGTGAGGAGGAAAAATGGAAACAACAATAGCAGCAATTTCCACAGCCATGAGCGCATCCGGAATCGGGATCGTCCGCATCAGCGGAGAGAACGCCATGGATGTGATTTCCCGCGTTTACAGATCTAAAGGCGGAAAGAAAAATATAAAAGAAGTTCCGACTCATACCATCCACTATGGATACATTTATGATGGAGAGGAACTGATCGATGAAGTTCTGGTCATGATCATGCATGCACCGAGAACTTTTACAGGAGAAGACACCGTAGAGATCGACTGTCACGGTGGTGTTTATGCCATGCGCAGAGTTCTCGAAACTGTATTGAAAAATGGTGCGCAGATAGCAGAACCGGGAGAATTTACCAAGCGTGCATTTCTGAATGGTCGAATGGATCTGTCTCAGGCAGAAGCAGTCATGGATGTCATTCATGCAAAGAGCGAATATGCTCTGCGAAGCTCCATGGACCAGCTCAGAGGTTCCGTACAGAAAGCCATCCGCGAGATTAGGGAGAAACTGATCTACCATATTGCATATATCGAATCAGCGCTTGATGATCCGGAACACATCAGTCTGGACGGATATCCCCAGCAGCTTCTGGAAGTTGTGGATAACGAGCAGAAAGAAGTGAAGCGGCTGTTGAAAACTTCCTCCGACGGAAAGATGATCCAGGAGGGGATTCAGACAGTTATCCTTGGAAAGCCAAATGCCGGAAAATCATCTTTGCTGAATCTTCTGATCGGAGAGAACCGCGCGATTGTAACAGATATCGCCGGAACAACCAGAGATATCCTTGAAGAATATATTACACTTCATGGAATCTCTCTGAAGATCATCGATACAGCCGGAATCCGTGAGACTAAAGACATTGTGGAAAAAATCGGAGTAGACAGAGCCAGAGAAATGGCGCAGAATGCAGATCTGATCCTTTATGTGGTAGATTCTTCCGTGCCACTTGATGAAAATGACGAAGAAATAATGACTATGCTTACTGGAAAAAAAGCAATTATCCTGTATAATAAAACTGATCTTACTCCAGTGATCCAGCCGGAACTCCTGAAAGAAAAAACAGGACACCCTGTTATCCCGATTTCTGCAAAAGAAGAAAAAGGGATAACAGAACTGGAAGAGCAGATCAAAGAAATGTTCTTTGGTGGAGATCTGTCATTTAATGATGAAGTATATATCACAAATGCCCGTCACAAAGCAGCGTTGGAAGAGGCAGATAAGAGCCTTGATCTGGTGAGAAACAGTATTGAAATGGGCATGCCGGAGGATTTCTTCTCCATTGATTTAATGAATGCGTATGAGAATCTGGGTAAGATTCTTGGCGAGTCTGTCGGAGAAGACCTGGTTAATGAGATATTCAGTAAGTTCTGTATGGGTAAATGATAAGAATAATTGTAATTGTTCAGTACCTTCACAGTTATGAATAATTCAACAGGAAAAAATGTACTTTTGAAATATGTTTTCTGAACAGAATAATAAAAAAGATATTTTATGTAGAAAGAAATTTTGCAAAAAAATCGCCTGCGGCGATTTTTAAAGTAAGAGATCGTACCATAAGGTAAAAGGAGAAAAAATGAAAACTTTAGTAGAAGATTATGATATTGTCGTAGTCGGCGCCGGCCACGCCGGATGTGAGGCAGCTCTTGCAGGCGCGCGCCTCGGCCTGAACACGATCATGTTCACTGTAAGTGTAGACAGCATTGCATTAATGCCATGTAACCCAAACGTAGGCGGCAGCTCCAAAGGTCACCTGGTAAGAGAACTGGATGCCCTCGGCGGCGAAATGGGAAAGAATATTGATAAGACCTTTATCCAGTCCAAAATGCTCAACTGTTCTAAAGGTCCTGCAGTTCATTCTCTCCGCGCTCAGGCAGATAAACAGGCCTATAGCACCGAAATGAGAAAAACACTGGAAAATACTCCGAACCTTACTATCAAACAGGGTGAAGTAACAAAACTTCTTGTTGAAGACGGTAAGATCACAGGTGTAAAAACCTATTCCGGAGCTATTTATAACTGTAAAGCCGTAGTTCTCTGTACCGGAACCTACCTGAAAGCAAGATGTATCTACGGTGATGTAAGCAATTATACAGGTCCGAACGGACTTCAGGCAGCCAATTACCTTACAGATTCTCTGAAAGAACTGGGGATCGAAATGTTCCGTTTCAAAACAGGAACTCCGGCACGTATTGCAGGCAATACCATTGATTACAGCAAAATGGAAGAGCAGTTTGGTGATGAGAGAGTCGTACCATTCTCATTTTCAACCAATCCGGAAGACGTTCAGATCGAGCAGAAATCCTGCTGGTTAACTTATACAAATGAAAAAACACACGAAATCATCCGTGCAAACCTCGACCGTTCTCCATTATATTCCGGTATGATCGAGGGAACAGGCCCACGTTACTGTCCATCTATCGAGGATAAAGTAGTCCGTTTCGCAGATAAGAACCGTCATCAGGTATTCATCGAACCAGAGGGACTTTACACAAACGAAATGTATATTGGCGGAATGTCCAGTTCTCTTCCAGAGGATGTACAGGAAGAAATGTATCACTCCGTACCAGGTCTGGAACATGCTAAGATCGTAAAAAATGCCTATGCGATCGAATATGACTGCATCAATCCACGCCAGTTATATCCGACACTGGAATTTAAGAAGATTAAAGGTTTATTCAGCGGCGGACAGTTTAACGGAAGCTCAGGTTATGAAGAGGCAGCAGCACAGGGACTGATCGCAGGAATTAACGCAGCCATGGAAGTAAAAGGTCAGGAACAGCTTATTCTGGACCGTTCAGAGGCATATATCGGTGTTCTTATTGACGACCTTGTAACAAAAGAGAATCATGAGCCATATCGTATGATGACCAGCAGAGCTGAATACAGACTTCTTCTCCGTCAGGACAATGCGGACCTGAGACTTCGCAAGAAAGGTTATCAGGTAGGCCTTATCAGCGAAGAAGAATACCAGAAGATTCTTACCAAAGAGGAAGAGATTAAGAAAGAAATCGAACGAGTAGAACATACAAATATTGGCGCAAACAAAGAGGTTCAGGAACTTCTGGAAAGCTATAACAGCACTCCGTTAAAATCAGGAACTACACTGGCAGAGCTGATCCGTCGTCCGGAGCTGTCTTATGAAGCCATTAAACATCTCGATAAAAACCGCCCGGAACTTCCGTGGGACGTACAGGAACAGGTTGATATCAACATTAAATATGATGGCTATATCCGCAGACAGTTAAAGCAGGTAGAACAGTTTAAAAAGCTTGAAGCAAAGAAAATTCCGGCAGATATTGACTATGAAAAAGTGGGAAGTCTGCGAATAGAAGCACGTCAGAAACTGGAATTATACAGACCAATTTCCATCGGTCAGGCATCCCGAATTTCCGGTGTTTCTCCTGCGGATATTTCAGTTCTTCTGGTGTACCTTTCAAGTGCAAGATAAAGTTCAGCGGATAAAAACATCCGCTTTGCTACTTGCTCATAACAAAATAACTGCTTCTCAGTGATTTGGATAAAATACGAAATAAAATGCTTAAAAACGATATAAAAGTACGTAATATAGAACTCAAAACAATATAAAAGTTTCATTTTATGTACTTTATGTAAAAAAGAACGACAAAGAGAACGTAAAAGAACAGAAAAATATAGTGCAAAAAGTAAACAAAAAAGAGAGTAAGAAATATCCGAATAGAATAAAAGTGGAAGTAAAAATAGTTTAAAAAAACAGCAAAAAAGAACAGTAAAAGAAGCCGAAAAAGTGACAATAAAGTAGTAAAAATTATAGATAAAACTGCAATAAAAACAAACAAAAATCAGTGAAAAGATAACCGAAATTGCAGACAATAAAAACATAAAACAAGCAGAAAAGAGTGAATAAAAAAGTGAATAAAAAAGGAGAAAAACGACATGTCATATAATCTGTCAACACTGGAAAACGGATGCAGAGAACTGGGCATAGAGCTGAACGAAAAGCAGAAAAAACAGTTTATCCAGTTCTACGAATTTCTGGTAGAGAAGAATAAAGTCATGAACCTCACAGGAATCACAGAATTCGAGGAGGTACTCACAAAACATTTCCTGGACAGCCTTGCCTGCGTAAAAGCAGTCGACATGACAAAAGTAAAAACAATCATGGACATCGGTACAGGTGCCGGTTTCCCAGGAGTCCCGTTAAAGATTGCATTCCCACATCTGGAAGCGTGTCTGCTGGATTCCCTGAAGAAGAGAGTGAATTTCCTTGAAGAAAGTTTCCAGCTTCTCGGGTTAGAGGGAATCAAGGCTATCCACGGAAGAGCAGAAGAGTACGCAAAGAATAAAGAATACCGCGAGAAATATGATCTCTGCGTATCCAGAGCAGTATCAAACCTGGCAACTTTGTCAGAATATTGTCTTCCTTATGTAAAGACAGGCGGAACATTTATTTCCTACAAATCAGGAACTGTACAGGAAGAAGCAAAAGAAGCGGAGAAAGCAATTAAGATCCTTGGCGGACAACTGAAAGACATCACATACTTCCAGCTTCCGGATTCCGAGATCGACCGTTCTCTTGTCATTATAGATAAGAAGAAACCCACACCCGGAAAGTACCCGCGTAAAGCAGGAACACCTTTAAAAGAGCCATTATCATAGAAACATCACAGAATAATCACACTTTTATCCTAATTTCATCACAACTTCATCATAAACTCTTCTTATAGAGATGTCCTCGGGTTCCCCCATTCTCTGTTTCACCTGGGGACATTTTCTATTTATTTTTTGGCAAAAATTAAAAGGAGGAGAACACATTGATTGAAGTAAACAATCTGGTCAAACGATATGGTGACCATACGGCAGTTGACCACCTTTCCTTTAAGATAGAGAAAGGCAAAATCTACGGATTCCTTGGACCGAACGGTGCAGGAAAATCCACCACAATGAACATGATAACAGGATACATCGCATCCACGGAAGGGACAGTCAAGATTGACGGACACGATATCCTCGAAGAACCGGAAGCAGCAAAGAAATGTATCGGTTATCTGCCAGAGCAGCCGCCAGTCTATTTCGATATGACTGTCCTGGAATACATGAAATTTGTGGCAGATCTCAAGAAAATCCCAAAAGACAAGAAAGCAAACATGATCGAAGAAGTCATGGACATGGTAAAGATTTCCGATATGCGAAACCGTCTGATCAAGAACCTGTCAAAAGGTTACAGACAGAGAGTCGGTCTTGCAGAGGCAATCATGGGTTACCCGGAAGTGATCATTCTGGATGAGCCGACCGTAGGTCTTGACCCGAAACAGATCATCGAGATCCGAACCTTAATTAAAGAATTAAAAAAGAAACATACTGTTATCCTCAGCTCACATATACTTTCTGAAGTAAGTGCAGTGTGCGATTACGTGCTGATCATTTCTCATGGAAAACTGGTAGCCAGTGATACCCCTGAGAATCTTGGAAAACTGGCAGAGGGTTCCAATACACTGGAAATGCTCATTAAAGGTGAGAAATCACAGATTAAACAGGCTCTTGAAAATATTGAAGGAGTCAATAGCGTAACGATTGAGAAAGATGAGAAACAGAATCTCTGGAGTGCGAAAGTTTCCACAGAAGAGCAGAACGATATCAGAGAAAAAGTATTCTATAAGATGGCTGAGATCAACAGCCCGATTTATGAGATGAAGTCCAAGAAAGTATCGCTTGAGGAAATCTTCCTTGAACTTACTGCATCTGATAAACCGGTTTCTGCAGGAGAAGTTCAGAATACATCCGAAGATACTGATGCCGGTAAAGCAGATGAGACAAACGTGAAACAGACATCAGCAGAAACATCAGAACAACAGAATAATGATAAAGGGGGAGAAAAATAACCATGACAGCTATATATAAAAGAGAGCTGAAAAGTTACCTGACATCCATGGTAGGATATTTATTTATCTTTTTCATCCTTGTACTGGGCGGAATTTATTTTTCAGCATATCAGCTCACGGCAGCATATCCGAAATTTGAATATACTTTAAGTGCGATTACCTTTGTGTTCCTGATCGGAGTACCGATCCTGACTATGCGTGTACTTGCAGAAGAGAGAAAACAGAAAACAGACCAGCTGCTTCTGACAGCACCTGTTTCTGTAGGCGGTATTGTAATTGGTAAATATCTTGCGCTGACAACTGTATTTGCTATTCCAATGGCAGTTATGTGTACTTATCCGCTGATCATGTCCAAGTTTGGTGCGGTAGAGTTTGCATCTGCTTATACAGCTGTTCTGGGCTTTTTCCTTCTTGGATGTGCAAACATTGCAATCGGCGTATTTATGTCCGCTTTAACTGAGAGTCAGGTGATTGCAGCAGTACTTACATTCGTTCTCTTATTTGCATTTTACATGATGAACGGTATTTCCTCATTCTTCTCCCAGACATCCATGTCTACATGTGTGGCATTTGGATTACTGATTCTGGCAGCAGCGATCATTATCTATACAATGATCAAGAATGTTCTGATCTCAGCAGTGATCGGCGTGATCGGGGAAGTGGCACTGGTTATCGTTTATGTAGTAAAATCCAGCATTTTTGAGGGCGGTATTCAGAAAGTTCTGGATGTATTTAACCTGAGTGGACACTTCGATAATTTTACAAGCAACATCTTTGATATAAAAGGAATTGTATATTTTCTTTCCGTGATCGCAGTATGCTTGTTCCTTACAACACAGTCTATTCTGAAGAGACGCTGGAATTAGTGGGGAGGTGAAAGAAAATGAAACTGAAAGAAAAGATGAAAAACAATAATCATAAGAAATTTGACAAAAAGAAACTGGTTGGTACCATCAGTAAGAAGCACATCAAAAACGGTTCTTACACAATGGTCATGTCAGTAATATTTATTGCAGTAGTTGTAGTGATCAACATGATCGTAAGTGCGATTCCAACCAAATATTCAGAAATTGATATCAGCAGCCAGAAACTCTACAGCATTGGCGATGATACCAAAGCAATGCTGAAAGATCTGGACAAAGATGTAACGATCTACCAGATCGCACAGAGCGGATCAGAAGATGAAACCATTGCAAATCTGCTTAAGAAATATGAAGATGAATCCAAACATATAAAAGTAGAGCAGAAAGACCCTGTAGTAAATCCTAAATTTGTAACTGAATATACAAGTGACAATCTTTCCTCAAACAGCCTGATCGTTGTATGCGGAGACAGAAGTAAAGTCATTGACTACAACAATATCTATGAGAGCACAATGGACTATCAGACTTACAGCTATCAGACCACTGGTTTTGACGGCGAAGGTCAGATCACAAGTGCGATTGGATATGTAACATCTGAAGATCTCCCAATCCTCTATACACTTGAAGGACACGGCGAGAAAGAGATGGATTCTACCATCAAAGAAGACATTGAGAAAGCAAACATGGATATTCAGTCCCTGAATCTCCTTACAGAAGGAAGCGTTCCGGATGACGCAGACTGCCTGTTTATTGATTCTCCATCCACAGATATTTCCGAGGATGAAAAGAATGCTATCATCGATTACCTTGAAAATGGTGGAAAGGCAATGATCTTCTCTGATTACGCAACAGAAGATCTGCCAAACTTTGACGCGGTTTTGGAGAACTATGGCGTTCAGAGAGCAGATGGAATCGTATTTGAAGGTGATAATCAGCATTATGCAATGCAGATGCCATATTACCTGGTTCCAACTATAAACAGCACAGATGCAAGCTCTGAGACAGCTTCCGGCGGATATTATGTACTTGCACCATATGCACAGGGAATCAAGAAGATGGATGATGTAAGAGATACCGTAACAATTAACAGTATTCTCACCACATCAGACCAGGCATATTCCAAGACAGACCTCAACAGTGATACTCTGGAGAAAGAGGACGGAGACGAGGATGGCCCGTTTGATCTGGGAGTAAGTATCACAGAGACTCTGGATGATGACAAAGAAACTCAGATTGTTTACTATTCAACTTCCAATCTGATGGAATCACAGGTGAACCAGATGGTATCCGGTGGAAACGAAAAGCTGATCATTGAGTCTCTGAAATGGATGACAGACACAGAAGACAGTGCAACAGTATCCATTCCATCCAAGAGCCTGTCCGTATCTTATCTGACACTTACAGATTATGACGCTGCATTCTGGAAGATCTGCACTATTGGTCTGATCCCTGGATTCTTCCTTGTTGTAGGATTTGTAGTCTGGATGAAGAGGAGAAAAGCTTAAATGAAGAATAAAACTGTAAAAATGATTCTTGCAGTTGCAGTTCTTGGTATCTGCTGCGGGGCTTACGCAGGTGTAAAAACCTACGTAGCCCATCAGGAGCAGAAAGAATCGGAGGAGGAATCCGAAGAAAGTACCACTGTATTTACTGCATCAACAGACGATATCAAATCTCTGGACTTCATGGTTGATGATACAGAGACGACATTTGAAAAAGATGATGACAGCTGGGTAAAAAAAGATGAAACAGATTTCCCGGTAAACCAGAGTACATTGGACAGCGCAGCATCCTCCGTTGCTTCCATCGACTCAGACAGAGTTCTGGAGGATGTAGATGACCTTGCAGAATACGGTCTGGATTCTCCGTCAAACACGATCAAGATCGTGACAAAATCCGATGAGGAAGACGGCGATGATACAACAACTACATTGTATGTGGGAGATGAAAACTCATCCACCAGTCAGTACTATGTAAGAAAAGACGATGATGAGAAAACGGTATATCTGGTAGATTCTTCCTGTGTAGAGCCATTTACCAAATCATTGAATGACTATGCTCAGATGGAAGACTTCCCTGCAATCTCCAGCACAGATACTATTACAAAGATTTCTGTAAAAGGAGATAAGTCCTACGAATTGACGAAAAATGCAGATACAAGCGTATGGTCAGTCAAAGGTGATGGTGATGAGGAAAAAGCGGATTCTGCTACTGCAAGTTCTCTGGTAACTTCATTTGGAAGCATGGCGTATAATTCTCTCGCAGACTATAATTGCAAAGACAAGAGCGAATATGGTTTGGATAAACCATATGCAACAATCACTGTAGACTATCAGGAAGAGGTTGCTGCTGATGACACGGACGAAGATACTCAGGACGATACAACAGACACAACAGATTCTGAGACAGCTGATTCTGGTGAGACAGTAGATGAAGATGTTTCATCTGCCGAAGAGACCAGTGATGATACTGAGCAGGATGCAGAAACTGCCGCAGAAGATGCAGATGAAAGCGTGAATGAAACTACGGATGAAACATCTGGGGAGGAAGATACTGACAGTGAAGATGCAGCAGTTGAAACATCAGAAGATACAGCTTCTGACAGTACAGAAGGCTCAGACAGCGCATCAGGGGACGAGGATTCTTCAGAAGAAAAGACCAAGATGGTAGACAAACAGCTTACAATTTTGGTAGGAAACGAAGCGGACGACAGCGACAGATATGTCATGGTAAATGACAGCAACGAAGTCTACACGATGTCAACAGATACCCTGTCAGCACTCATTGATAAATCAGAAGAAGACTTCTGGGATATGACAGTAAGTTATGTAGCTTTAAATAATCTCGGAAGCCTCAAAGTAAACTATCAGGGTAGCGATTATAAAGTAAATGTTTCACGTGAAACATCTACAGATGATGACGGAAATGATAAAGAAACAGTAATCTATAAACTCAATGGTTCTGATCTGGATGAAACAACATTTACAACATTCTACAACAAACTGATCAACATGACAGCTCAGAAACGTCTTACAGATGAATACGAACCTGACGGTGATGCAGAATTGACAGCTACATTTACAGAAGAAGACGGTGATACACTGGAAGTTTCATATTACAGCTATGACACAAACTATTACGCAGCAGTGGTAGATAAAAAAGCATATCTCGTAAATAAGATGAATGTAAAAGAACTGTTCACAGCATTTGAATCCGTTACCGGAGTAGAAAAAGACAGCTCAGATGAGACAGATTCAGAAGAAGCAACAACAGATGATACGAAATCGGATTCAACAGATACGTCAAGTGAGAGTGTAGAAGAAACAGAGGACAGTACATCTGAAACAACAGACACAACAAATGATTCTGATACATCCGAAGAGGAGAACGCAGATTCTCAGGAAACGGAAACGAACAATACAGAAGAGTAAAAGAAAAAACGAATCTATAAAAAGTGGAGCGACATATGGAAGTAAATTCTGTATGCCGCTCCACTTTTGTTTGATTAGTCTTAAATAATAGTTACATATAAGGATTAAAAGAAGATTTTAACCTGTTCAAGAAATGTCTCCGGTGCTTCCACATGTGGAAGATGCTTGGTTTCTTTAAGAACAGAAACTTCAACAGCCGGATTGGAAGCACAATAATCTTCAGTAATAGTCTTACCATTTGTTTCCGTTTCGCCCTCAACAATATAAATGCTGTTATCCAGTGCCTTGAGTGCGTGACTGATATTAATATTCATATACTTGGACGCAAGACTGGAATACAAAAATCTGGTATAGCATCCGCCCCTGTGAGCTGCCTCATAATAAGCATCTGTCATCTGAGTATCTACATGGAATGGATTATAATACATCTTTTCAATAAACAGATTATTTACGTTATCCCGTGAAACGATCATATGATAGATCAAGGTTCCGAAAATCGGAATTTCCAGGACTGCCTTTAACAGACGGTCTTTTCTGTTCGGCATCTGCTTTAACTGAGTCAGACTTGGTGGATTTACCAGCATAATCTTGTTAAAGAGTTCTTTCTCGTTATGACAGGCCATAATAACAAAAGAGCCTGAGAATCCGCTTGCGATCACATCTGTTTTCTGACCAATTACTTTTTTGATAAAATCACTGATCATCTGAACATGAACAAAATTTGTATAGGTAATGCTGGATTTATCAGAACGTCCGCATCCTAAGAGATCGATAGTATATACCGTATGCTCAGCAGTCAGTTCTTCTTCAATCTTGTTCCATTCATATCCGGAAGCCCCAGGCAAGGTATCATGGATCAAAAGAATTGGTGATCCGGTTCCTTTTTTTGTATAATAAATATTTCCGAAACGCCATTCAAAATAATTGTCATTGGAAATGTGAAGCATCTGTTTTAACTGTGCGGCAGCAGCAATCGTGTGGTTGATAAAATGAACAGCAACAGTTGCGCCTGTCATCAGAGCAGCAAATGTAAGAAATTTGTGCTTGTTTTTACTCATTTTCGGCCTCCTTTATTAAGCATAACAAGTGCGTAGCCTGCTAAAATTATATAAATGTATTATACCTCTATACCGCCTGTTTTACAAGAAAATATGCTGTGAATCTGGTGAAAGATGTTACTGTTCATTAGTAATACGAAATAGAACCGTATGGACTGTAAGGGCAAATAAAATATTAAAGGCTAAAAATTATACAATATTTACTCAAAAAATAATGTGTTTTTTTATGTTTCACGTGAAACATTATGTGGCATGATTAAAATAAAAGTGTTATAATAAATCTGCATATGACCTATTCAATAAAAAAGTACGGTCAAAAAATAAAAAAACTACAATTAAAACCTCATAAAGGAGGAATGAAGTTGGGGAGAATTATAGCAGTCGCTAATCAGAAAGGCGGAGTTGGGAAATCAACAACTGCAATTAATCTTTCAGCATGCCTCGCAGAAAAGGGGAAAAAAGTTCTTGCGATTGATATAGATCCGCAGGGAAATACAACCAGCGGACTTGGCGTTGATAAGAACGGAGTAGAGAATACTCTGTATGAACTTTTACTCGGAGAAGCAGAAGCAAAAGATACAATTGTGAAAGATGTTGTTGAGAACCTTGATCTGATCCCATCTAATATCAATCTTTCCGGCGCAGAAATTGAGCTGATAGGGATTGAAGATAAAGAATTTATCTTAAAAGGGATCACAGATAAACTTCGACGTAAGTATGATTATATAATACTTGACTGTCCGCCGTCACTGAATATGCTGACGATCAATGCACTGACAGCAGCGACATCTGTATTAGTACCGATTCAGTGTGAATATTATGCTCTGGAAGGACTTTCACAGCTGATCCACACCATTGATCTGGTAAAAGAAAGACTGAACAAACGTCTGAAGATGGAGGGCGTGGTGTTCACAATGTATGATGCAAGAACAAATCTGTCCTTGCAGGTAGTGGAGAATGTAAAAGAGAATCTGAATCAGAATATTTACAAAACAATTATTCCACGAAATGTAAGACTGGCAGAAGCTCCAAGTTATGGACAGCCGATAAACATTTATGACCCGAGATCATCAGGAGCCGAAAGTTACAGACTTTTGGCAGAAGAAGTAATCAACAGGGAGGATAATTGATGGCAGGCAGGAAAAACGGTCTTGGCAGAGGCTTAGATGCATTCTTTCCGGACAGAACGTCTGCGGTCAAAGAATCTACCAGAAAGACAACAACCAAAACAGTTAAAGCAGAGAAGAAAACTGGCGAGACGGAAAAAGAAGCAGGTAATACTGTTGCTGCAAAAAGAAAAACTGCAGGATCAAAAAGCGGTGCGATGTTTGTAAAGATTTCAAGCGTAGAGCCGAATATCAATCAGCCACGTAAACAGTTTGATGAAGATGCACTGTTAGAATTATCTGAGTCCGTTAAACAGTATGGAATACTCCAACCGCTGCTTGTGTCCGATAAAAAGGACTATTATGAAATAATTGCAGGTGAAAGACGCTGGAGAGCAGCTAAACTTGCAGGACTGAAAGAAGTTCCTGTAATCGTAAAGGAATTTACAGATCAGGAATTAGTTGAGATTTCCCTGATCGAGAATATTCAGCGGGAAGATCTGAATCCTGTCGAGGAAGCGATGGCGTATAAACGCCTGATCGATGAGTTTCATCTGAAACAGGATGAAGTTGCAGAACGTGTTGGCAAGAGCAGAACTGCAGTAACAAACTCTATGAGATTACTGAAACTCAGCGAGAAAGTACAGCAGATGTTGATCGATGAAATGATCACAGCAGGACATGCAAGGGCAATTCTTGCAATATCAGATAAAGAAAAACAGGAAACTGTTGCAATGAAAGTTTTTGACGAGAAATTAAGCGTCCGTGAGACAGAAGCACTGGTAAAACGTATGCTTGAGCCGCCAAAAACAGAAAAGAAGAGTAAATTTACCACTGCAGAAGATGCAATCTACGAGAGTCTGGAAGAAAAGATGAAGAGCATCATGGGAACCAGAGTCCAGATTCATCGAAAGAAGAATGACAAAGGCAAAATTGAAATTGAGTATTATTCCAAGGATGAATTAGAAAGAATCATAGATCTTTTTGAATCCATTGGTTAGGAGTGACAGTAATATGAGTGGCATTTTTGAAAGTCTTGGGATTGATTCCGGGATCATCATTATTATACTGCTGATTCTTACTATCTTCCTGCTGGTAAGGAATATCAGTATGAACATGCGCCTGAGCCGTCTGGAACGTAAATACAAGACGTTTATGAAAGGCTCGGATGCACAGTCTCTGGAAAAAGTCTTCGTAAGAAAATTTGCTCAGATAGACAAACTCTACGAGGCAAAAGAAGAACATGATCACGATATCCTTTTTATTAAAAAGAATGTTGATAAGATGTTCAACAAGTATGGTATAGAGAAGTATGACGCATTTGACGATGTAGGCGGTAAATTAAGCTTTGCACTGGCTCTGCTGGACAAAGACAATACAGGTCTTATCTTAAACGCCGTACACAGCCGTGACAACTGCTTTCTGTACATGAAAGAAATTGTAAAGGGTGAATCCTACGTTATGCTCAGCCAAGAGGAAGTCGAAGCGCTTCGAAAAGCTGTTAATTTCGGACTCGATAATCTTGAGGAAGAGTAGACAGTTTGTCCAGCTGCTTTCTGTAGGACAATAGAGCGTAAGCAGTTAAAAAGTAAAACTGTTTAAAATTGGCAAAATTGAGCATACTTTTAAAGAAAGAATCTATTTTGCACAGGAATGTGCTTGATATGATAAGGTGTTGCCGGACACGGAGTGAACAGTAACACAAAAAATCTGCCGGACAAAATATGTGTTTTACCTGTTGACTTTTGATGTAAGGCACGATATTTTGAACAGTAGAAGAATATTATAACTGTTGGCAGTCCACAGTGAAGAGACGGAACAGTTATGAAATATTTTACATAATGGTAACAACATTTCAGGAGGAACAAGATGTTAGACATTAAATTTGTGAGAGAAAACCCGGAAGTTGTAAAACAGAACATCCGTAACAAATTTCAGGACAACAAACTGGAATTAGTAGACAAAGTTCTGGAACTGGACAAAGAGAACAGAGAGATCAAACAGGAAGTAGAAGCTCTTCGTGCAGAGAGAAACAAAATTTCCAAACAGATTGGTGCTCTTATGGGACAGGGCAAGAGAGAAGAAGCAGAAGAAGTTAAGAAACAGGTAGCTGCTTCCGGAACTCGCATTGAGGAACTTTCCGCAAGAGAAAAAGAAGTAGAAGAAGAACTTCTCAAGAACATGATGGTTATCCCGAACATCATTGATCCATCTGTACCGATCGGTAAAGATGACAGCGAAAACGTAGAGATCGAGAAATTTGGTGAGCCGGTTGTTCCGGACTTCGAAGTTCCATATCATACAGATATCATGGAAAGCTTTGACGGAATCGACCTCGACAGCGCAAGACGTGTTGCAGGAAACGGTTTCTACTACTTAATGGGCGATATCGCAAGACTTCACTCTGCAGTAATCTCTTATGCACGTGATTTCATGATCAACAGAGGATTTACTTACTGTGTACCTCCTTTCATGATCAGAAGTAACGTTGTAACAGGTGTTATGAGCTTCGCGGAAATGGACGCTATGATGTACAAGATTGAAGGCGAAGACTTATACCTGATCGGTACAAGTGAACACTCCATGATCGGTAAATTTATTGACCAGATCATTCCGGAAGAGGAACTTCCAAAGACTCTCACAAGTTATTCTCCATGTTTCCGTAAGGAAAAAGGAGCTCACGGACTTGAGGAGAGAGGTGTTTATCGTATCCATCAGTTTGAAAAACAGGAAATGATCGTTGTCTGCAAACCGGAAGAGAGCCCAATGTGGTTCGATAAATTATGGCAGAACACAGTAGATCTGTTCCGTTCTCTTGATATTCCGGTTCGTACGCTTGAGTGCTGCTCCGGTGACCTGGCAGATCTGAAAGTAAAATCTCTTGACGTAGAAGCATGGTCTCCACGTCAGAAGAAATATTTCGAAGTAGGAAGCTGCTCCAACCTTGGTGATGCACAGGCTCGTCGTCTGAAAATCCGTGTAAACGGCAAAGATGGCAAATACCTTGCACATACATTAAACAATACTGTTGTAGCACCGCCTAGAATGCTGATCGCATTCCTGGAAAACAACCTGAACGCAGACGGATCCGTAAGCATTCCGAAAGCTCTGCAGCCATACATGGGCGGCATGACAAAGATTGAGAAAAAGCACGCTTAATGGAGAACGGGCTTTTTCAGGGAGGTGTTCTTATGCACAGTTATCTGAGGGCAGTTGGTTTTTCTAAGATCACCAAAAGAAGCAGTATCAGGCAGATCATCACGGATGTGGTGGAAACCTATGACAAGAAGATCGTGATAGAGGATCACCCGGATGGTGTATTTGCTGAATTTTCCAAGAATTATGGATGCGATTGTGGAATCACTGTCTGTGGACAGTATGATGAAAACAACGTATTTTATCCAGACTATTATTTTCCCTTTTTTTGCGGAACAGGTATTACGACTCAGGAGAGAGTCGTGATTGAGAGACATGCAGAGAAGGAATCTTTTGCAGGTGCCTGTGACGATCTGAGAATAGGCGTTACATTAATTTTTTATCTTCAGAATGCTGCTGAATATCTGCAGGAAAGCAGAAAAAGCGGTATGCTTCCAGGCGGCCAGCCCTTAACCCTTTCCGGGCTGGCCAAGGAAGGAAAAATTCTTTTTCCTGTAGAGAAGGATAAAGAAGCAGTAAAAGCAGCACGTGAACTGACCAAGAACAGAAATCATCTCATTGCAGCCGCCAGAAACGGGGATGAGGAGGCAATGGAAAGTCTTACAATGGACGATATGGATACATATTCCATGATTTCTCAACGAATTGTTACAGACGATATTTTATCTATAGTGGATTCCTATTTCATGCCATATGGAATTGAATGTGATCAATATAGTGTCATGGGTGAGATTCTGGATTTTATGACATTCAAGAACATTATTACAGGAGAAGAAATCTGCCAGCTTACATTAGACTGCAATGACATGCAGTTTGATGTCTGTATCAATAAAAATGATATGTTAGGGGAGCCGAAGATCGGACGTAGATTCAAAGGAATCATATGGCTCCAGGGACAGTTACACTATTAGGATATATGATGAGAATGATGGCATGGGCGAATATTTTGCCCATGCCATTTTTTGTAGTTTTACAGAATATGTTTCACGTGAAACATATTCTGTAAAACACATTTCACGCCGGATATCTGCAATTCATTCCATGAATAAAAAAGAGGTTATTTCTTATGATACAATTAAAACAGTTAAGCTGGAAAATGGCAAAAAGGAGGTACTGGTTATATGAAAAATAAATTATGGAAACAGTGGATGATGAGTGGATTGCTGGTTTCTGCAATGGTCGTATCATGTGGAGCATCTGTATGTGTACAGGCAGAGGAAACAACAGATGCAGAGGAAACAGCTTCTTCTGAGAATGGAGATGATCTGCAGATTCTTTTTGATCAGGCAGTAGAAGATGCAATGATTGCCGAGGATGGTGAGATTCTTCCGGTAGTAAGTCTGGACGAGGGAGAGCCTTATGCGGTTTATGATGACGAGGGAAGAGTTCTTCTGTATACTTTCCATAAATATCCGGACAGTTACCCGGATGGTGCTGATGTGAAGCTGGAATGGGGGAATGTATGGACATTTACAGGCGGTGAACTGGAAGACTGGTATCAGGAAAATAAAGAAGGCGTAACAGACTGGCAGGCGAGAATGAAAGAATTGCTTGGTCTGACTCCTGATAATGAATCAAATTATGTTACAGCTATGTGGGCCAAACCGGAAGATGTTTTCCGTCCGGCATACGTTTCAGATATCGGAACTGTAGAAATGACAGATTCTTTTGCTGATGATGTGGATGAAGATTATAAGGCATGGTTTGACGCGAACATCATTTCCAGTTATTATGACGGAGAATATCCATGGACAAGACTTGGATATACCTATGACTGGGCAGATAATGGACAAACATACGGTCTGTCTGAGTTTATCGTTAAACAGGACAGTGATGTAAAAGTAGCATATACCGTTGAGCTGGATGAGATGATCCAGAAACTGGAAGACAATACCTGGAATCCGAAAGCAGAAGAGAATTAAAAGAAGAAAAAACAGATTGCGCTTGTAATTCTCTTTGAAATATAGTAGTATTATAAACGTGGTTTAAATGTCCTCGTAGCTCAGCTGGATAGAGCACTCGCCTCCTAAGCGAGGGGTCGGAGGTTCAAATCCTCTCGGGGACGCCAGGAAATAATGCTGTAAACCTTTTATGAAAAGTAAGAGGTTTACAGCTTTTTTTGCATTTCATGCCAGAAGCGTGTAATTCATTCCATGAGAAAGAAAAAAAGGAAGTCCTTGTGATATACTTCATTCATCTTAAAAGCCAAGAATAAATAGTGGAAAGAAGTCATATAGTAAATTTGGTGATAAAAAGGAGGACTTGCAGATGAAGAGAAAAGTAGCAGCTACTGTTTTAAGCGTATTATTGGCGACATCAATGATGCCAGTATCAGCTTTTGCAGAAAACGATCTGAGCAACGAGAAAAAAGGTGCGACAGAGATTACGAAACAAATAAATGAAAACGTTTATCAGCTTCTGGATTTTGATGATAAACAGGAAGAAGAATTTGCGACAAAAGGATTTATAGCAGCACCGGAAACACTGACAATAAAGGATGATAATGATACTACAATCTTTGATCAGACTGTTTATGATTTCGTAAAAGATACAGATGCACCGGATTCTGCTAATCCAAGTCTCTGGAGAAATACACAGCTTAATGCCAATTATGGATTATTCCAGGTATCAGATGATATTTATCAGGTACGAGGCTATGATATTTCCAATATGACTTTTGTGCGAAGCGATAGCGGATGGATCATTCTGGACTGTATGGCAAGTGAAACAACTGCAAAAGCAGCGTTGGATCTGTTTAAATCTGAGATGGGAGATGTACATGTTTCGGCGGTGATCATCAGTCACGCGCATGTAGATCATTATGGTGGAATTCAGGGAATACTTACTGCAGATGAACTGGCAGATCCGACACTTTCTCTTGAAGAACAGATCGCATCCGGAAAAACTGCAATTATCGTACCTGAGGGATTCAAGGAAGCGGTTATGTCAGAGAATGTTTTTGTGGGAACTGCAATGAAACGCAGATCTATATATCAGTACGGATCAGTGATACCGGCAGGAGAACAGGGCAGACTTTCTGTAGGAATCGGACTTGCGGTAGCACAGACTGGTGTTACATATCTGGAGCCAACGTTTAACGTGACAGAAGAAGTCTTTGAGACAACTATCGACGGTGTAAAAACAATATTCCAGCTTACACCTGATACAGAATCTCCGGCAGAAATGAATACATATTTTCCAGATATGAAAGCACTCTGGATGGCAGAAAACTGTACAGGAACCATGCATAACCTCTATACGCTCCGCGGTGCACAGGTTCGTGATGCCAATGCGTGGGCACGATATATTACAGAAGCACAGAGCCTTTTTGGAAACGATGCGGAGGTGATTTTCCAGTCACATAACTGGCCGCATTGGGGCAATGACGTGATCCAGGAGTATATGACAAATACAGCAGCAGTTTATAAGTTTATACATGACCAGACACTTCTGTATATTAATGAGGGTTATACATCGACAGAGATTGCATCCATGATCGAATTGCCGGAAGCATTAAATAAAGTGTGGTATACACGTCAGTATTATGGAACACTGAAACATAATGTAAAGGCAGTTTATCAGAAATATATGGGATGGTACGACGCAAATCCGGTACATCTGGATGAACTGGAACCGTCCGCATATGCACAGAAACTGGTGGAATATCTGGGAGATACTGATAAAGTTTTGGAAATGGCAAAAGAGGACTATGAGAAAGGCGAATATCAGTGGGTAGCACAGATCACAAATACACTGGTATATGCAGATCCTGAAAATGAGCAGGCAAAATTTCTCTGTGCAGATGCATTGGAACAGCTTGGCTATCAGGCAGAGTCCGGTGCATGGAGAAATGCTTATCTGGTAGCTGCTTTAGAACTTAGAAATGGAACGGACTGGTATCCGGAAGGAACAACAACAGGAGTTGGTTCTACAGCTCAGAATATGGATACGCAGACCATGCTGGATTACATGGGAATCATGCTTGACAGTACGAAGCTGGCAGATAAATCATTTACTGTAAACCTTCAGGTTACAGATGAGCAGAATTATCTTCTGAAAGTACATCATGGTGTATTGCTGTATTACCTGGGAGAAGAAGATGAAAATGCAGATCTGACAATTAAGACAAAGAGAACAGGTATCCTTGCAATAGCGGCGCGTAATGAAGAAGGTATGAGCAAACTTATTGAATCAGTAGAGGGGGATCAGGAACTTTATAAAGCATTCTGTGACAGTATGGCATCCCTGAAGCTGTATTTCAATATTGTGGAACCGTAATATCATTAAGGGTAGGAGTATTTTAAAAGAAGAATGTTTATAAAAGAAAAATATTTACAGAAGCTCAATAATATAACTGTAATAAATACATATTTTATACAGGGGATTGGGTAAGATTCATTCAAAAGAAGCTGTCACATATAGGTGGCGGCTTTTTTTGAAAATAAGAGAACAGTGCGGAGAATATAAAAGAGAAAAGGGGAAAACAATGAAAATAATACTTTATGGTTACAAAACAACTTGTGAGTTATTTCAGATGCTTTTACCAGGGTATGATACAGAAATTCTGACGACACAGGAGGTGTTGATCCCGGCATTAATGGACGATGAGCCATCTGCAGTTTTTGTTCTTATGGATAATGCTGCCGGGATGGAAGGCGTTATTGCAATCAGACGAATTTATCCAGAACTTCCGATTGCATGGTTTTCCAGTGACCGTGATTTTGCACCACAGGCATTCAGACTGAATGTGGAATACTTTACAACTATGCCGATAAGTGTGGATAAAGTCGAGAAAGCTCTCAAAAAATGTGGATTTTAAGTTTGAGTATTGGTAAAATATAATAAATTTATAGCAAATAGAGTATAACAAGAGAAGGTGAAGAAAGTGCAGGAAGTTATAAGAGTTGCGGTCTGTGACGACATAAAAGAAGACAGGAACGCACTCATAAAGATTCTTTCAGACTATCTGGACAAAAATAATCTTTATGTGGAAATAGATGAATTTCCATCCGGCGAAGCTTTTCTCGCATCAGATACAACGAGATATCAGCTTGTTTTCATGGATATATTCATGGACAAACTAAATGGAATGGAGACAGCGAAGAAACTGATACGGGATAATAATAAAGTACAGATTGTTTTTGCAAGTACAAGTATTGATTTTGCAGCGGAAGCATTTACGATAGAGGCACTTCATTACATTGTGAAGCCTATAGAAGAAACACAGGTATATGGTGTTTTGGATAAGTTTTTTGACAGCTTTTATTCTATAAAAACGATAGAAGTAAAGGTAGGACGAATGGAGGAGAGCATCTATATTTCGGATATTTTGTATATAGAGGCAAAAGGCAAAAAAACGATCATACATATGAAATACGGCACTCTGGAGGCATCTCAGTCTCTTTCTGAGATGTCTCAGATCGTTCCTCAGGGAGAATTCTGTATGCCGATCCGCTGGGCACTTGTTTCTATGCGGGAAATTACGTCTATGCCGACAAATGTGCTGAAATTATCGGATCAGACAGAAATTCCTATCAGCCGTGGAAAGCGGGAAGAAATCAAAAGCGTATTTGCTGATTTCAGATGGGCACAGATGAGACGGAGAATGAGGGGCAGGTGAAAATAAATGACAAATATTATGGTGAGCTTGTTATGTATATTGGCTCATATACCGAGTCTTGTTTTACGATGTATTCCATTTAAAGAACTTGTGTCAAAATGGCAGAGAAATTGGATATGGTCAGTTTATGGAGTGGGACTTCTGGCAGATTTTATGTTATGTCTGTGGATGGCTCAGAGAAACTACATATCAATAAGCTTCTACAAGATCAATTTGTTACTGTTCTGTGTGCTCATGGGAGTAGTTAATATTGTAGTTATCCGGGGGCATCTGAAAGAACATCTATTTACGTTCGGGCTTACAGCAGTAATTGTATGGATTGTTCTGGCAATTGCGGCATATATTACCGGAAGGATTGGATATCAGACGATAGAACAGGGACTGATCATTGAGAACATACTTGGAATTCTGATGTATGCAGCACTTTATCCGTGTTTCAGGAAGCTTATGATACATACTGTAAAACCTTTTCTGGGGATTGAAAGTGAGAATTATTGGAATACAGTATGGTTTATTCCGATTGCACTGTTCTTGAGCGGTATTTTGTCTCATGGACCGGAGGAATATACGGCGACTTTTCTGCAGGTGATAAGCAGAATTCTGATAGGGATCGCTGCTCTTTTTATCTGCCATAATATTGCGATGGATTATCGGCGGATCCAGGAAAAGAATCAGATGAACCAGCAGATCGAGATGCAGAAAAAATATTATCAGGCACTGACAACAGCAGTGGAGACAGAACGGGAAGTACGCCATAATTTTAAACACCAGCTTGCTGTGATAAAAAGATTCCAGGAAACCGGAAACAGCGCAGAATTAAAAGAATACTGTGACAGCCTGGAACTTAATCTTGCGGATATTACAGAGATTCCTTACACGGGAAATGTGGCAGCTGACGGCGTATTGTATCATTACGCATGTGTGGCAAAGGAAAGACGGATTTCTTTTACAGTATGCTGTAAATTAAATGGATTACCGATAGCTGATGCAGATTTGTGCTGTATCCTTGGTAATGCGCTGGATAATGCAGTAACTGCCTGTGAAAAATATGATGGAAAACGATATATTTCAATAGCAGCACAGAGAGAAAATAAATTATTGCTGTTGACAATAGATAATTCATTTGACGGAGTTTTACTGCAGAAAGAAGGAAAAATACTGTCGAAGAAACGGAAGGATGAAGAGGGGATTGGTATCCGTTAC
Source organism: Blautia sp. MSJ-9 (assembly GCF_018919065.1). Taxonomy (GTDB): domain Bacteria; phylum Bacillota; class Clostridia; order Lachnospirales; family Lachnospiraceae; genus Blautia_A. The sequence continues at coordinate 46,559 of NZ_JAHLQG010000011.1, read as the reverse complement.
ATGAAGCAGATTTGTGAGAAATATGGAGGAACAAGTCGGTTCCAGGCAGATGGAAGTCGGTTTGAAGCCAGCTTTATGTTGCCGTTATAAAATGGTTTTGTAATTAAAAATAGAATGTACCAGACTAAAACGAGCGAGAGCATCCAATATGCAGGATGCTCTCGCTTTTTTAGACCTTATTTTTTATGAAAAACAATAGCTCTGTCATAGATGATCTCGTAATAAGACGGACCTATATTCGTTTCGTCAAGATAAGCTCTGAATGCCAGCAGAAGATTACTTTCATTATCTACACCATTCCTGCAGCAAGAAAACCGGCTAAAATAGTTGCAAATAATTTTTTTCTCTTCATATAAACGCCTCTTTTCTATCTTGATTTCGAGATAAACTTTTCATTTATCGATCATATTGCCAGTGTAACATATGAAAAATGTAGTTCTGTTTCCGGGGAATGAAATGCAAAAGTCCTATATGGTTGATTTCCCTGCTTTGTGCATATTTGCTGATTTTATGGTCGAAAAAGGACTTGAGTCTGTTTTTGAGAAATAAAAGCATAAAATAATAAACAAAAATAACAAAAAGAAACTGGAAATTTTTTACAAAATAAGTAAAAATCACCAGAAAAGGACTCGAGTCCTGTTTTATGTTTGGGACATATGTCATTATCATTGCATCAAACACGACAAAAATTGTGCAAAAGGAGAAAAAGAAATCATGAAAAAAAGAGTGGCAGCAGCGGTACTTGCAGGTTTAATGGTATTTTCACTTACAGCATGTGGAGGTAGTTCTGACAGCAAGACAGAAACAAACACAGAAAGCAAATCAGAAGAAAAAGCAGACAATGATACGGACAAGAGCGGCGAAGAAGAGACAAGCGACGCATCTGATATGAAAGTAGCGATGGTTACAGACTCCGGTGATATCACAGACCAGAGTTTCAACCAGACAACCTATGAAACATGTAAAGCATGGGGATCCGAAAACAATGTAGAATTCAACTACTACAAACCGGAAAGCGACTCTGATGAAGCAAGAAGCGCAAGTGTGGACCAGGCAGCAGCAGACGGAGCAAACGTAATCGTACTTCCTGGATACATGTTTGCATCTGCAGTAGTAGAACAGTCTGAAATGTATCCGGACATCAAGTTCATAGCACTTGATGTAAGTGCCGGCGATATCTGCGAAAAAGGTGTGGGTGAAGGATACAGCTACAATCCTGATGAATATGATGTGACAGAGTACTATAATACGGACAATGTTTACTGCTGTACTTATCAGGAAGAACTTTCCGGATATATGGCAGGATATGCAGCTGTAAAACTTGGATATCATCACCTTGGATTCCTTGGCGGAATGTCCGTACCGGCAGTTACACGTTTTGGATATGGATACGTTCAGGGTGCAGACGAAGCTGCAAAAGAACTTGATATCGTAGATGACGTAGCAGTTGAGTACGTATGTGGCGGACAGTTCTATGGCGATGCAGACATCACAGCATACATGGATACATGGTATGGAAGTAAAGGTGTAGAAGCTGTATTTGCATGCGGCGGCGGTATCTATACATCAGCAGCAGAAGCAGCTACCAAGACAGGCGGCAAAGTAATCGGTGTTGACTCCGATCAGTCCGGAATCATCGGCGAAGACTTAACTATCACATCTGCAATGAAAGGTCTTGCTCCGACAATTAATGACGTTCTCGATGCGATCAAAGCAGACAACTGGAAAGATTACGCAGGAAAGATCGATAACCTGGGTCTTGTATCAGAGAATCCTGAAGACAATTTCGTTCAGCTCCCTGTAGAAACCACACAGTGGTCTGATGATTTCACAGAAGATGATTACAAAGACCTTGTAAAGAGAATGTATGACGGAGAACTTACAATAAGCGGTGATATCACAGCATTACCGGAAACTGAGATTAAAGTAGAAGACTACGGCAGCATTAAATAATTAAGACTTCGTGCAGACAGAGAATGGCCTGAGAGAGGGGAGTGAACATGCAGATGTTCAGTACTCCCTTTTCTTTAACGCCAAAATCAGTATTTTTTGCTGTTATTCTGCAATATTTCCGGCAAATAGATGCATTGGAAATGCTACAGAATAACAGCAAAAATGGAAGCGTGATTGACAGGATCAGGTATATAAAATCAATTCTTTTGTAGTCTGGTCTGATTCAATACAGAAATAATAGTTTATCTGGAATCCAATAACACGATAACAAAACTCTGCATGAGAAAAAAGGAGAAAGAAAAATGAGTGAATATGCAATTGAAATGCTCGGGATCACCAAACGATTCCCGGGAATCATAGCAAATGACAATATAACACTTCAGTTGAAAAAAGGTGAGATCCACGCGCTTCTGGGAGAAAACGGAGCCGGAAAATCCACACTGATGAGCGTTCTCTTCGGTTTATACCAGCCGGAAGAGGGCGAGATCCACAAAGACGGCAAAAAAGTAGAGATCAACAACCCAAACGATGCCAACGATCTCGGAATCGGAATGGTACATCAGCATTTCAAACTGGTAGAATGCTTCAGTATCCTTGACAACATCATCCTCGGTGTAGAGACAACAAAAGGCGGCTTCCTCCAGAAAGACAGCGCCAGAAAGAAAGTCGTAGAGCTGTCTGAGAAATACGGACTTGCCGTAGATCCGGATGCCATTATCGAAGACACAACGGTAGGCATGCAGCAGAGAACAGAAATCCTGAAAATGCTCTATCGTGACAACGAAATCCTGATCTTCGACGAACCGACTGCAGTTCTTACTCCTCAGGAAATCCAGGAACTAATGCAGATCATGCAGAACCTTGCAGCAGAGGGCAAGAGCATCCTGTTTATCACTCACAAACTTGCAGAGATCATGCAGGTAGCAGACAGATGCAGCGTTCTCAGAAAAGGCAAATACATCGGAACTGTAGACATTAAAGACACTACACCGGAAAAACTTTCCGCCATGATGGTAGGACGAGATGTCAATTTTATAGTAGACAAAGAGCCTGCAAAACCAGGCGAGGTAGTTCTTGATATCCAGAATATGTCTGTTGCATCCAAACGTCACAAAAATAACGCAGTAAACAACGTTTCCATGCAGGTACACAGAGGCGAGATCGTATGTATGGCAGGAATTGACGGAAACGGTCAGACAGAGTTTGTCTATGGACTTTCCGGTCTGGAACCATTAACAGGTGGAAAAATCGTTATGAACGGTCAGGATATCACAGAGATGTCAATCCGTAAACGATTGACATCAGGACTGAGCCATATTCCGGAAGACCGTCATAAACACGGTCTGGTACTTGACTATTCACTGGAAAATAACATTGTTCTCCAGAGATATTTCGAACCACAGTTTACCAATAAATTCGGATTCCTGAAACGAAAAGAGATCAGAAAATATGCAAAAAGACTGATTGAAGAATATGACATCCGTTCCGGACAGGGGCCGATCACAAAGACAAGATCCATGTCAGGAGGAAACCAGCAGAAAGCAATCATTGCACGCGAGATCGACAAAGATCCTGAACTTCTGATTGCAGTACAGCCGACCCGGGGTCTGGACGTAGGTGCGATCGAGAACGTACATAAGCAGCTTGTACAGGCCAGAGATGCCGGAAAAGGTGTTCTTCTCGTAAGTCTGGAGCTGGATGAAGTAATGAATGTATCAGACAGAATCCTTGTAATGTATGAAGGTGAAATCGTAGGAGAATTTGATCCGAAGAAAGTAACTGTAGAAGAACTGGGACTTTACATGGCCGGTTCAAAGAGAAAGGAGACAAAGGGCAATGAATAAAGAAACAAAGAAAAAAGAAAGCATTCTCAGAAATAATGCAGTCCAGACCATCCTTGCGTCTCTGCTCTGCATTGTTGTGGGACTTCTGATCGGATATGTGGTACTTCTGATCATTAATCCAAAAGGTGCATCAGGGGCTATTGTATCGATCTTAAAGAACTATCTGTATTATCCGAGCTCAGTGGCAGTTATGAAATATTGCGGAACAACACTGGTAAAAGCGTCAGCACTTTTATTATGTTCCTTATCCGTTTTATTTGCATACAAAGTAGGCCTCTTTAACATCGGGGCAGCCGGACAGTATGTGATCGGAGCAGGAGCAGCCCTGTACTTTGCACTGAAATTCGGAATGCCGTGGTATGTATGTCTGATCGCAGCAGTTGTACTGGCAGCATTGGTGGGCGGACTTTCCGGATTCCTGAAAGCGTATTTCAACGTAAACGAAGTTATTTCCTGTATCATGCTCAACTGGATCTCCCTGTATGGAGTAAACATGCTCCTTTCACAGGTAAAAGCAGAGTCCACACCATATACCATCGATCTTTCAAGCGGAAATAAAAGCGCACTTATGCCAAATGCAGGACTTGATCAGATTTTCTCAGGAAATAAGTTTGTGACTATCGGATTACCGCTTGCAGTGATCATGGCAGTGGTTGTATGGGGTGTCCTTGAGAAAACCAAATTTGGTTTCGAATTAAAAGCAACCGGTATGAACAAGAATGCCGCAAAATATTGCGGTATGAAAGAGAAGAGAAACACCATTGTAACAATGATGATCGCCGGAGGCCTTTCCGGACTCGGAGCTGCTGTTTTCTATTTAAGTGGCATTGAAACCTGGATGGTCCAGCAGACAACTGTTCCGGGAATGGGATTCAACGGAATCGCAGCAGCATTCCTTGGAGGTCTGAATCCGATCGGCACGATCTTTTCCTCTTATTTTATCCAGCACATTACAAGTGGTGGAAGCTATGTAGACAAAACAATGTACTGTACACAGATCTCTGATCTGATCTCAGCATTTATCATTTACCTTTGCGGATTTGTATTCTTCTTCAAACTCTGGCTTAACCGTTATCTGGACAAAAGAGATGAGAAAAACGCCGCAAAACAGGTGAAAGGAGGAGAAAAATAATGGTTTTATTACTCCAATATACATTAATATTTGCATCTGTTCTGATCCTTGTAGCACTTGGCGGATGTTTCTCCGAACACAGTGGTGTAGTAAATATCGGTCTTGAGGGAATCATGGTTATGGGAGCACTCGGAGGAGCTCTGATGATGAAGTATCTTCCGTCAACAATGGCAGCGCCTCTGGTGATCCTGTTTGTAATTCTTGGCAGTGTGATCGTGGGAATGGTATTTTCCCTTTTCCTTGGTGTTGCGGCAATTCATTTTAACGCAGACCAGACACTTGTAGGAACAGCACTGAATCTGCTGGGACCTGCAGCAGCAGTAGTAATCGTAAGAGCCATCAATATGTCCGAAAGTATTGATAATGTCTCCTCTACAGTTGCTTACAAAGAAGCAAAGAAAGCGTTCCTCGTAAACATCGGAAAATTTGAGTTCAGTTGGTTTATGCTTTTGGCATTGCTGATTCTTATTGCATCATATATCATATTATATAAGACTAAGTTTGGTCTCCGTCTTATGGCATGTGGAGAGCATCCGCAGGCAGCAGACTCCGTGGGAATCAACGTTTACAAAATGCGTTATGCAGGTGTTCTGATTTCCGGAGCATTGGGCGGACTTGGCGGACTGGTTTATATTACAGCCGGTGTCAGTGAATGGAAATTTGAGAACGGCGTTGCCGGATTCGGATTCCTTGCACTTGCAGTTATGATCTTCGGTCAGTGGAAACCGGTAAATATTGGACTTGCAGCACTTTTGTTTGGTCTGTTCCGTGCACTTTCCAATGTTTATACAGGATTTGACGTACTGGTAGCATTAAAGCTTCCAAGTACCTTATATAACATGTTCCCGTATATTATTTCTCTGATCGTTCTTGTATTCGTATCCAAGAACTCCAGAGCACCGAAAGCAGAGGGTATTCCGTACGATAAGGGACAGAGATAAGGCCAGAAACGTATAAAACAATAACATAAGATGTGAAAATGTTTCACGTGAAAAATTCAGGTAAAGGATGGAAAGATCATGAAAAATTATTCAGAAGATGCAAGCAGACAGTATCATATTCAGGTAGCAAAAGGTGAAGTAGGACGTTATGTGATCCTGCCGGGAGATCCAAAAAGATGTGCAAAAATCGCGCAGTATTTCGATGCTCCGGTACTGATCGCAGACAACAGAGAATATGTCACATATACAGGAACACTCGATGGCGTAAAGGTAAGCGTAACCTCAACAGGAATCGGCGGTCCGTCCGCATCCATCGCAATGGAAGAACTATACCGCTGCGGTGCAGACACATTCGTAAGAATCGGTACATGTGGAGGAATGCAGCCGGAAGTAAAGAGTGGTGACGTAGTGATCGCTACAGGTGCGGTTCGTATGGAGGGAACAACCAGAGAATACGCACCGATCGAATATCCAGCAGTAGCAAACCTCGATGTGATCAATGCTCTTGTAAACGTTGCAAAAGAAAAAGGATTCCCGTGCCACACAGGTGTTGTACAGTGTAAAGATGCATTCTACGGTCAGCATGAGCCGGAAGAAATGCCTGTAAGCTATGAACTGCTCAATAAATGGGAAGCATGGAAGAGAATGGGATGCCTTGCATCAGAAATGGAATCCGCAGCTCTCTTTATCGTAGCTGGCAAACTTCGAGTAAGAGCAGGTTCCTGCTTCCTGGTAGTTGCAAATCAGGAAAGAGAGAAACTCGGCCTGGAGAATCCGGTAGTCCACGATACAGATATGGCTATTCGTGTAGCTGTAGAAGCCATCAGAAAAATGATCAGAGAAGATCAGGCTAAACAGTAGTAATAAGCGAAACTGACAGCGGCAGAAAGAAAAGAGGACGAGCAAAAATGGAAATCAAAGAAATCTTAAAACATGTAGATCATACACTTCTTCTTCAGCCATCCACATGGGAAGAAATCAAACAGATCTGCGACGACGCAATGAAATATGGAACTGCATCTGTATGCATCCCTCCATGCTATGTAAAAGAAGCAGCAGAATATATGGATGGGAAAATGGCAGTATGCACAGTTATTGGTTTCCCAAACGGAAACACAACTACAGCAACAAAAGAATTTGAAACAAAAGATGCCATTGCAAACGGTGCATCTGAAATCGATATGGTGATCAATATCGGATGGTTAAAAGATAAGAAATACGATCTGATCGAGAACGAGATCAGAACTCTCAAAGCAGCATGCGGGGAAAAAATTCTCAAAGTTATTATTGAAACCTGTTTCCTTACAACAGAAGAAAAGATTAAAATGTGCGAAATCGTAACAGCAGCAGGAGCTGATTATATCAAAACATCTACAGGTTTCGGTGGCGGTGGCGCAACATTTGAAGATATCGAACTTTTCTCCAAACATATCGGATCAAACGTAAAAATGAAAGCAGCCGGCGGTATTTCTTCTCTGGATGACGCTGAGAAATTCCTTTCTCTGGGTGCAGACAGACTGGGAACAAGCAGAATCATTAAGATTGTAAAGAATGAAGAAGCAAGTGGATATTGATCATCTGTTATTATCGGCAGTCTGAAAATAGTCTGTCAGTAACAGGGATTGCAGTAATGAGCAAAAGGGTGAAAATAACGGAGGTGTAATATTATGCAGAACTTAGACAAAATAATGATTGACAAACTGATCGAGACAGCAATTGAGCAATTGAAATTTTCCTATACACCATATTCTAATTTCAAAGTCGGCGCAGCACTGCTTGCAAAGAACGGAGAAATCTACACAGGGTGTAACATTGAGAATGCAGCATACACACCTACCAACTGTGCCGAAAGAACAGCGTTCTTTAAGGCCGTAAGCGAAGGAATAAAAGAATTTGATGCAATCTGTATCGTAGGCGGAAAAGACGGCGTATTGACCGAATATGCGGCTCCATGCGGCGTGTGCCGTCAGGTAATGATGGAATTCTGTAACCCGGAGACCTTTAAGATCATTCTGGCAGTGGATAAAGATCATTACGATGTTTATACATTAAAAGAGCTCTTACCACAGGGATTCGGACCGCTGAATTTAGCATGAAACCAGTTTACATCAGGCTATATTTCTGGAAAAATCCAGAAGTTTGACTGATAGATAAAGTATTATACGAAGCAAAAAATGGAGAAACATCATGACACAGGAACAACTGATCACATTACCGAAAATAGAACTGCATTGCCACCTGGATGGATCACTCAGTCGTGAATTTATAGAGAAGCGCCTGGGAAGAAAGGTGCTTCAGGAGGAACTGAGTGTATCAGACGACTGTACCAGCCTTGCAGAATATCTGGAAAAATTCACATTGCCTGGACAGTGCATTATGGATGAAAAAGGACTGGAAGAAGCCGGATACGATGTGCTCAGAAGCATGAGCAGAGAGAATGTCTGCTATGCAGAAATCCGCTTTGCACCTCTATTGTCGGTGACAGAAGAGATGAACTGCAAAAAGGTCATCGAAGCGCTGTTGAAAGGTCTGGAACGGGGCAAAGACGATTTCGGAGTAGAATTCGGTGTGATTACCTGCGCCATGAGATACCACAGCGAAGAAGAAAACAGCAAAATGATAATGACTGCCCGTGAATACTTAGGCTTTGGCGTATGTGCTGCAGATCTTGCAGGTGCAGAAGCCTCATATCCCATGACTGAATTTATGAATCTGTTTCACAATACACATAAGATTGGAATGCCATTTACAATTCATGCAGGGGAATGCGGAAATGCACAGAATATTGCAGATGCAGTAAGCGCCGGAGCAGGCAGGATTGGTCATGGAATTGCAATGAGAGGAAACAAAGAACTTCAGCAGGAACTGGCCGCCAGAAAGATCGGTATCGAAATGTGCCCGATCAGTAATCTCCAGACAAAAGCGGTCCAAAGTACTGCCGAATATCCTCTCAGAGAATTTCTGGACGCAGGCCTGAGAGTTACTATCAATACAGATAACAGAACTGTCAGTAACACAACATTAACAAAAGAACTGGAATTTGTTCAAAAACAATACGGAATCCGGGATGAGGAGGTCCTGCTTCTGATGAAGAATGCAGTAGATGCGGCCTTTGCAGTAGAAGCTGTAAAAGAAAGGTTGTACCGGAGCATAACAGCAAAATATAAGAGATGAGGTAAGGAAACATGAAAAATTATGAAAGAATTTTTGTAATTGTACTTGATTCTCTGGGAATCGGGGCAATGCCGGATTCAGCAAATTTTGGTGACACCGGAGTAGACACTTTTGGACATATTCTTGAGAAAATGGGTTCTCTTGATATCCCAAATCTCGCAAAACTCGGAATGCTGAATCTCCATCCGGCCGGAAATATGACAGGCGTGGAAAATCCGATCGGACGCTATACTCGTCTGAGTGAAGCCAGCAACGGTAAGGATACTATGACCGGACACTGGGAGATGATGGGAATCAAGACAGAAAAACCATTTAAAACCTTTACAGAAACAGGTTTCCCGCCGGAACTGATCGCTGAACTGGAGAAACAGTGCGGTAAGAAAGTAATCGGAAACAAAAGTGCAAGTGGGACTGAGATCATTGAGGAACTGGGAGAAGAGGAAATCGAGACAGGTGCAATGATCGTCTATACATCTGCGGATTCCGTACTTCAGATCTGCGGAAACGAGGAAACATTTGATCTTCAGAATTTGTATCGCTGCTGCGAGATCGCCAGAGAGATTACATTGAAGGACGAATGGAGAGTTGGAAGAGTCATTGCAAGACCGTATGTTGGAAAGAAAAAAGGCGAATTTAAACGTACCAGCAACCGTCATGATTACGCTCTGAAACCTACAGGACTTACTGCTTTAAATGCACTTAAGGACAAAGGCCTCGACGTGATCGGTGTAGGAAAGATCAACGATATTTTCTGCGGAGAGGGAATCACAGAGACACATCATTCAGACAGTTCTGTACACGGAATGGAGCAGACAATTGACATATGCAAAAAAGATTTCAAAGGATTGTGCTTCGTTAATCTTGTAGACTTCGACGCATTATGGGGACACAGAAGAAACGTAGAAGGATACGGAAGAGAAATTGAGAAATTTGATAAGAATTTGGGTGTCCTGTTAGAAGAAATGAAAGAAAATGATCTGCTTATCATCACAGCAGACCACGGAAACGACCCAACATATACAGGAACAGACCATACCAGAGAACATGTGCCATTTATTGCTTACTCCAAGAGCATGAAAAACGGCGGCGAGATTAAAAACGAAGATACATTCGCAGTGATCGGAGCTTCCATAGCAGATAACTTTGGTGTAGAAATGCCAGAGGGAACGATCGGACATTCTATTTTAAATGAATTAGTGTAAGAACGCTTACAGGGAAAAATGGTTTTGGAGTTGGTTTATCGGGAGAAAATCATATTTTCCGGTAAACCGCACGGTAGATGAAAAACACAGAAAGTATAGGAACCGCATATGAAGCACAAATATTTACAAGACGCATTGCCGTTTCTGAAAGAAGTGGATAAAGAAAGACAAAGGCAATTTGAATTTTATTTCCGCAATGCACCATTGTGGGTTATGGACCTGCTTCAGAGCGAAGAACTGGAGCAGGGGACCACTTTTATCAGAGAGAATGAACCGGCAGATACGATTTTCTTTATTGGAAGAGGCAGAGCGAAAGCTACGGATTATCGGATTTCCGGGATCGCATACGATTTCATGAAACCGAAAGATCTGATCGCGCTGGGTGGAATGGAAGTGATCATGGAACTTGAAAATTACCAGACTACCTGGGAAACAGAGACGAAATGCACAGTTGTGAAGCTGCCAAGAGCTAAATATGAAAAATGGATTTACGCAGACACAGATATTTTCCGACTGGAATCAAAAATCACCTGCGAATCCCTGCTAGAAGAGAGCAGAAGAAACAGACTGTATCTTTTCCTCCAGGGTGCAGACAGACTGGCACTTCTTCTTGTTGAATGGTTTGAGAAATTCAACAGAAATGGCGAACTCTGCATCAATGAAAGCAGACAGAGCATTGCGGACGAGACAGGTCTTTGTCTCAAAAGCGTTAGCAGGGGAATAAAGAAATTCGCCGGAGATGGCCTGATCACCAAGAAAGGGAATCAGATATTGATCGACCAGGAACAATATGAAGGTCTGAGAAAGATTGTCAATGAAAATATGGACAGCTTCTCAGGATAAGAATCATGCAAAGATTGTTTCACGTGATACATTTAATAAAGGAGATTCAGCAGTAAATGAGTAAATTATATGAGAAACTGGAGACTTGCCTTGCAAGTGTACGCCAGAAAACAGATTTCAAACCAGAAGTAGCACTGATCCTGGGCTCAGGACTTGGTGACTATGCAGATGAGATTAAGATTGAAACAACCATTGATTATACAGATATCGAGGACTTTCCGACCTCAACAGTAGCAGGCCACAAAGGGAGATTTGTATTTGGATATGTTGGAAATGTTCCGGTAGTGATCATGCAGGGAAGAGTTCACTATTATGAAGGATACCCGATGACAGATGTTGTACTTCCGACAAGATTGATGGGGATGATGGGAGCAAAGAAACTCATCCTGACAAATGCAGCAGGTGGTGCAAATCCGGAATATAAACCGGGAGACTTTATGATGATTACAGACCACATTACAACAGGAGTACCAAGCCCGCTAATTGGGGAAAATATCTATGAACTTGGTGCAAGATTCCCTGATATGAGCGAAGTATATAGTCTCCGTTTACAGGATGTCATCAGAAAATGCGCAGACAGATGCGGTATTAGGCTTCAGGAAGGGGTATACGTTCAATTTACCGGTCCGAACTATGAAACTCCCGCAGAAGTAAGACTGGCACAGTGGTGGGGCGGAGATGCAGTAGGGATGAGTACAGCATGCGAAGCTATGGCGGCTCGCCACATGGGACTTGAAATTTGCGGAATCTCCTGCATTACCAACATGGCAGCGGGAATTTCCAAAGAAGAACTCAACCACAAAGAAGTCCAGGAAACCGCTGACCGCGTGGCAAAATCATTTAAAGAGCTGATCACTGAGATTGTGGTAAATATGTAAAATTACAGCATATATGTTGTAAAAATAATGAATTAAAGAAAAAAGATCTTTGCAGATAGAAAGCAGAGATCTTTTTTTCTTTTAAAAATGTTTGATGAACAAGACAATTGGTATATGTTTAAACTCTTTTACATGAGAGTAAGTCCTCATTTACGGCGTATGCTTTTCACAATTAAATCAAGGCGACTTATCATCAGCTATTATCACACGAGGTTAAGAATAGATTTAGCGTGGTATTATAAAAAAGACAGGAATATTGAAAACAGGCGTTTTCAACCTCCTGTCTTTTGTGCTAAAATAGGAAAAGAATTTATCTGAATAAATCGCTAAAGAGAGATAAATTATTAAAACATAAAACAATACAGAAAGGAAACTGGTTTTTATGGAAACAGGAACAATTTTTAAATTTCATAACGATCTGGATACAGACCAGATCATAGCATCACAGTATCTGTTACTTCCGAATCTGGATGAGATGAAAGGCCACGCCTTTGAATCACTGGATCCGGATTTTTCTAAGAAAGTAAAACCTGGGGATTTCGTAGTAGGCGGGGAGAACTTTGGATGCGGCTCCTCCAGAGAGCAGGCACCTGGCGTATTAAAAGCATTAGGTGTACAGGCAGTCGTAGCGAAATCTTTCGCACGAATCTTCTACAGAAACTCTATCAATATCGGCTTACCGGTAATTGTCTGTAAAGATCTTCCGGACGAAGTAAATACCGGAGACCAGATGGTTCTTCACATGTCCGAGGGAACTGTAGAAGCCAACGGAAAAACATATTCCTGTACAAAACTTCCGGAATACATGCAGAACATTTTAAATCAGGGCGGCCTGATCGCATCTCTGAACAAGGAGGAAAAGTAAAATGGGAATGACAATTGCAGAAAAGATTATCGCTGCAGCAGCAGGAGTAGACAGTGTAAAACCTGGAGATATCCATACAGTCAAACTTGACCGTCTGATGAGTAACGATGGAACCACACATCTTACTGTTGATATGTACAATAACAAATTAAAGAATCCGCACATTGCAGATACAAGCAAGCTTGTGTTTATCGTGGATCATAATGTACCGTCTGACAGCCCGAAAACAGCAGCATCCCAGAAGAAAATGAGAGATTTCGCAAAAGAAAACAATATTGATTTCTGGGAAGGCAAAGGTGTGTGCCATCAGGTTATGATCGAGAATTATGTCCGCCCGGGTGAACTGATCTTCGGCGCAGACAGCCATACATGCTCCTACGGTGCATTAGGCGCATTTGGAACAGGTGTAGGATGCACAGACTTCCTGTACGGAATGGTTACAGGAACATCCTGGGTACTGGTTCCTGAGAGCGTGAAATTCAATCTTGTAGGCAAACTTCCTGAGGGTGTTTATGCAAGAGACCTGATCCTTACAATTATCGGAGAAATTGGTGCAAACGGATGTAATTATCAGGCAATGGAATTTACAGGAGAGGGTGCAAAAACACTCAGCATCAGTGACCGTATGGCGCTCTGCAACATGGCAGTAGAGGCAGGTGCTAAGACTGGTATCTTTGAAGCAGACGAAAAGGCTATCGAATACCTGAAAGAACACGGACGTGAACCAAAAGCTGTATTCCACAGTGATCCAGATGCTATTTATGCAAGAGAATATACATTTGATTTATCAAAAGTCCGTCCTGTAGTTGCTAAACCTGACTTTGTAGATAATGTAGTTCCTGCAGAAGAAACCTGCGGAATTGAGATCAATGAAGCATTCCTTGGCTCCTGCAACAACGGACGTATTGAAGATCTCCGTGTCGGCGCTGAGATCATTAAGGGCAGGAAGGTCGCTGAGGGCGTCAGATTCCTCGTTGTACCTGCAAGCCAGACAATTTACCGCCAGGCATTAAAAGAAGGTCTTATAGACACCTTTATGGACGCTGGAGCCATTGTTATGAATCCGAACTGCAGCGTATGCTGGGGAAGCTGCCAGGGTGTTATCGGTGAAAACGAAGTCCTCATCAGCACAGGAACACGTAACTTCAAAGGCCGTGCAGGACATCCGAGCTCCAAAGTATATCTGGGATCAGCAGCTACTGTTACAGCATCTGCTATTGCAGGAAAGATTGCGCTGGCAAGTGAAGTATAAATTACATAAATAAGATAGTGAAACCGAGATGTGGGAAGCAGTGCTCCTGGTTTCACGTGATGTTAAACACAGCTGTTTCACGTGAAACATGAAACATTTTGTTGAGAAACTATAGATTCTGCATATATTTCGTTTACATTTGGAATGTAAGCTCAATACATATGCAGACGTAGATATAAAGAGGTAAAATTATGGAAAAATTCACAGGAAAAGTGTGGGTACTTGGCGATGATATCGATACAGATATCATTATCCCGACAGAATACCTCGCACTGAAAACAATCGACGATATGAAACAGTATGGCTTTTGTCCGCTGCGCCCGGAACTGGCAGGACAGATTCAGCCAGGTGACATTATTGTTGCAGGAAAGAACTTCGGATGCGGATCTTCCAGAGAACAGGCACCGGAAATCATCAAAGCACTGGGAATCCAGTGTGTAATTGCCAAATCTTTTGCAAGAATTTTCTTCAGAAACTCTATTAACAACGGACTTCTCCTGATCGAACAGCCAAATCTCCATGATGACATCAAAGAGGGCGACGAAATAACCGTAGTGATGAACGAACATGTAGATTACAATGGAAAACAGTACCCGATCGCTTCTCTGCCGGAGAATCTGATGAGTATTATCCAGGCAGGCGGACTTGTAAAAGCCATGCGTAAATTAAACGGTCTGGATTAATGGGAAAGGAGAAGCAAATGGGCGAGACAGTTATTGAGAAAATCATTAGAAACAATGTTGGAAAAACAGTAAAGCCAGGAGACATCGTAACGGTCAATGTAGACAGAGTTATGATCCATGATATATTTATCCCGTTCGTAGCAGAAAAGTTCGAGGAAATGGGCTTTACGAAGCTCTGGGACCCGGATAAAGTAGTTTTGATCTACGATCATCTGGTTCCTGCAAGTCAGTTAGATGATACCAGACATTTCCATACAGGAGATGCTTTTGCAAAGAAATACGGCATGAAAAACGTCCACAGAAGTGACGGAATCTGCCATCAGTTAATGACTGAAGCGGGCTACGTGAAACCAGGCAATATTGTATTCGGTACAGACAGCCATACAACTACTTACGGATGTGTAGGTGCATTCTCTTCTGGTATCGGATATACAGAAATGGCAAGTATCCTGGGAACAGGAACGATGTGGATCAAAGTTCCGGAGACAATTAAAGTCGTGATCGAGGGAGAACTTCCGGAAAACGTTATGTCCAAAGACATTATCCTGCGTCTGATCGGTGATCTGGGCGCTGATGGAGCTACATACAGAGCACTTGAATTCACAGGCAGCACAATAAAGAATATGACGGTAGCAAGCCGTATGACCATGGCAAACATGGCAATCGAGGCCGGTGCGAAATGTGCATTATTCACACCGGATGAAAAGACCGCAGAATACTGCGAAATCGAGTTAAATGACTTCCAGAAGAGCCTTGTAGGCGATGAGGATGCAACATATATGAAGACTATTACATATCGCGCAGAAGACTTCGTACCGGTTATGGCATGCCCGTCTCAGGTAGATAAGATCAGAAATGTAAGCGAACTCGAAGGAACAGAAATCGATCAGGTATTCATCGGATCTTGTACAAATGGTCGTCTGGAGGACCTGAAAGCCGCTGCAGAGGTCTTAAAAGGCAAAAAGGTAGCAGATTACGTGAAATTAATCGTAACCCCTGCAAGCCGTAAAATATATCGTCAGGCAATCGAACTGGGAATCCTGGACACTTTAGCAGAGGCAGGAGCCATGATCACACATCCTGGATGTGGATTATGCTGTGGACGTGCAGGCGGAATTCTTACAGACGGTGAACGTGTAGTAGCTACAAATAATAGAAACTTCCTTGGCCGCATGGGAACTTCCAAGGTAGAAATCTACCTTGCATCTCCGAAAACAGCAGCTGCATGTGCAGTAGCTGGTAAAATCGTAAGTCCAGAGAAATAAATTGGACAATAAATTTAATGTGACATAAATCGTACTAATAAGCAATAAAACAAGAAACTAACAGATAAGTCCACTGTATTATTTATAAAAAGAGTAAGCAGTGGGCTTATTTTATGTTATAAAATGATACGGAGACGTATTTCATATCGCATAATAGAGTATCTGACTGGATAATACAGTAAAGAAAGGGTGTATTTGATGATAAATAGGGGAAGAAAAGATACATATGGAATTTCTGACAGGTTTGCAGAATTTCTATATGTATTTTTTTATGTTATAGCAAATAAAATGTTAATATTCTTATGTTATAAGAGCAAAAAAGTTCTTCAGAATTGTCTAATAGAAGGAATGTACGATATACAATGGAATATTTGTTATAGGACAAAAAGATGTAACAAAACTTCGATTTTATAAAATACTCAATACAGTGTTTGAAGAAGAATACCACCTGGAATCTGTTTTTAGAAAACAAAAATAGAATTTTATAATACATTGTAGTGTTGATATATATGAACTTTTGTCTACATATAATAAGACGTAGATGTAAGTGTGATAAATCAGCTGACTGTATTTTATCAGATATTAATAAATGCTATGTAGATTAACAGCCAGGATTTATTGGACTAGAGCGTGTTTGAAAAATCATTCCCGCAATCTGTACGCCCCACTTTGCGGTATATTTTGCCCGAATTCGGTTGTCGTGGTCCGGTGGTAGCCCGCTGCGACGCCCTCATCCGAACGAAACCTCCCACAAATTGTGACGCACATCCTGCAGAAAGCCCTTTTCAAACACGCTCTAATCTTATTTAGGGTTTCGTATATAGTTTGAGATTGATTATAGAGGCAATGCGGAGCAAGAGATTCGGCATAGAAATGGTTATTTTGCCATGAGTAGGCATGAAAGAGGATAATTTTATCTTCCTGGTCCAAAATAGTAATAAAATATATGCTATTTTGAACTTAAAATAAAACAAATGGGATATATGAAATGATACAAAAACCGCGTAAATAAAGGATTTTTTAAAGATATTGAACATAAAAGTGAACTAATATTGAACCAAAATGAAGAAAGTTTAATATTGGTTCAATAAACAGTTCAAAATAATAAATTAAACTAATTGAACCGAAATAACAAAATGATTAATAAGTTCAATATAGTTCAAAATAAAAATGAACCACGAACTGAACTGAATGTTGAACTTTGTTAATAAAATTGAAAATAATGAAATTTACCGTTGAATTATCAGTTCAATTATAGTATAATAGCAAAGAAAAAAACTTGAAAAAGCTGATAAAATGCGGGTTTTAAAAATGAACAGAACATATGTTTACATATAAGACCAGAAGAAATATATTTGAACTTGATTAATGTTTGTATGTATTTTCATTCCCGTATAAACGATATAACATACCTGTTCTTTCTATAATAATATATGTAAAAGAGTTAGGAAGTATACCAACATTCCATTAATTAGAACGGGTTAATTTGTTTCTTACAAAGAACGGAGATTGTATTTATGAATAATATATTTGCTGAACGATTAAAAATAGCGATGGAACAGAAGAATATGAAGCAGATTGACCTTGTAAAGAAGGCGGCAGAGCAGGGAGTAAAACTTGGAAAGAGCCATGTGAGTCAGTATCTGAGCGGCAAAACAACTCCCAGATCTGAAATCCTCCATTTCCTTGCGAATACATTAGAGGTAGAAGCGGATTGGTTAAAAGGAAATGATACAGCAGTAGAACCACTAAAGAAAGACACAAATGAGGCAAGAGTTCAGATGGAAAATATGAAATTTGATTATAATTACAATAATAATATGAAAGAAAACGAGAATAATACAGTAGAAGAAGCACAGGTTCGCGAATTTAAAAAGTCATCAAAGCTGGATAATGTGTTATATGATGTAAGAGGACCTGTTGTTGAGGAAGCTGCACGTATGGAGGATGCAGGAACTCAGGTTCTGAAGCTGAATATCGGAAACCCGGCACCGTTTGGATTCAGAACACCGGATGAAGTAATCTATGATATGAGACAGCAGCTGACAGAATGTGAGGGATATTCCCCTGCAAAAGGTTTATTCTCTGCCAGAAAGGCAATTATGCAGTATGCGCAGCTGAAAAAACTTCCTAATGTATCTATTGAGGATATTTATACAGGAAATGGTGTCAGCGAGCTGATCAACCTTAGTATGTCAGCTTTATTAGATAATGGAGATGAAATTTTAATTCCATCCCCGGATTACCCATTATGGACAGCATGTGCAACTCTTGCCGGAGGTAAAGCAGTACATTATATCTGTGATGAACAGGCAGAGTGGTATCCAGATATGGATGATATACGAAGAAAAATTAACAGCAGAACAAAAGCAATCGTTATTATAAATCCGAATAACCCGACTGGTGCGCTGTATCCGAAAGAAGTATTACAGCAAATAGTAGATATTGCCAGAGAACATCATCTGATCATTTTCTCTGATGAGATCTATGATCGTCTGGTAATGGATGGTGAAGAACATATTTCTATTGCTTCTATGGCTCCTGATTTATTCTGTGTAACATTTAGTGGTCTGTCAAAATCACATATGATCGCAGGATTCAGAATTGGATGGATGATCCTGAGCGGTAATAAAGCAATTGCCAGAGACTATATCGAAGGAATTAAGATGCTTTCCAATATGAGACTTTGTTCTAATGTACCGGCACAGTCAATTGTTCAGACTGCATTGGGTGGACATCAGAGTGTGGAGAGTTATATTGTTCCTGGTGGACGTATTTATGAGCAGAGAGAGTTTATTTATAATGCATTGACAGATATTCCGGGAATTACTGCTGTGAAACCGAAAGCAGCATTCTATATGTTTCCTAAGATTGATACAAAGAAATTTAATATTGTAAATGATGAGAAATTTGCATTGGATTTGTTAAAAGAAAAGAAGATTTTGCTGGTACATGGCGGTGGATTTAACTGGCATCAGCCAGATCACTTCAGAGTAGTTTATTTACCTAGAATAGAAGTACTGAAAGAAGCAGCCGGAAAGATCAGAGATTTTCTGGAGTATTATCAGCAGGAAATCTAAGATTTTACTTGTTAGAGTAGAAAAAAGCGTATATGTTTCACGTGAAACATAACGCTTTTTCTTTTATAAGATAAAGTATTCTATAAAAAAGATGAAGTGAAAAGCAATATATGATACTGAAGATAAAACTATAGTATAAAAAAGGTTATAGAAATAGCAGAATAATATTTTTGTAATAAAAGAGACATTGTTTCACGTGAAACATTCACAACGATTTTATAAAAAATTAAGTGGTGAAGCAAGCACAGATGTGATAAACTATATTCAACGTATTCTTTGCAAAACAGTTATTACATGATCCTGAAAGATACATGATATACTTATCTGCAAAGATGTATTGGCACAAATTGGAGGTACGACAGAAGATGGAAAATGAGGAAAAAAACCAGACAGAACAGCAAAGTAAAAGCCAGTCAGTCTGGAAAGAAGTATGGGACTATGCAAAGATCATTATTGCTGTTTTCGTCATAGCATTTCTGCTTGGACACTTCGTATATATTAATGCGAGAGTACCATCAGGATCTATGGAAGAGACGATTATGACAGGCGACAGAGTATTTGGAAATCGTCTGGCATATATAAAAGATGATCCAGAGAGATTTGATATCGTAATATTCAAATATCCGGATGACCCATCTCAGCTTTTTGTAAAAAGAGTAATCGGCCTGCCTGGAGAAACCGTAAATATTGTGGATGGAAAAGTATATATCAATGATTCTGAAGAACCATTAGATGACAGCTTTTGCCCGGAAACACCGGAGGGAAGTTTTGGACCATATACGGTTCCTGAGGGATGCTATTTCATGTTAGGAGATAACAGAAACCACAGTATGGATTCCCGTTATTGGCAGAATACCTTTGTAGAAAAAGATGCAATTGAGGCACAGGTGGCAGTTCGTTACTGGCCATTAAATAAGATTGGAACTGTGAAATAAAAAAGTACATGAGAGACCGTTAGATCAGCAGGAAAGAGTTGATTTAACGGTCTTTTTTGTTGTCGGAGGATTTTGCAGATGCTATACTAAATAGAGACATTGTAGTTGTTCAGCAGGACTCTGGTTTGAGAGGTTTCAGTCAAAATTTTTCCACCAAAGATAAATTAACCTTGAAGCTACTGGACAATTACGAAACAGTTACTGAAAAGTGCAGACAGGTATGAAATAAGAGAAGGAGAAGAATATGAATAAATGGAAGAAGTTCATGGCAATAGGACTGGCAGTATCTATGCTCGCGTCCTCCTGTATACCACAGACATTATGGGCAGCGGAATTTTCTGCCGACGGAAATATAATTGTACACGAAGAATTTGAAGACGAGGCAGAAGAGGAACTGCCAACTGAGAAAGACGATAAAGAGGTATTTGGGACAGGAGAATCGGAGCCTGATAATGAGGCGGAAACATCTTCAGATGATATGGATCATCCTAAACAGCCAGAGCCAGGGGACGCGGATACAGCTCAGGCAGCAGAAGGATATATCATACAGCTCTATAGTGAGGGAAAACTGCAAAAGTCATATGTGATCCCATATGCAGACATTGAGACTGCGAAAGCACCGGCAGCATTAAATGGAAAAGCTGGTTATACATTTAAAGAATGGAATACAAAAGAAGATGGTACTGGTAATGCGTACAAACCAGGAGACTCGATCAGAAACTTACTGATATCAGTCAATTCAGAAGTGCAGACACAGGGAGAAAATGAGCAGAATACCGTTCAGACTGCAGCAACAGAAGGAAATATGGAGACTTCTCAACTGTCAGGTATAAACACAATAGTAAATGAAAATGGAACAGCGAATACTGCAGTACAGCAATCTGAAAATACAGAAGAAATATTGGATGTAGCAAACGTAGTTGCGACAGAAAGCACAGATGATGCAGAAATTGCAACTAATGCAAAACAGATTGCGGATACACAACAGGCGGTAGATACACAACAGCCAATTGTTTCAGAAGAACCATCCGATACAGAAGAACCAGCAGGTACATCATCTGAAGTATCAACTACAGAGAATAAAGATACAGTAACCTTATACGCTATCTGGGAAAAAGCTTCTGCGTATAAGATTACATACAAACTTAATAAGGGAAAAAATAATTCATCCAATCCGAAGACCTACACAGTAGAAGATGAGATTAAATTAAAAAATCCAACACGTTCCGGATATCATTTTGTAGGATGGTATACAGACAGCAAGTACAAAAAGAAGATAAGCGTGATCGAGAAGGGGACGGAAGGTGAACTTACTTTATATGCAAAGTGGACAAAGGAAATCAGTCCATCGGCAAAAGCGGCTACATTGACCTCTATAAAAGGAACAAAAGCAAAGACCATCACAGCCTCTGCAACTGTCTCCAATTACGTAAAAAGTACAGACAGTTATTATTATCTGGTGTATGTAGATTCTAATACAGGCAAGGTAAAGAAAGCAGCAGCGAAGGTAAATAAGCCAGAAACAGCAAATGGAAAAATTACATTTAAACTGGATATTTCTGGACATCCGGAATATGCACAGGGAAAATTCGCAGTAGGAGTAAAGAAATCCAAGACTATATATACAGTGATCAGTTCGAAAAGTTATGTCAGCAATCCGGAAAAACTCAGTTCAAATACAGCAACATATTTTGTACCAAAAACGAAAAAAGGGATACAGTCCACGACTTTCAGTGAAGTAACCGATACAAAATCCAAGACTATATTTTTCAACTTATATATTTCAGATCTAATGAGAAAAGACAGTGGGGTGGAAACGTATAAGTATAATGGAAAGACGTATCATTTTAATGGTTTATATGGATATATGAATCTGGTTCAGCAGTGCAATGCAAAAGGAATTCAGGTGACTGCACAGATAAGTATTGATAAGAATGCAAGTACCCAGAGTTTTACCACGGGAAACAGTCCATATGCGGAAACTGCTTACTATGGATGGAATACAGATAACAGTACAACGAGACAGACTATGGAGGCAATATTTGCATATCTGGGAGAGAAGTTTGGAAGCAATAATTGCTATATCAGTAACTGGATTCTTGGAAATGAAGTAAATACTATGAGTGGATATTATTACGTAGGAAACGTCAGTTTCTCCAAATTTATTTCCATGTACAGTGAAGCATTCCGCTGTCTGTACAATGCAGTACGCAGCAGCCGGGCAAGTTCCAAAGTATTTATTTGCCTGGATAACTGCTGGAACCAGAAAAATGCATTTACAGTCTGCTACAGTGCAAAATCAACGTTAGACAGTTTTGCATCTAAGATTTCCAGTATGCAGAAAGGTGTTAACTGGAATCTTGCATATCATGCCTATAATCAGCCGCTTTCAGACTCTCAGTTCTGGTCAGGAGCAAATGCATCTATGTTTACCAGTGATGCAAATTCAACAACATTTATTACAATGCGAAATATTGAGACATTGACAAACTATGTAAAAAGTAAATATGGATCAAATACAAGGATTATTCTTTCTGAACAGGGATTCTCTTCTGCATCCGGAGGACAGGCAAACCAGGCGGCAGCACTGGCACTGGCATATTACAAGGCAGCATGCAATCCAATGATTGATGCGTTTATTATAAGAAGCTACAAAGACGAAGCTCATGAGGTTGCGCAGGGACTAGCGATGGGATTGAAGGATGCAAATGGCAAAAAGAAAACAGCATTTAATGTTTTTGCCAATATGGATGGTTCTAATTCACTGAAATATACAGAGAAAGTATTGAACAGTCAGGTAGGAAACTGGAAAGCACAGGTTCCAGGGTATACCGCGAAGAGAATTTTCAATATGTATAGGAGTTAGGGAGATCATGTGTGGAGATGAATATTTCTATGAAAATCATGTTGATGATTGAACAAACGGAAAATCATCACAAATTAAACACATTTTTCCCACACAAAGAACACAAATCATTTCTATACTTAGAAGCATCAAAAGGAAACAGAGATAAATAAACATGAAGCAATACTTAAAAGATTCATTTCAGATTGCTTTATGAAATTGACATAGATCCAGGGAGGGACTTTATTATGATGAATAAAGATAACAGAAATGATAAAATTAGAAAAATCGCAAAGAAAGGTCTTACACTTAGCCTGTGTGCAGTACTTGCAGGCGGATTGGCAGCAGGAAGCTTTGAAGGAATCAATAAGATTACAGGAACAACAACAGTAGAAGCAGCAAATAAAGATGAAACAACTTTGACATTTGCAAAATCTGAGAAGAAAGCAGACGACAGTGATTCTGCAACAGATGACAGCACAGAAGCAAAAGACAGCACAGCAAAAGGTAGCCTTGATATATCTGATATTGCATCAGAAGCACTTCCGTCTATCGTATCTATCACAACAAAATCTGTTCAGGAAGTACAGAACTACTATGGAATATATGGAATGTACGGATATGCTCCACAGCAGCAGGAACAGGAAGTGGAAGGTAGTGGTTCAGGTATCATTGTTGGTAAGAATGATGATGAACTTCTGATCGCTACAAATTATCACGTAGTAGAAGGTGCAGATACATTGTCAGTAGCATTTGTAGATGGAAATGCAGTAGAAGCATCTGTAAAAGGATTTGATGAAGAGAGAGACCTTGCAGTTGTATCTGTAGCTCTGGATGATATTGACAGTGACACAATGGACGCTATTTCCGTTGCAAAGATTGGCAGCTCCGATGATCTGAAAGTTGGTGAGCAGGTAGTTGCTATTGGTAATGCTCTTGGATATGGTCAGTCTGTTACAACCGGTATTGTAAGTGCTAAGAACCGTAGAATGGATTCTGATAACAATACAGTAACAGATGGAAGTGATGACAGCAGTGCAGGTGTAAACCTGATCCAGACAGATGCAGCTATCAACCCTGGTAACAGTGGTGGTGCTCTTCTGAATATGGAAGGTGAGGTTGTAGGTATCAACTCTGCAAAACTTGCATCTACAGAAGTTGAAGGTATGGGTTATGCAATCGCAATCTCTGATGTAACAGACATTCTTCAGAACCTGATGAATGAGACTTCCAGAGATAAACTGGATGATTCTGAGCATGGTGTAATTGGAATTAAATGCACTTCTGTAAGTTCTGAAGCAGTTCAGATGTATGGAATTCCAGCAGGTGTATTTGTATCAAAAGTAACAGATGGCGGTGCAGCAGATAAAGCAGGTCTGAAAGCAAACAGTGTTATTACAGAATTCAATGGAAAATCTGTTTCAAGTGCAGATCAGTTGATTGAATATCTTTCCTACTATGAACCAGGTGAAGATGTAGATCTGACAGTTCAGGTTCCTAGTGGAAATGGTTATAAAGAAGAAACGATCACAGTGACTCTGGATGAAAATACAAATGCTGATGACAGCAAGAGCGATAGCAGCAAGGACAGTAAAAAAGATAAAAAGGATAAAGGAGACTCAAAGTCAGATAACAACGAAGATGCTGACAGCGAAGACAACAGCGATTCCG
The DNA here is from genome assembly GCF_018919065.1 of Blautia sp. MSJ-9. Taxonomy (GTDB): domain Bacteria; phylum Bacillota; class Clostridia; order Lachnospirales; family Lachnospiraceae; genus Blautia_A. The sequence goes on along the minus strand of NZ_JAHLQG010000011.1, from coordinate 21,996 downwards.
ATGAGAATGACAACGAAAATCCGTTTATCGAATATTTCCAGAATCAGGGATTTTTCAGATAAGCTGAATGTTAAACAGTAAATAAGGTTTATATATGTTTGGCAGCAGGGATTAATACTTATAAAAATATGATTTGTATCAGCACTTTCATATGTGACAGACACTTGCATATGAAAGTGCTTTTTTGGGGATGAATTAACTATTTTTCGTGCGATTTTTCGCGATTCTTTTTTGTAAGAATACTTGTGAATGGCTACATGGTGTGATAAAATAATCATATTGCAAAAACAGGCGAATTATAGGAAATACTGGTACTGCATGAATTGGTATAGCGATAAATTGGAAGGTTGTTAACGTAAATAAAGAGGAGATAGATATGACAGTAAAAGAATGTTATGAACAGATGGGTGCGGATTATGAAGGTGTTCTGGGAAGACTGAGAAGTGAAGGTCTGATTAAGAAATTTGCGAAGAAGTTTCTGGATGACGGAAGTTTCCAGAGCCTGAAAGATAATCTGGCACAGAGAAATGGTGAGGAAGCATTTCGGGCTGCTCACACATTAAAAGGTGTATGCCAGAATCTTGGATTTGACAATCTGTATAAACCAAGCTTTGATATTACAGAGCAGCTCAGAGGCAGAAACACAGAAGGTTGTGAAGAACTTTTTGCAAAGGTAGAAGAGCAGTACAAGAAGACAACTGATGCGATTCAGATGATGGACGATTGATTTTGTAGTAATGGCATCAGATGAGCAGCGAGGAAGCTGCATAAAAAGGTAAAGAATAATGAGTGATATTACTGAAGTTCAGGCATGTATTTTTGATGTAGATGGGACATTACTGGATTCTATGCCCGTGTGGGATGATATCGGAGAACGCTACCTGACAAGTCTTGGAATTTCGGCGAGAGAAGGACTTCATGACGTGCTGAATACTATGAGTCTGGAACAGGGAGCAGCTTATCTGAAGGAAGAATATCAGATTGATAAACCGATTCCACAGATTGTAAAAGAAGTTCTGAAAATTGTAAGTGATTTTTATCGGTTTGAAGCACCATTGAAATCAGGTGTGAAAGAAACGCTGGAATGGTTGAGTGAGAAGAAAATTAAAATGGTAATTGCCACTTCCAGTAATAAAGAACTGGTGGAAGCAGCGCTGGAAAGAAACGGTGTTCTGCAATACTTTGAGCAAATTTATACATGCACAGAGGTAGGTGCAGGGAAAGATGAACCAAAGATTTATCGGGAAGCAGCAGAATTCCTGCAGACAAAGCCAGAGAATACAGCGGTATTTGAAGATGCTATCCATGCTGCAGAGACGGCAAAGGAGGCAGGTTTCGTAGTTGTTGGTGTTTATGATGCAAGCAACGAGGAGAATCTTTCCAGAATGAAAGAAGTTTGCGATTATTATTATGAAAGAATGGATGAAGTAATACAAGCTGATAACTAATGTACCGAAGGCTGGTATACTGTATTTTGAAAATCAAAAAGAACAATATATACAAAGAAAGAATAAGAAGAGTTTCTGTAAAAGGGGAAAACGACAGAAACTCTTTTTGATTAAATAGACTCTTTTAAGATATGGATTATCCACGTTTTGGATGTGAAGATATAAACGGTGACAAGATTCCAGAATTGTTTATTTTTAGGAATTATTATAAGAATTTTATTGGAGGATATGATATTTATACATATAAAAATGGAAAACCCCAATATGTATCTAAAATAACAGGGGGAAGCAGAATTATGTATACTAGTAAAATGGTTATATGTAAAAACGCGGATGAGCTTACTGTATATAAGTGGAAAAGTAATAAATTAGTAAAAGATAAAAGGTATGTTTATTCTGTCAAAAATCCTAAAAAATTTGCAAATGCAGTTTATAAGTATGTGGGAAAAGTAGTAAATATATATAGCAGTAAAAATAAAACAAAACAGTTGAATTATCTGAAAAAATGCTTGAAGAAATATTAAATGTGAGATGATGTTAGGATAAAAATAGTCAGAATGGGACGTTGAAAATATAAAAAATTAGAAAGTGATTTTTATTAACTGTCTGGATTAAAGAATATAAATCCAGACAGTTTTTAGGTTTTAATACCAACGTGTCATTGGCAATTCATTATTAATGCCCTTAGTCATAAGAATCTGATGAAGATCAATAATTCCGTTATGGAAGGTAGCGGCACATGCAGATAAGTAGAGATCCCACATACGCAGGAATGTTTCATCAAACATAGTTCTTTCTTTTTCGATATTATCCCGGAAATTCTTTTCCCAGTGAAGAAGTGTCTTGTTATAGTGGAGACGAAGATTTTCAATATCCAGAGTATGGAAGTTATCTTCTGCCATATGATTCAGAATTTCTCTGAGACTTGGAACTGTTCCACCTGGAAAGATATATTTTTTAACCCATGGATCACCCGGATGTTCTTTGAGAGCGCTGATAAAGTGAAGCAGGAATAATCCACCTGGTTTCAGAATTTTTTCTACACAGTCAAGGAAGAGCTGATAATTGTCACGACCCACATGCTCCAGCATACCGACACTGACAACTCGGTCAAACTGGTAATCATGTTTCGGCAGATCACGGTAATCCATCAGTTCAACCGTAAGATAATCTTCCAGTTTCTGTTCTTTAATACGTTTCTGGAATTCTGCATACTGTTCATGGCTCAAAGTAATTCCAGTGCCGTGAACTTTATATTTCTTTGCAGCTTCAATTAACAGGAATCCCCATCCGCAACCGATATCCAGAAGACTCATTCCCTCTTCAAGATGTAATTTCTTAAGAATATAATCAACTTTATTTACCTGTGCCTGATACAGAGTATCATCTTCATGAATGAAATAACCACAGGAATAACTCATAGTTTCGTCCAGCCATAATTTATAGAAATCATTTCCAATGTCATAGTGACTGGTTACTTCTTTTTCCTGGTTCTTTTTAGAAGTGGAGCTGAACATGATCTTTTTCAGAGCAGATTCATTGGTAGAGAATTTACCCATCTGTCCCAGAAAATGATCCAGTGCTTCGTAAAGATTTCCATCGACTTCAAGGTCACCACGCATATAAGCTTCACCCAATGCCAGTGAAGTACTCTTGACCAGATCTGCGAGAGGAATTGCTTTCTTGAAATTAACTGTAAATGTAGGTTCTCCTTCTCCGATATGATATTCGGAATTCTTAAACTTTACCAGAAACGGATAATCTGTAAAGCGTTCAAGGAACTGCACCATTGCTTTCTCTTCTGTCTTTTCTCCTAATGTCTCAAACATAATAGTTTACCTCCTTTAACACAGGGTTATGATACACCTTAGAGGGGCGTTTACGTCAAGGGGCGAATTACACAAAGATGGGGAGAAAAACAAGAAATCTTGTGGCAAGATTTTGTATGAAATATGTGGACAGTAAATAAAATAATGTTCTCCACAAAGTAAGCCACATATTGTGTGGATAGATAGGAAATGTTAAGATTATTTTGTGGAACTGTAGGTTAAATTGGATTTAGAAGAATAGATTGATGAAAGGAAAAAGATAAAATTTTATGAGAAAGAAATTCAAATTATGGATGACAGTTGTTTTTGCAATTATTTTGTCAATTATTGTTGTGCCTATGTATTCAGCAAAAGCAAACACACTATCAATTAAACTTAATAAAAAAAGTATCACATTAAAAATTGGTGAAACATATCAACTAAAATCAAATTTTTCAGAATCTGTGTCATGTACATGGAAGTCCAGTAATAAATCTATTGTAACTGTTTCTACAACTGGAAAGCTTCGTGCAAAGAAAGCCGGAAGTGCCACAGTGACAGCAAATATTAACGGAAAAACAGCAAAATGCAAAGTTACAGTAGCAAAAGCTCCGGCATGGAGCCGAAAAACATGGAAGAATAAAGTAAGTGACTGGACAATGGAATTCAGTTCTCAATATACAACTGTTTTCAAATCGAATGGAACAGTGTGTCAGATTGGATGGAGAAATAAGGATACCGGATATTATAGGGTTCTTAGTGGGAATAAGATAAAAGCATATTATACAGATAATTATGTAAGCTGGGCTGGGAGTACTACACCACAGAAGGTAAAAGGATATACGTATACTGTATTGTATACGTATAATAAAAATACAAAAACAGTAACTGCGAAATATTCTTCAGGATTTTACAAACAAATGCTTAGTAATGCTCAGGATGGCGTGTTGTACAGTAATTAAAATTCATATATCATATGATAAAAGAAAGAGGGAAAAGTACATGAAGAAAAAAGCGATATCTATCATTTTAGCAGCTATGATGGCAGTGACACCAATGTCCGTGAGTGCGCAGGATGTATTTACATCAGAGAGCACACTGGCAGTTGAAACAAGTGCAGAGTTGGAAGCAGGAACGAGCTCGGGGGAGAAGAAGTATCAGGGATTTACATATAAGGAAGAAAACGGTGCGATTGTTATCACTGGTTACAGTGGAAATGCAAAAGATATAAAGATTCCCGAATCTATAAATGGTAAAAAGTTTTGTATGTTCGTGGTATGAATGCATTTAGCAGTCCGAAGATCAGAAGTGTTTCTATGCCAAGTGTTGTAGAAGTAGGAACTCTTACTTTTTCAGGATGCAATAATCTGGCGAGTGTATATATGCCGAAAGTAAGAAGTATTGGACTTTCTGCGTTTTCAGGTAGTGAATTAACGAGTGTTAAATTACCGGCTGTAGAAACAATTTCTAAAATTCAGTTCAGGGCATTTGCAAACTGTGGACTTACATCCATTAAACTGCAGGATTTATATGGAGATGTATCGATAGAAAGAACTGCATTGGGGTATAAGATTGGTGCCAATGGTTCTGAAACGAAGATTAATGGTTTTAAAATTTATGGAAATCCGGGCACAAGTGTCGAAAAATATGCCAGAGAGAACGGTTTCGAGTTTATCAGTTCCAAGCCAAAGGCAGAACGTTTCACTCTGAAATTGGCGTCAGAAACAATGGACTATACAGGCAAAGCTGTGAAGCCAAAGATTACAGTAACATACAAAGGAAAGAAAGTAGCTGCAAAAAATTATACTGTAAAATATTCTAATAATAAAGAAACAGAAACTGCCACAATTGAATGGTAGAACATCTAGGATGAGCAAAACCAAAACAGTAGTTGTGAAGTAGCAAAAACCACTGCCGGACTTCCCGAAATATGGAAAATCCGGCAGTTTTTGTATAAAAAAGTCGTTCGATGAATTGAAAAGACACGGCCAATATACTATAATTGCAATATAAAAACGCAAAGGAGGACAACTTTAAATACGATACAGTATGAGGAGGAAAAACTGATGAAAAGAAAGAGAAATTCATCTGCGCTGAAAGTTACATTTGCAGCCGTGATGATGACAGCAGCACTTACATTTGGAGCGGGGAGTGCTTATGCTGCAGAGAATACAAATGAACCCACAGTTACTGTAACACCGTCACCGGAAGTAACACCTGAGGTACCATTACCAACTGTAACACCAACACCAGCGCCCAAAAAAGGTTTGCTGAAGGAAGGCAAAATATATCGCTATTACGTAAATAATAAGCCAATCCGAAATAAATGGAAGAAGGTCAACGGCAAATATTATTGGTTTAAATCAAATGGTGTTGCCGCCCATGATGGTCATTACAAAATTAATGGTGTCTTCTATGTATTTGACAAAAATGCACAGAGATTAATGCCTGGTAAGAATACAGTTGTAAAGGTTAATGGCGTGAAATATTTCGTTGATGCCAAGGGAAGAGCCATTACAGGTTGGAATGAACTAAATGGTAAAATGTACTATGTGCATAAGAACGGTAAATGCGCAACAAATGAGACGGTAGGCGGAATTAAATTTAACAAGAACGGATATGCGTCAAATCTGACACAGGCGAGATGCAAGCTTGCAGCGAGAAACTTTATCGCACGTCACAGCAATGCAAATTCAAGCAATTATGAGAAATTCCGTTCCTGTTTCCGCTATATCATGGCCTATACAAACTTCGTAGGAAATATGGACCCGACACCACAGGAATTTAAGACAAAAGACTGGGTTTATAAATATGCCCTTCAGATGTTCCAGAATGGTCTGACAGGAAATTGTTATGGAATTGCCAGCAGTGTTGCAGCAATTGCGAAGGAGCTGGGATATGAACCATATGTCATTACAATTCCAGATGGACACAGTTTTGTTATGATCAATGGTCTTTACTACGATAACATGTACGGAACCTTATTTGGTGCGTATACACGTCCTGCATATACAATTGAGTACAAAATTAAATTTTAAAAAAGGAGAATGAAGATGAAACAGACAAAGAGATTTCTGGCAGTCGTACTTTGCATGCTTCTTATGCTGACACCGTTAGCTACTGTAGCTGAAACAGTACATGCAGCAAGCCCACAGACTGTCAAAGTAAAACTGGACAAGAAAACAGGTAAAAGATATGGTTATGATGCGAACAACCAGAAAGTTACTAACAACTGGGGAGTAACTTCCAGCGGTTTCCGCTATTATTTCGACAAAAAGGGTGCTGCTTATCAGGCGGATAAAGATACTGTTGGAAAATATGGCATTCTGATGAAAAAGATTGGTACTAAATATTATGGCTTTGATGTGAATGGTCATACAGTACAGGGAATCCGTGTAGGAAGCCCGAATATCTATGATATTCCGAAGCTGTATTACTTCAATCCGAAAACAGGAGCTGTAGATACCAAGAAGACAACTTTATACAGAAAATATGCAGCAACTTCTACTCTTGGAAAACTGAACAATGCATCAAAAATCAAGAAAGTTCTTGGAAAATATAAAAAATGCACAATAAGCAAGAGCAATACATGTATGCTGGATGGAAACGGCAAGGATGTTACTTATACTTATGATTATGTACAGTTAAATGTTGTACGCCCGACTGGAAAAGGAAGCAGCGCAGAGGTAGTTGCAAGTATTACCGTAAGACGGTAGTTTAAGTGAACCAGTTATTTACGAAACGATGTACTAGTGAATTGCAAATAATAAATTGACTAAGAAGAGAGGATCAGAATATGAACAGAAAAAAGATTACAGCATTATTACTTAGTTCAGTAATGGCATTTACACCGGTGATGCCGGTTATGGCAGAGCAGTCAACTGTTATTGATTATGTAGATGGAACAGTTGAGACACCTGATGTAACACCAACTCCGAAAGTAAAGAGCGGATGGAAAACGGTCAAAGGAGTTAAATATTATTACGAAAATGGTAAAAAGGTTACAAATAAGGCAAAAAAAATTGGAAAATACACATATTGTTTTGATAAAAACGGAAAACTTGTAACCAACAAACCGTACTATAAAGTTAGTAGGAATGCTTATTATAAAATTAAAAAGAATGGCCGGGCAACAAAGTTGTCGGATGTTGAGACTATGGCAGCGAATGTACTTGAGAGAAATAAAGGTAATTTGAAAAAAGCATTTAATTGGTCTGCATCCCTTACATATGATGGAAATACAAAATTTGCAAAAAATACACCTGCAGAATATGGCGTATTTGGGTTTAAAACAGGAGCAGGTGATTGTTATGTAATGGCAGCTACTTTTTACTGGATGGCTAAAGTTGCAGGATACGACGCTCACTTTGTAAAGGGTTATGCTTTAACTAAAAAAGGTAAAAACTCTCATGCATGGGTTGAGATTGATCAGAAAGTTGGCGGTAAAACAAAGACTTATGTGTACGATCCAAACTTCCAGCATGAATATGGTCCAAAGGGATACAATGGATATAAAATTACATATGGCGCTAAGGGTACTTTGAAATATGTGAATTATAAGAGAGTAAACTAAAGCAGTAAAAAACTATAAAGAACGACTAGAAAGGACTCAAATTATGAAAAGAAAAATCGTAACAGCATTTATGATGGCTGCACTTGGAAGCAGTCTTGTATTTACTCAGGCAGCTATGGCAGCAGATACTACAGCAAAAACAGAAACATCAGATGATGCAGACAAGGATGCAGCAGACACAGAGAATAAAGAAGCAGATGATACAGAAGCTGCAGATGACGAAGCAAAGGATGAAGATTTAAAGACCATCGGTGAGAAACCGGAAGAGGATACAGAAGGTGTTCTCTCTGTAAAGTTAAAAAATCTTACAGGTAAAGTTATCACAGGTGTTGCTGTTAAGAATGAAAAAGACGAAGAATATCCGGACAATTTCCTGAAAGAGGAAGATAAGTTCGAAGCAGATGAAGAAAGAGTGCTCTGGTTTGATCCGAATGCTAAAGATAAAGTAGACGAAGAGAACAAAGATGCAGCAGATGACAGCAAGGACGCTACAGAAACAGAAGAAACCAAAGAAGATGCAAAAACAGAGGAAACAGCTGACGGAGAAGAGAAAGACGATGCTGAGAAAGAAGTTCCAAAATACAACATTCAGTTAACTTTCGAAGATGGAACAACAGCTGAAATTCATACTTTCCCATTTGGTGATACAGAAGAAGCAGAGCTTCATCTGGAAGATGAAGTAGCATATCTGGTATTTGACAGTATTAGTCAGAAGAAGGAATACAATACTCTGCAGACAGAGAAAGATCTGCTTCCGAAACCAACAGAGACACCTGCACAGACAACTTCTCAGTCAACAGAGAGCTATGACAACAGCAGTGATTATGATTACAGTAATGATTACGATTATAACAACGACTATGATTACAGCAATGATTATGACTACGATTATGATGACTCTGACGATTACGACTATGACGGATCTGATGACAGTGGTTCCGATGATGGTGGAAACGGATGCCTGGATGATGGATTATTAAATTAATCAGATCAGACAAAGATGAGATAAATGTGAAAGTTCCATTGATCTGAAATTGACAGTTTTGAATTTTTACAGATAAATATCTATAGAAATCATAAATCAAAAATAAGAATAATAAAAACAGGGCGCTGCATTATCTGAGGTAATAACATAGTGCAGTGCCCTTGTTAAGTACAGTGGGAAATATATGGTTACTGTTTACAGAATGAAGATTAGTATCAGAATAACTGCTTATATGCAGTAAAAGATGTTTGATCTGGATGAGTGATGTATAAGAGGAACATATAAGAAAGTTGTACATATTTAGGGAGAAAGATCATGTCATTAGTTTCAAACTTGTTTTTACTGTTTGTGGCGGTGAGTGTATTTGTTTATTATATTGTACCGCACAAACTCCAGTGGCTGGTTCTGTTATGTTTCAGCTACATTTATTATCTGGCTGGTGGTGTCCGTTATGTGGGCTTCATCCTCTTTTCTACACTGGTTACCTGGGGCATTGCACTTGCAGTTGAGAAGACGGAAGCAGGCGGAAGCCACAAAGGTGCCAGAAACCTTCTGGTTCTCGGACTGATATTGAATTTCGGTATGCTTGGAGTTGTGAAGTATACGAATTTCGCTATCGAGAATCTTAATGCTTTATTCCATATGAATTTAAGAGGAATGGAAATTCTGCTTCCACTTGGAATTTCTTTTTATACTTTCCAGTCATCCGGATATTTGCTGGATGTGTACTGGAAACGCTGTGAAGCAGAGAAGAATCCTGTAAAATATGCATTGTTTGTTTCCTTCTTTCCGCAGATCCTTCAGGGACCAATCGGAAGATACAGCCGTCTGGCACATCAGCTTTATGAGCCGCATAAGTTCGAGGGTAAGAATATTGCCAGAGGATTTGAACGTATTCTCTGGGGCTTCTTTAAGAAGATGATCCTGGCAGACTGGGCAGCAGTGTTTGTAGATGCGATTTTTGATAATCCGGATCAGTACAGCGGACTTGCTATCTTTGGCGTTTTATTTTACACAGTTCAGCTGTATGCAGACTTTTCCGGTGGAATGGATGTAGTAATCGGTATTGCGTCTATGTTTGGAATTGAACTGGATGAGAACTTCAAGCGTCCATTCTTCTCCATTTCCATTACAGACTTCTGGCACCGCTGGCATATCACACTCGGTACCTGGATGAAGGATTATGTGTTCTATCCGGTGACCTTATCCAAATGGATGGGTAAATTCGGCAAATGGGGCAAGAAAGTATTTGGCAAAAAGACCGGACGTACATTGCCAATCTGTCTGGCTAACCTGATCGTATTCTTTGTGGTTGGTGTGTGGCATGGTGCAGCATGGAAGTACATTGTGTACGGTATGTACAATGGTATTATCATTGCTTTCAGCGGACTTATGGCAGAACATTACAGAAACTGGAAAAAGAAATTCAACATCACTGGAAAAGAGAACTGGTATCATGTATTTATGATCATACGTACTTTTATCCTGGTAAATATCAGCTGGTTCTTTGACAGAGCGGACACAGTGGGACAGGCTTTTCATATGATGAAGCTCTCTGTTACAAAGTTTGCACCGTCACAGTTACTGCTGATCCCGGCCGGTAAAGAGGGAACTGCTTTTACTCCTTATGCACTGGCAATCCTGGCAGTAGGCTGCATTATTCTGTTTATCGTAAGTGTCCTTCAGGAACGTGGCATGAAGATAAGAGAATCACTTGCAGGACTGAGTCTGCCAATTACTGTAGCAATTTATTTTTGTCTGCTGGCATCCATCGGTTTCTTTGGATCAACAGCAGTAGCGAGAGGATTTATTTATGCGCAATTTTAAAAAAGTTTTAAAAACGTTCCTGGTACTGGTCGTGTGTGTGGCTCTTCTGGCAGCACTTGACCTGGCACTTTATCCATGTACATTTATGAGAAATGATGTGCATGCAGTTGTGACACAGCAGTTTGACGATATTATTGTTGGAACTTCCCATGGAAAAATGGATATTAATCCGGATGTGATGGAGGAAGTTACGGGACGCAGCGGACATAATCTCTGTGTCGGCGGCGAGTATGGAATTGATGCATATTATCTGGTCAAACTGATCAAAGAGAAACAGAATCCAAAGAGAATTATCTACGAGGTTGACCCGGGATATTTTGTATCAGAGAAGGAAGAAGGAAATAACTATCTGCTTTTCTATCATGAATTCCCGATCTCAAAAGCAAAGGTGGAGTACTTCTGGAATTCTATTGCAAAATGTAATTTCCGTACTGTGCTTTTTCCGTGGTATGAATATTCTCTCAGCTATGAATTGCCGAAGGTAAAGGATACATTCACCCAGAAAGTATCCGGCGATTATGATGTATCTCATCTGAAGAGTGATTCTCAGGAATATCATGAGAGCGGATTTATCGAGAGATATCCGGTGGACGTGACGAAGCTTAAGAAGTCTGAACCGAAGCTCTATGAAGAGGGTCAGGTAAATGAAGAAAACATGGAATATCTGAAAAAGCTGATCGCATACTGCAAAGAAAATGATATTGAATTTGTGGCAGTAACAACACCGATTCCGATTAATACACTGAAGGATTACAGCGATAATTACAATGCTGCATGGAAATATTTCGGCCAGTTCTTTGAGGAACAGGGTGTGGAGTATCTGAACTTTAACACAGAATATTTCAAGACATTTACACATGACCTGAAAGCTTATACAGACTATGACGGACATATGAATGGAGATGCGGCAGAAGCATATTCAAAGGTTCTTGCACAGGTTCTGGATAGCGTCGGACAGAAAAATTGATTAGTTAAATATTAGTTACTGATTATGGTTACTGGTAATTGAAGCAGGAACTTACCTGATTTAGTTTGAATGAATCAAAAAAGTTTCCTGCTTTAATTGTAAATATTTACTTGTTGATATTGTGAAAATAGGACAGACAGTAGTAAAATGAATAAAAACCTTGTGAAGTACAGAGGGGAGGAATTACATATGAAAACAAGTATTCTGGAATATCTGGAAGAATCCGCACGGAAATATCCGGATAAGACAGCTTTTGCAGATGAACATACATCCTGCACATTTAAGGAACTGGAACAGACCGCACGCAGAACAGGAACTGCACTTGCGAAACATTTCACGCCAAGAAACCCGGTACCTGTATTTATGGAGAAGAGTGTAGAAACCATTGGAGTTTTTATGGGCGCTGTCTATGCGGGATGCTTCTACGTACTGATGGATACCAAGCAGCCGGCGAGCAGACTGCAGCAGATTCTTGGAATTCTGGACAGTGATGTGATCGTTACATCTGAGAAATATCTGAAGGATCTGGAGAAACTTGAATTTAAAGGAACGGTTCTGATGGCACCGGATCTGGCAGCAGAACCGGAGAATGAGACAGTACTGAAGGAGATCAGAGAACAGGCATTGGATGTGGATCCGCTGTATGGAATCTTTACTTCCGGTTCTACGGGAGTTCCGAAGGGAGTTGTGGTAGGACATCGTTCTGTACTTGACTTTATCGACTGTTTTACAGAACTTTTTGATATCACTGAGAAAGATGTTATGGGAAACCAGGCTCCGTGGGATTTCGATGTATCTGTGAAAGATATTTACTCCGGACTGAAAACGGGTGCGACAGTTCAGATCATTCCGAAGCAGCTGTTCTCTTTCCCGATGAAATTGATCGATTATCTGATCGAGAGAGAAGTGACAACACTGGTTTGGGCGGTATCTGCGCTGTGCATTATTTCAACGCTGAATGGGTTTGAGTATAAAGTGCCGGATAAGATTAAGAAGATTCTTTTCTCCGGTGAGGCAATGCCTGTGAAACATCTGAATATCTGGAGAAAATATCTGCCGGATGTTATGTATGTAAATATTTATGGACCGACAGAGATCACATGCAACTGTACTTACTATATTGTGGATAGAGAGTTTCAGCCAGGAGATGTACTTCCTATGGGTAAAGCATTTCCGAATGAGAAAGTTTTCCTTCTGGATGAAGAGGATAAGCTGGTTACAGAGAAGAATAAAAATGGTGAACTTTGTGTAACAGGAAGCGCACTTGCATTGGGTTACTACAAAAACAGAGAACAGACAGCGAAGGCATTTGTCCAGAATCCGTTGAATGACAGATACCTGGAACCAATGTACAGAACCGGTGATCTTGCTTATTATAATGAGCTTGGTGAGCTGTGTTTTGCAACACGTAAGGATTTCCAGATCAAGCATATGGGACATCGTATTGAGCTTGGCGAGATTGAAGCTGCTATGGATAAAGTTCCGGAGATTGTGAGAAGCTGTTGTATCTTTGATACAGCTAAAAGTAAGATCGTAGCTTTCTACGAAGGTGATATCGAGAGAAGACCGCTGGCAAAAGCACTGGGACAGTATGTACCTGCATTTATGGTTCCGAATGTATTCCGTCAGGTGGAAAGTATGCCGCTTACAAAGAACGGAAAGATTGACAGAAAAGCGCTTACAGCTATGTATCAGGAGGAAAAGAAGAAATGAGTTCCTATAAATTTATGAAAGACCTGATTGAGAAAGAGCATACTCCGACACCATCTTATGTTTTTGATCTGGACAAGATGAAGGATTTTGTAAAAAAAGTGCAGAGCTGTCTTGGAGAGAGCGCACAGTTATGTTATGCTATGAAGGCAAACCCTTTTCTTACAGGCCCGATGATGGATGTGGTTCCGTCATTTGAAGTGTGCTCACCGGGTGAATTTCGAATCTGTGAGCGCGTCGGTGTGCCGATGGAGAGAATTGTTCTTTCCGGTGTGTATAAGAATCCGGAAGATGTGGAATATGTACTTTCTACATATGGCGGAAAGGGTGTGTATACCGTAGAGTCTCTGCAGCATTTACAGATTCTGAATGAAACTGCAGTGAGACTTGGCATGAAGATTACGGTGCTGATCCGTGTGACAAGTGGGAATCAGTTTGGTGTAGATGAAGCGGATATCAGGCAGATTATTTCCAATAGAACAGATTATCCGGGGGTTGAGATAGAAGGTCTTCAGTTTTATTCAGGAACGCAGAAGAAAGACCTCAGCCAGATGAAAACAGAGCTGGAGCATCTGGATGAATTTATCGGGGCGCTGAAATCTGAAAGCGGATTTGAAGCACAAGTGCTTGAGTATGGTCCGGGATTTTTTGTTCCGTATTTTAAGAAGGATAAGAGTGAGGATGTGGAGAGTGTTCTGAGCGAATTCAGAGCACTTCTGGAAGGACTTAACTTCAAGGGTAAGGTTGTTCTTGAGATGGGAAGATTTCTGGCAGCAGCCTGCGGATATTACGTGACATCAATCGTGGATATGAAGATAAATAAAGAACAGCCGTATGTGATCATGGACGGAGGGATCAATCACCTGAATTACTATGGTCAGGCAATGGCGATGAAGCAGCCATACTGCACACAGCTTGATGCAGAAGGAAACGAGAAAACAGAAGGTGAAGAAGAATCCTGGAATCTCTGCGGAGCACTCTGCACAGTCAGTGATGTAGTTGTAAAGCGTTTTCCACTTCACAAACCGCAGCTTCATGATATACTGGTATTTGAACGGGTAGGTGCTTATTCCGTGACAGAAGGAATCTATTTATTCCTCAGCCGTCCGCTTCCGAGAATCTATTTCTGGACAGAGGAAGAAGGACTGCGCATGGTGCGGGATGGTGTACATACAGATCTTTTAAACTCAGAAAAATAAGAAAACAGGGAGAGAATACGATGGAAGAATTAATCGAATTACTGGAAGAAATCCAGCCGGATGCAGACTTTGAAAACTGCGATACTTTAATTGATGACGGAATCCTTGATTCCTTTGCAATCCTGTCAATTGTCAGTGAACTGCAGGATACTTATGACATCACAATCACTCCGGCAGATATCATCCCGGAGAACTTCAACTCTGCAAAAGCACTGTGGGATATGGTGTGCAGACTGAAAGATTGATTAACTGAATAAGATATTGATGTAGGGTGCCACTTTTGGATCATAAATCTGAAAGCGGCACTCTTTTTTTGCTCAGAACAGGTCATTTGTCGGTTAAATATGCTGTTCGTCAGCAATTGAATGCAAATGAGACTTTGTATGGTAATCTAACATCATCAACAAGAGATACATAAAATCAGATAGAAAGAAAAGGGGAATGAAAAATGAAAAAGGAAAAGAAAAGAATGAAAAAAGCAGCTTGTTTATTATTATGTATGATGTTATCTTGTGGGGTCGCAAGTGCAGAAGTACCAGCAGCACAAACAACAAATGCCGTAACAGTTTATCAGGGAACACACACAGATTCATCTGATGCAAAGATGTTTTCGTTTTTGAATTTCACCAGTGTGAGTATTAATAAAGGTTGTTCAAAGAGACTGCCAAAAGCAATCTGGATGACAGGAACAAGAATCAGTTATAGCTCATCTGATAATAAGGTGGTAAGCGTAAATTCCAAAGGTGTGATAAGAGGTAATAAAACTGGAAAAGCGGTGATAACCATTAAAGTTATGCGAGGAACGAAGGTAACATATGTGAAAGTTAGAGTTAGTGTATGTGATGGGCATGTGAAGGGACGTAGATAAGAAATTAAAGAATAATAAAATACTGACTGAAAAATTGCGCGTCGCATTCTTGCTACTTAGTGCTGAGTTAGACGCGCAAATTTTTTATATAGAAATAAAAATATAAACCATATACAGAAAGGACAAAAAAATAAGATGAAAAAAAGAACAGCAGTATCAGTTATTTTAGCCGCAACTATGATGGTTTCCACAGGAATCCCGGCAATGGGAGCGGAGTTTACAAGCGGAGAACAGGCGGAAGCATCAGCAGAGTTTACAGACCAGAGTGAAGAGGAACAGATAGCTGGATTTTCTGAAAATGCAGAAGAAGTACCAGTAGCGCAAAGCTATGAAGATGACGACGAAGACAATGAAAATGCGGTACCTGAGAGTATTTCCATTGTGAAGGAACCAAAGAGAAGCAATGTCTGGTACAGGCTGGAAGATTACCCAGACGAAGGCTTGGATTTCTGGGGTATGTGTTTTGAGATTACTTATACAAACGGAGAGAAATCTCAGGTAGAAATAGACTGGGAATCTAACGCTTACGTAGCGAGGGATGAATATTACAATGTATATGATATTTGTCTGTTGGACAAAAGCGGACAGAGAGTAACTGGCGAAGTGCAGCCTGGAGATTATGAGTGTGTGATCAGATACAAAGATATCCAGAGTAATTCAATTCCAATCCAGGTACTGCATCCAGACCAGGCAACTGAATTGAAGCAGGATATTTCCAATCCATGTACAACTGAAGTAAAAGTAATCGGTAATAAAGCCGTTGTGAAATTTATTCCACAGTATGATACTCCTTGCAGGATCACATCGCCGGATGATGTGTCAATTAATGTTTCGGATGCAGATTTTAATAATGACACTTCAGAAAAATTTGAAAAAGGGAAGACCTATTATATATGGACGTATAACACAAGTCTCAAAAAAGTAAATTTCAAACTGGAATATGAAAGTGAGATTACATCTGTAAAACTTATTAAGGAACCGGAAATTAAATATACTTACGAAGGAACAGCCAGATACTATGAAATGTATTTAAGAGGCGGAAAAATCGAAGTTACCTATGCAAACGGAACTACTCAGGTGCTTCCTACAGATTACTGGTGTAGAACCAAGACGGGGAAAGAATTGATTGCGAAATGTGATTATGAAGGTTCTTATGATATGTGGCGGTATGATCCGGTTCCGGTAGGAACTTATGATGTATATTTTACGATAAAAGATACTGAGCAGAAAGTATGCGTAAAAAATGTAGAAGTGAAGCCGCTTACATCTATGCCTACAATTAACGGAAGTGGTACAGTTACGGTTGACAATATAGGAAGAAATGAAGCGTGGCTTCGTCTGAAAACCGGAAACAGCGAAGAGTATGTGATAGAAGCACTGGATAAAGTAAAGTATCTGGACGTTTATAAATATGATGCCGAGACAAAGAATATGGAAGAATGTGGCGGAAACGAATCCGGAGAAACTTTCAGACTTAATCCGAATACAGAATACTATATCAGACCGGAATCAGCAACAAGTGAAAAGATTACATTTAAAGTAACTGAGCTGGGCGTACAGGATACAGTAAAAATGCCAAATTGTAGCATTTCCATGCCGAACAAATATACATATAAAGGTAAGGCAGTTGTTCCGAAGGTAAAGATTACATATAAAGGCAAGGAACTGGTCAAGGATAAAGACTATACCATTTCCTGTAAATCTAATACCAAAATCGGAACTGCTTCTGTAACAATTACAGGAAAAGGAAATTATACAGGATCGGTCAAAAAGACATATCAGATCACATTAGGAACTCCAACTGTAACATCTGCCAAAACTTCCGGTAAAGATGCAGTGAAACTCACCTGGAAAAAGGCTGCAGGAGCGACAAAATATCTGGTATACAGATATGACGGCAAAACCTGGAAAAAAGCAGGAACCACTGCATCAATAACCTTTACAGACAGAAAACTGAAAAAAGGTATGACCTATAAATATAAAGTACGCGCAGTATGCCAGAATAATGGAAAGAATGTTTATAGCTCTTATTCAGTTGTGAAAAGCGTTAAGAGATAAATGGTGTTAAGATGCTGTAATAATGGAAATGAAAGCCAGCAGTTGTTGTAAAATATAAGTATTGTATTCGAAGGCAGAGTGTGGATATCTGTCTGGCTAACGAAGAGATTATGATTCAATTTGTGAATGATAGTCTCTTTGTTTTATTATGTCATAGTCTATGACATAATAAAGCCTTCCTGAGGATAATTCTTTCTTGTACTGATTATGGTTATTCATTAGAAAAAACAAGCATTTCATCATGATTCTAATTTATTTCGATCAATTATTGATATTGTAAATTTGTCAAAATAATAAAAGTCAGGAGGAATTGATTATGACAAAAAGAAAGACGAAATGGATGCTGATGTTTTGCTGTTTAATATGTATGGTGTTCTTTAGTGGTCCGGTAAAGGTAAAAGCAGCAAAAACATCAGAAGTACCTTACCCAGAGGTTGTCAGGATTGGAAGTAAGAGATATATGACTCTGGAAAAAGCCGTAAAAGCAGTAAAAAAAGGACAGACTATTGTATATCGGAAGGGAGACTGTTATGAACAGGCGGTAGTATTAGAAAAAGATACCAGCTATACAATTGATTTCAAAAACTTTCAGACTTTTTCCATGAAAGATGCTTTGCATGGGCTAATTATTGTAAAGAAGGGAACTGTAACCGTCAAGAACGGAAATGGAACTTCTTTTATTGTAGAGCCAGGTGCAACATTGATCATGAAAAAAGGAAAATTTGGAAGTATCAGAAATAATGGAAGGACAATTTTAAGAGGCGCACAACTGTGTGGAATGTATAATGATGCGGGGACTCTGGAAAGTGAAAATGCAACGGTAAATGGCAATATGCTTATTAAAGGGGGAAAAACAGTTATTCATAAAGGAACTTATAATATTTTATCTTATTTTGAGATAGTGAATGGTACCGTTTTCCTGAAAGGAGGAACATATAGGACAAAGAACACAGCTATTTACAATCGTAGTGGAGAAGTTACGATCACGGGTGGAACTTATACAGGAGGTTCAGTTGGGATACGTAATAACGGGAAAATGACGATAGAAGGTGGTACGATAACAGGTAGTGCATATGCAATTTCAAATGTTCTGAGTGGTGAAATTTTTATAAAAGGGGGAGTAATAACAGGTGGTTCATATGCTTTATGTTGTGGAGGCAAGGGATCTACAGATATTATAGGTGGAACGTTTATCAGTAAAAAAGCGGCTCCAATTATGATTGTACAGGTAGAAAATAACGGTCATGTTTCAATAAGAGAAGCTGTTTTAAAAACAAAACCGGGATATGAACATGGTGCAATATGGGTGCCGCGCAAAAATAAAAATATTTATATTTCAAAAGCAAACATTACTTACTATGGAACTTCGAGACTAATTTGCGAATAATTCGGGAGTATAATTTCTTTTTTACATTAATTTGGGTTATTCATCTTTCCAAAGCTACGTTTCATCATAAAATCTACATATTGGGATGAAATTTGTTATTTTAGACTTATCAGAAGTGACAAAGAACAGAGAGAATGCTGGTAATGAGAAAAATACATGATGGAGGAGAAAATACATATGTTGAAAAAAGTTTTAAGGAAGTTAGTAACTTTAACAGTTACAGTTGCTACTGTAGCAA
This sequence comes from Blautia sp. MSJ-9, assembly GCF_018919065.1. Classification (GTDB taxonomy): domain Bacteria; phylum Bacillota; class Clostridia; order Lachnospirales; family Lachnospiraceae; genus Blautia_A. Next base: position 2,928 of record NZ_JAHLQG010000011.1, on the reverse strand, counting down.
CCATGGCAGCCCCAGTCAGTGCCGCTACTTTAACACCAAAAAAATCACACAGTAAAGCAGAAATTACTGAATATGTGGATTATCTTAATGATATCACTGATTCATGGACATTTCGTGCAGATGGGTATGTGCCTGCATTTTCTGTTTCAGATGAGGATGATTCAGCTGAAGAAAAATTTTCAGCAGAGCCAGGTTCTATACCGTATTGTTTTTGGCAAATGTCAGAATTGCTTCAGAACACACCAGGTATCGATGATGAGCAGAAAGCAAAATATGGTAGTACTATTTTCAGCGGCAGTTCTCCTACTCCTGCCGGTGCAAGATTTGATATGTATATCACAAGTATGTTTTACAAGCAAAAAATGGATTCCACACCTTGGCTGGGGCATAGTAAATCTTGTTCTACGAATATTGATGATTATGGTGATAAATATGATTATCAATGGAAAGTACTTAAATATCATACATTTGATTTCAGCCCAAATGGAGCATCTGAACTAGCTGGAAAACATATTAGGAAATATGGGACCTGGTAAATCCTATATTATAACCAAATAAACTGCGGAGAAGTTATTTGGTTATGAGCAAGTAGCGAAGCAGATGATTTTATCCGCTTGACTCAGGACAGGGAATGAAAATTGAAACAGAGTGTAATCCAGACTTTAATAGGGTGCACTCTGTTTTTGTAAAGATAAAATGCCATTTTTCACAAAAACCTGGTCATTCGTCAGCAGAAGAACAATTTAGAAAAAATCTGCAGTAATATAACAGCAAGGTAAGCAAAACATAAGAAAAAATATAACGTAGATCAAAAGGAGGATGCAATATTTTTGTGTTTTACAACAACTGTACCAACGATGGCGGCGTCATCTGTATATAATGCCGCAGTAGCAAGCTATATGAATTATATGAAAGGAAAAAGCGGATATTACAAAATTATAGATGTAGATGGAAATGGGATACCTGAGTTACTTATGAATAACAGAACACAGGGATATTGCTATAATGAGATTAGAACATATAATCCAAGAACGAGAAGAAATATGAATGTAGCTGTTATTGGATATGGAAAAGGATATAATATGTCGTTTAGAGTTTCAAAGACTTGTCATACAGTAATGTTACCTAATGGAAACACAGGGGGAATGTCGTATACTATATTTAAAATTAGTGGGACAAGTGCAAGAAAAATTGTACAGGCAGAGAAGTTTAATGGGAAGTTTGAAAAGGGATATGCGATTAATGGTAAGAAGGTAAGCAAGTCTAAATATGATAATACTATTGCTAAATATATGAAAAATAGTATTGAAGTTAAAATTAAATAATAAACAAAAAAACAATTAAATACAAAAAGCAAAGAGATTATAATTTGATGATTTATAAATTATAGTCTCTTTTTCTTATATTCATTTGGTCGTTCAGCAGGCTAATCATGCGTTTCGTCACGAAATCTGCATATTCATCAGAAATCTGATATATTTAACTTATCAGAAATAAGTTAGGCAAGGAAAGGACGGGGAATGAAAATGAAAAAGGGAGAAAAGAAATGGACGAGAGTGCTTTGTTTTTTATTATGTATGATATTGACTTGTGGTATATTCACTACGGGAGCATCAGCAGCAGAAATAAAAAACTCACAGCAGATAAGCAACCTTAATTTGACAGTAGGAAAATTACTTTCGCAGAAGATGTTCAGCACAACAATGGAAAAAGGACAGGTAGCAAATTTACTGAATTTAAAAGGAATGACGGGAGTGAAATTTACTTGCAGATCATCAAACAATAAAATCGTTTCAGTAAGTTCTAAAGGAATTATAAAAGGAGTAAAGTCAGGAAATGCAGTTGTATATGTTAATGTAATTAAGGGCAGTAATATCTATAAGGTACAGATTAAAGTGAAAGTAAGTAATAACGTAGAAAACAAATATAAAGAGTTTTTAAGACAGAATAAGGGTAAATATAAATACTACACAATAAAAACAGTAAAAGGATCTAAATATCCGGTTTTACTTGCTACAAATAGTTTATATGATCCATATAATCCAAGTGATCCTTTAAAGAGAGGAAAAATGATGGCAAATCAGTGTACAGTGTTTATTTATTCTGGAAATCAAGTAAACGAGTTGGAAGAAATTGCTTGTAGAGCGTGTGAGTGTCTTAAATATGAAAATAATACATTATATAGTGTTCGACATAATTGTATTGACAGTTACGTTATAAAGAATGACAAAATTATTAATATTGGAGAAGGGCCTTCGCATCTGTATAAAGATTCCTCTAAATATATTAAATTTAAACAAAATAATTTTTAAATCAAAATAGAACAGAGTGTAATCCAAACTTTGATGGAATACACTCTGTTTTCTTATGCTTACTTGTTACCGAAAATCGACGTTAATTTAAGGATAAAATGCTATTCGTCACAAAAAACTGGTCATTCGTCAGCATAGGAACACTTCCGGGAAAAGCTGCTGTAATATAACAGTACAAGGTAAGCAAAACAAAAACATAGAAAAAATATACCGCAGATCAAAAGGAGGATGTCTTATGAGAAAAGAACGAATTAATTTAGCAGAGAGATTTAACTGGAAATGGATGATGATGGTTATAATGGCATTTGTATTGTCATTACCGGTTAGTGCAAAGTTATGTCATGCCTGCCCGGAGGAATCTTACAGAGTTAATGTGGCAAGCGGATATCTGGCACTTCGTAATGCACAGTGCTATGATGACAGCAATATTATTGGAAAACTGTACAATACTGATACAGTAGATGTAGTAAATTATTCAGGAACATACTGGTATGTATCAATGTCATTAACTTAGCAATTTGCCAATACTGCATTGATGAAAATATCAGCAGAAGGATTTGATTATGATAAAAAATGGGATATTGATGGATCAAGATACAACGTCTTACTAAAATTT
>NZ_JAHLQG010000006.1 GCF_018919065.1 Blautia sp. MSJ-9 | reverse complement strand
GGTAATCCTCAACAGCAGCAATTTTTTCTTCAACTGTACACTTGGGTTTTCTACCCATAAAAATACCTCCAAAGTAGATTTTGGTTATTTAACCTGTCTACTTTAGAGGTATCATATCAATTTCCAGAGACAGTGCCTGTTTTTTATCTTACTGATTATCTCTCACCGATCATTCAGCTGCTGCAGCTTCTTCCGGTTCCGCATCCATAACTTCCTGGAACTTGTCCAGAATAATGGTCTGGATTCTGTCACGGGTTGCAGAATTGATCGGGTGTGCGATGTCACGATATTCCCCATCAGTTGCTTTGCGGCTTGGCATAGCAATAAATAAACCTTTTTCTCCTTCGATTACTTTAATATCATGTACTACAAATTCATCGTCAATTGTAATAGAAACAACTGCCTTCATTTTGCCTTCTTTTGCTACCTTTCTCACACGCACGTCAGTAATATTCATGATATAACTAGCTCCTTTCGATTGCCGAATCTATCCGACTCTTTTAATTTTTACTTTCGGGCCTTTTAATCCCCTGGATATTCCCGGATTGCTCCGCTGCTTCGCAGCTCTCACAATACATATCTCTCATTTTTCTCCACAACGATCTTGACTTCTCCCTCGCCGCAGAAGTACGAATTTGCACGAATAGTGTCTCGGCTCTCAACAATGCAGTTCTCTATATGTGTATTGTCCCCCAGATATACATTGTTTAAAATTACGGAGTTCTTGATAACGCAGTTATTTCCTACAAATACGTCTTTGAAAAGAACAGAATTCTCTACCGTACCATTGATAATGCATCCACTGGCAACAAGGCTGTTTTTAACCTGTGCTCCCGGATTGTATTTTGCCGGCGGCAGATCATCGATCTTTGTCTTAATTGTTGGTTCCTGTTTAAAGAAATAATTTCTGATCTCCGGCTGCAGGAAGTCCATATTTGTCTTATAATATGCTTCTGCTGTGGAGATATTGCTCCAGTATGTATCGATCTTGTATCCATAGATTCTCTTAAGATTCTTATAACGGATCAGGATATCTTTTACAAAATCATGTCTTCCCTCCTGGGCAGCACGCTCGATCAACTCGATCAGCTGTCTTCTGCGGATAACATAGATACCGGTTGAAATTGTATTATAGGAGGAAACGATTGGCTTCTCCTCAAATTCCTCAATTCTGCAATCCTCGTTCATGCGGAGAACACCAAATCTCTCAATCTCATTCGGATCATTGCAGGTAGTGCATACAACGGTAACGTCTGCACGTTTCGCAATGTGGTACTCCAGAACTTTGTTGTAATCCATTTTATAGACACAGTCACCGGATGCAATTACTACATATGGTTCATGGCTTTTCTTAAGGAACTGCAGGTTCTGATAAATGGCATCTGCTGTTCCCTGATACCACAGACTGTTATCCTTTGTAATGGTAGGTGTGAACACGAAAAGGCCACCCTGTTTACGACCGAAATCCCACCACTTGGAAGAACTTAAATGTTCATTTAAGGAACGGGCATTGTACTGTGTCAGAACTGCAACTTTCTGAATATGAGAACTTGCCATGTTGCTCAGCGCGAAGTCAATACTTCTGTAGCTTCCGGCAATCGGCATTGCTGCAATTGCTCTCTTGTTTGATAATTCTCTCATGCGGTTATTGTTTCCGCCTGCCAAAATAATACCTATCGCTCTCATTATTCGTCACCGTCCTTTGCTACAATTACCTGTCCGCCGGCCAGTTCACCATCAGGATAATCCTCAGGAGTTGTAATTCCTGAAATTGCTGTATTCTTACCGATCCTTACGTTATCCGGGATCACGCTGCGCTCACCTACTGTAGCGATTCCAAATGCATAAACTGCCGGTTTCAGTACGTTCGGTGCTTCCTCGCCGCATCCTAATACAACATTATTTCCGATGGTAACATCCTCGGCAATGATCGCTTTATCCATCTGTACGCCTTCACCGATGGTAGAATTGCGCATAATAATAGAATCACGGATCACACTGCCTTTTCCGATCACAACATTCGGTCCGATTACTGAATTATGTACTTCTCCGTAAATCTCAGCTCCTTCACCGATCAGACATCTGTCAGTAACAGCATCTGCGGAAATATACTGAGGCGGGATAATATCTCCCTTTGTATAGATTTTCCAGAATTCTTCATAAAGATTGAATTCCGGAATGATATCGATCAGTTCCATGTTGGCTTCCCAATAAGAGCCAAGTGTTCCAACATCCTTCCAATATCCATTGTATTCATAGGCAAAAAGTCTCTCACCTTTCTCCTTACAATATGGAAGAACATGCTTACCGAAGTCACAGCTGCTCTGATCCTTCAGAGTCATCAGTGCTTCTTTTAAAGCAGGCCAGCTGAAAATATAGATACCCATGGATGCCAGATTGCTGCTTGGATGCTCAGGTTTCTCTTCGAACTCTGTGATGCGTCCCATGTCATCTGTTACCATGATACCGAAGCGGCTTGCTTCTTCGATTGGTACAGGCATACAGGCAATTGTCACGTCAGCTTTATTCGCTTTATGGAAATCAAGCATTACTTCATAATCCATCTTATAGATATGGTCACCGGATAAGATCAGAACGTAATCCGGATTATACTGTTCCATGTAATCCATATTCTGGAAGATCGCATTGGCCGTTCCTGTATACCACTCACTGCTGGTACTCTTCTCATAAGGCGGAAGTACAGTTACACCGCCTTCGTTTCTGTCAAGATCCCACGGGATACCAATGCCAATATGTGTATTAAGCCTAAGTGGCTGATACTGTGTTAATACGCCTACTGTATCGATACCCGAGTTAATGCAGTTACTTAAGGGGAAGTCTATGATACGATATTTCCCGCCAAAAGCAACTGCAGGTTTTGCTACTTTTTCTGTCAGTACGCCCAGCCTGCTGCCCTGGCCGCCAGCTAAAAGCATGGCTATCATTTCTTTCTTAATCATGCAATCACCTCTTGTTGTAATTATGATTATTTAATTATAGCACAGTTCCATCTATTAGTGAACATTATTTACAATTTTTATTAGTGTTTTTTAATTTTTTTATAGTTTTTGTACACGTTTTACTTTGTACATTTTTGATTTTGCCTCATATTTTTATGCACTTTTTATATATCAGATGTCAATTTTTGTAATTTTTTATCATTATCCATATTTTACTATTTCTAAATTGCACATCTGATGTTTCCAACCGCAAACCCGGCAACAGCCTGCTTATGTCACCGTTACTCCCAGCACAGCAACACACATTCCTATTATTGCTATAAACCATAAAATAAAGAAGTTCTTTTCATTTTCCAGCTCAGGGAGTATAATAAACGCAACCAGAAACAAACAAAAAATGGTTAATTTATGATTAAGGAGATTCAACAATGTATCAGATAGATTTTCATAAACCTCTGCATGTACATTTCATCGGCATCGGCGGGATCAGTATGAGCGGTCTGGCAGAGATTCTTCTGGGAGAGGATTTCGTCATCTCCGGATCCGATGCCAAATCAAGCCCGCTTACACAGGCACTTGAGAAAAAAGGCGCAACCGTTTACTACGGACAGCGTGCATCCAACATTACTGACGGTGTAGATGTTGTGGTATACACAGCAGCCATCCATCCGGACAACCCGGAATTTGCCTGTGCAAAGGAGAAAGGCATTCCAATGCTTACCCGTGCAGAGCTTCTGGGACAGATCATGAGAAATTATGACACACCGATCGCCATTTCCGGAACTCATGGAAAAACAACTACAACCTCTATGGTATCTCATATCCTTCTTGAGGGTAACTGTGACCCTACTATCAGTGTAGGCGGTATTCTTCCTGCAATCGGCGGAAATATCCGCGTAGGTGAATCCGAGACTTTTGTCACAGAGGCCTGTGAGTACACAAACAGCTTCTTGAGCTTTTTCCCGAAGATCAGCATTATCCTGAACATGGATGCGGATCATCTGGATTTCTTCAAGGATATTGATGACATTCGTCATTCTTTCCGCCGTTTCGCAGAGCTTCTTCCGGCTGACGGCACACTAATCATCAATGCAGATACACCGAAATATGAAGATATCATCCGTAATCTTCCATGTAAGGTCATTACCTATGGTCTGGAACATGACGCAGATTATCAGGCAGCTGATATTACTTATGATAAATATGGTCACGCTTCTTTCTCCGTTCTCCGTAATGGTGTAAAAGTTGGCAGCTATTATCTGAAAGTGCCGGGCATCCACAATGTTTCCAATGCTCTGGCAGCGATCGCACTTGGTCATCTTCTGGAGCTTCCTGAAGAAGTGATCATCAAAGGACTTGGAAGTTTCACAGGTACAGACCGCCGTTTCCAGTACAAAGGCGAAGTTGCAGGCGTTACTATCGTAGATGATTATGCACATCATCCGACAGAGATTGAAGCGACTCTTCATGCAGCACATAATTATCCACATAAGAAATTATGGTGTGTATTCCAGCCTCATACATATACACGTACCAAAGCCCTGCTTCCTGAGTTTGCAAAAGCTCTCAGCCTCGCAGACCACGTGGTAGTCGCTGATATCTATGCAGCGAGAGAGACTGATACTCTTGGCATCTCTTCCGAGGATCTGCAGAAACGTATTCAGGAACTTGGAACTCCGTGCGAATACTTCCCTACATTTGATGAGATCGAGAACTATCTTCTTTCCAACTGTCAGGAGGGCGATCTGCTCATCACAATGGGCGCCGGAGATGTCGTAAACATCGGAGAACATCTGTTGGGAAAATAGTTTCTTCCTATATTATTGTGTGAATTTCTGTTTACCAAACAGAGAACACTCAAAAATCTCCAGCACTTAACAGGACGATTTCATAAAGCATTTCTTTGCTTTTAGAAATCGTCCTTTTTTACTCATTGCCTGTTATTTTATCAAATAGATAAAAGTCACGTATTCCTCCAAATATCTGCTTACCAATTTATTGTCATCCAAAAGAGTAACAGAAACTTACCTGATTCTCTTAAATTGTAATAAAAACTTTTCCCTGCTCATCAAAATAGTTATAAACAATTTATCCCCCTTCTACTTCTGCGTGTTTCTGCCGCTTTTAGGTACTTATCCACATTATCCACATCGTTATACACATTTTTACCCGCACTTTTATGTGGAATCATATGTGTATAAGTTGATTAACATAATTCTACATTTTTTTCACTCATAACACATCATTTTTCCCTAAAATTCGCCATTTTTTTAGTTTCCCATAATGTACACACGATTCCTTCTTTCCACATTATCCACATTATCCACATTCAAAGTGTGGATGAAACCTTATGAAAAAATCTCCTATTCTCTTTTAAAAAATGTTGTGCTATAATTCAGATTACTAAGAACAAAGCGAATAATTACCGTTACCGAACACAACATGAACAGTAACTTATTTAGAAAGAGAGTAGATATTCATGGCTATGATCACCTTACAGAATTCCCGAAGCGCGGAAATAACTGTATTAACCAATAATTTCATAGACAACTATATGCCTGAAGCCAACGGAGAATTTGTAAAAGTATATATCTATCTTCTAAGGCTTCTTTCTGATACATCTGTACCTTTCAGCCTGGAACAGATGGCTGATCATTTCTTCTGTACAGAGAGGGATATTGTCCGTGCTCTGAAATACTGGGAGAAGGAGAATCTTCTTACTCTGACCTACAGAAATAATGAGGATATTGCAGACATTACGCTTAACATACCGCCAGTAAAATCCGAAGCTCTCAAACCTGAAATTTCTACAGTCCCGATATCTACCGACAGACAGAAGACTGTTCCGCTGGAGCCGTCTGCAAAGCCATCTGCCAAATCTGCTTCTTCACTTTCTCCTGACCGTGTAAAAGAATTAAAGCAGAATGATGAAATTGTACAACTTCTCTATATTGCCGAACAATACCTGGGAAAAACGCTTACTCCTACTGAAATGAAGAAGATCCTGTTCTTCTATGATGAGCTGAAGTTCTCCCCGGATCTGATTGAATATCTGATCGAATACAGTGTAAGCCGTGGTCATAAGAGTATCCGTTACATAGAAACAGTTGCACTTGCATGGGCAGAAGAAGGAATTACTACTGTCACCATGGCAAAAGAAGCAAATTCCCGTTATTCCAAAGAATATTTCACGATTTTTAAGTCAATGGGAATCAGCGGACGCAATCCAGTCGATACCGAGATCACCCTTATGAATACCTGGCTTAAAGATTACGGTTTTTCTATGGATATTATCCAGGAAGCATGCAGCCGTACTGTTCTTTCCACAGGACAACCCAGTTTCCAATATGCGGATAAAATTCTTGCAGGGTGGAAAGATAAAAATGTCCGGACACTGGCAGATATAAAGCTTCTCGATGCCGCACATCAGCGCCGTAAACTGGAAAAGAATGCCCAGAAGAAGGATACTACAGCCAAACCTGCTTCGTCCAACCGTTTTAACAATTTCCATCAGCGGAAATATGATTTCAATGAATATGAGAAAAAACTACTGAATCAGTGATCTGATCTTTTGCTGATCCAGCCTAACCAAAGAAAGGGGGTCAGTTTATGCCTCTACAGAATTATCAATATGACACGATCATGCGGCAATACAGCAAAACACAATCCCAGAACCGCCGTGTTCAGGAGGAACGTACAAAGGAAATCTACGAGAAGATTCCCCGCATCCGTGAAATTGATGAAGAAGTTGCTACTTTAAGCGCTCAGAAAGCAAGAGCTCTTCTGAACGGAGAATCTTCCAGTCTCGAAGATCTGAAAGCAGCAATTTCTCTTTTATCCCAGGAGCGCAGTGCTCTGCTCGTATGTAATGCCTATCCTGAGAATTATCTGGAACTTCCTTATAAGTGTCCAATCTGTCAGGATACCGGTTATGTAAACAGTCAGAAATGCTCCTGTTTCAAGAAAGCCGAGATCGAACTGCTCTATACGCAGTCTAATTTAAAAGAAATTCTCAAAAAAGAAAACTTTGAACACTTTTCTTTTGATTATTATTCTGATACAATGAAGAACGAAGCCACGGGGCTGACAGAAAGAGAGACTGCTCAGAGAGCTTATGATATTGCCAGAGGTTTTGTCCGAAACTTCGATGGTTCTTTCGAGAATCTGTTTCTCTATGGTGATACCGGTGTAGGTAAGACATTTCTTTCACACTGTATTGCCCACGAGCTTCTGGAATCAGCACATTGCGTAATGTACTTCTCCGCATTTGATCTGTTTGATCTGCTGGCAGACTCCAAGTTCTCCAGAGACAAGACAGAAGGTGAGGATTTTGTATTTGACAGTGATCTGCTGATCATCGATGACCTGGGAACTGAACTTACAAACAGTTTTGTCTCTTCCCAGCTGTTTTTGTGCATAAACGAACGTATCATGCGCAGAAAGTCCACGATCATATCAACAAATCTTGATTTTGAAAATTTTTCGGCTACTTATTCCGAACGAACCTTTTCACGAATTATGAGTAACTACAGAATGGTGAAACTGGAAGGAAAGGATATCCGTATACAGAAAATTTTTTTAGGAGGAAAATAAATCATGGCACAGGCAACAACTAAAGATTTAACTACACTTCCGGTGGGCAGACTTGGTCTGATTCCGCTGATCAGCTGTAAAGGTCTGGGTGAGAAAGTAAATGACTGGCTGGTACAGTGGCGTAAAGACCGCACTCACGAAGAGCTTGATTCCTTTGCATTCGAGGGTTATCAGAGAGATTCTTATCTGGTCCCGGTTCAGACAGCACGTTTCGGCTCCGGTGAGGCGAAATGTACGATCATGGAATCCGTACGTGGTGATGATATCTATCTTATGGTTGATGTATGCAACTACAGCCTTACTTATAATATCGGACCATATGAGAATCTTATGTCCCCTGATGACCATTTTCAGGATCTGAAACGTGTAATCGGCGCAATTGGAGGCAAAGCCCGCAGAGTAAATGTTATTATGCCATATCTGTATGAAAGCCGTCAGGACATCCGCAACGGCCGAGAATCTCTGGACTGTGCGACAGCACTTCAGGAGCTTGTAAGCATGGGTGTAGAGAACATCATTACTTTTGATGCACATGATTCCCGTGTACAGAACGCAACTCCTCTGCATGGATTTGAAACAGTACATCCTTCCTATCAGTTCATTAAGGCCCTTCTTAATAATGAAAACGGACTGCACATTGACAATGACCATTTCATGATCATCAGTCCTGATGAGGGAAGCATGAACCGTGCGATCTACCTTGCAAATATCCTTGGTGTTGATATGGGTATGTATTACAAACGTCTGGATTACTCCAAGAGAATCAATGGACGTCATCCGATTGCAGCTTATGAATTCCTCGGACCAAACCTTAAGGGCAAGGATATGATCCTGATCGATGATATGATTTCCTCCGGTGATACGATCCTTAAGATTGCTTCTCTTCTCAAAGAAAGAGGTGCCGGCAGAATTTATATCTGCTCTACTTTCGGTCTGTTCACAGATGGCCTTGAGAAATTTGACCAGGCACACAAGAATGGTGTATTTGACAAGCTGCTCACTACAAACCTGATTTATCAGTCTCCTGAGCTTCTTGCAAAAGATTACTACATTACCTGTGATATGAGTAAATATATTGCTCTGATCATTGATACTCTGAATCATGACCAGTCTGTAAGCCATCTGCTCAACCCGGTTGACAGAATTAAGCGTTGCGTAAATAATTATATGGCTCAGTATGATGAGAAATAATTACATTCGAATAAAATAAATATATAGAAAGAGAGATTACATATATCAATTCTACTCTAGTATGCCGACAACTTGATTGTTGGCACAACAGGACTTAGATTGGTACTATGTAATCTCTCTTTTTATGACTTCTCACATCTTATTATTTATAAAAAAGTCTTTATTATAAAATATGTCGCCAGAAATATCTCTTTAAGCATTTCTGGTAAATAATCAGGTCAGTGATTTCAGGAAAGCAGCAATTTCTGATAAGGAATACCTTCCCTGTCCAGGATTTCCATTTCTCGCTTATGGCAGGTACTGATAATGATCTGTTTATTCTCCTTGTGCATCCATTTGAGCACTGCTGCAAGACGTTCTTCGTCATACATGCCAAATACATCGTCCAGTATCACCGGAAAGCTCTCTTCCTGGCACAGAAGCTCTCCTGCTGCCATACGCAGGGAAAAATAAATCTGCTCCATAGTTCCCCTGCTAAGACGTTCCAGACCAATGGTACGGTCTCCGGTATTTACTGTCATATGAAATGCCGCATCCATCAACACTTCCTGATATTTACCGCCTGTAATCTCACTCAAAATCTGCGAGGTACGTGTCCTGAGCTTACGTCCTACCTGATGATGAATATTTTCAGACAACATCTCTATCGTCTCCATTGCCAGGTTCAGAGCCTGTACTTCCATCTCTTCTAAGGTAGGAAGGTAAGAATTCTCTTCATATTCCCGGTACTCTTCCTGTAGATTTCGAAAATCAGTCTCTTTTTCATCATAGTCCTGTTTAAGGCTCTCCTTGCTCCATTTCAGCTTCTCCTGTCTTGACATCCAACGGTTCTTCATACGCACCCTTTTCTGAAATTCACGGGCATATTTCATCTGCTGTCTGCCACAGAAGAATACCAGGCCTGCTGCTATGGCAACTGCTGTCAGACTTACCGCAATACTATTTGCTGCCAATGCAGACGTAATCAGTCCAATGATTCCCACTGCCGCTGATGCAAGCATTCCCAGCGCATATCCGTTTCTCTTCTTCCTGGTTTCTGCCAGTTTCTCATCCAGAAGCAGTGCACCGTTCTCCTCTCCCGGGCGCATTCCCAGAGATCCTTCTTTCTCATCAATCTGGGCGATCTTTTCCCTGAGATCATTCATCTCTCCTGCAATATAGTCCATATTTACCTGGAGTTTCTGCTGCTCCTGCTCTGTTTCTTTCTGTTTCTTGTCTGCCTGAACCTGATAGCCTTTTCTGGACATTTTCAGCATCTGCATGGCACGTCCCAGATCAATGGAACTGTCTCCGGTTCCCTGATAGCTTGCCATATAATTCTGAAGTTCACGTACCAGATCCTGTCCTGTTACGCTCTTTAACTGCGCAACGGAAACTGTATTGTCATAAACTGCCTCGCTGACATTTCCCAGAACCTTTTCCAGCCCCACTGCATCAATGTCTGCAAGCTCTTTCGTATCTTCATTTAATAATTCACTGAATGCATGATCTTTCTGAAAATTTCTGGACAAACGATAGTTATGACCCTTGCTGTTGAACCAAATCGTTCCTCCGTATTGTCCCGGATTCTCCCACGGTTCATAGGTACTGTATGTATCATTTCTGGCTGCCTTGCCACGCATTCTCGTCAGTCCGAAGAACATGCTCTTAATAAACGTATGAATCGTTGTCTTTCCACTCTCATTCTCTCCATAAAGCACATTGATACCCGGTGAGAATTCCAGAGTCTTATCATGAATCTTTCCAAAATTTTTGATATTTAACTGTCTGATAATCATATTCTACCTGTCACCTGCTTGTCTCCAATAGAGCCTGAAGCCCATAATACAAAGCTTTCTCCTCTATCACATTTCTGTCTTTATGAAGAAAATAACTGATATAATCACCAATCAATGTTCCGCTATACTTTTTCTCAAGGTCCTCCAGATCATAAGCAGGTCTGGATTCATCCAACACTTCTGTCACAAACCCAAAGGACTTCAGTCTCTCCGGAAGAAGCAGAAGCTCCGGTGCCCGGTTTCCACGGATCACAATCCTGTAGATATTCATGCGGCCTTTTGTTGCCAGATCTGCCTTTAGCATATCCTCCAGGGATGCCTGTGTAGAATCTTCCCGCAGCATCAGCAGAATCTGTTCATAAGAGCGGCAGGCAAATGGCACAAACGTTGTCTTAAGTCTCCCGTTCTCCAGATGTCCTTCTATGTACCCATGCTCTCCCAGATCATTCCTGTCGATAGGTTCCAGCGCCCCTGCATAAGCTGCGCCATCCCTGATCAGAATCTGTGGTTTATGGATATGTCCAAGCGCCACATAATCAAATCCTGCGGAAGCAATGCCTTTTATATTCATTGGTATATGTGTAGCATCTCCGCCATGTGCCAACAGGATATGCATTCCCTCCCCCTCTACAGGACGGGCCGCATCGTAAAGTGGCTTCTCAATCTCCTGGTGCTCATAGCTTAATCCATATACATAGACATCCAACTTCTCATCCTTCACACATGTGAGCTGTTCATTCTTAAAAAATGTCACGTTCTTTTCCCACTGAAAATCCCGGTAAAAAGAATCTGCTTTGATGTAGTCATGATTTCCTGCCATCAGATAAATTCGTGTATCCGGAATGGTGGAAAACAGGTAATTTACTTCTTTTAGCTCCCGTAAAAGAGGCTGGCGGTGGAATAAATCTCCTGCTATAAATAACAAATCCACCGGATTCTCACGGATACCCGCAATAACCCGGCGGAAAGTTTCCCAGATTTCTTCCTCCCGCCTGCTGCTCCATGGACAGCCCCTGTCCGGGACTGCACCAAGGTGTACATCTGCAAGATGAATAAATCTCATGCCAATCTCTCTTTCTGTTATGTTTCTCAAAACACAGGTCCAGACAGATATCGTCTGCTTATTTCAACTGGAAATAGTATCTGTGTACTGCTAAACATCTTTCTACGATTCTAATTATAAGTCACAGTTCTTAACAGTTCTTGGGAATGGAATTACGTCACGGATGTTGCCCATGCCGGTAAGGTACATTACGCAACGTTCAAATCCAAGACCAAATCCTGAATGACGTGTGGAACCATATTTGCGAAGATCAAGATAGAAATCATAATCCTCTTTCTTCAGTCCCAGCTCATCCATACGTTTCTCAAGTTTCTCAATATCATCCTCTCTCTGGCTTCCACCGATAATCTCACCGATTCCAGGTACCAGACAGTCCATAGCTGCAACAGTCTTGTTATCCTCATTCATCTTCATGTAGAATGCTTTGATCTCCTTCGGATAGTCTGTTACAAATACAGGTTTCTTAAAGATCTCTTCTGTCAGATAACGTTCATGCTCTGTCTGCAGATCGCATCCCCAGAATACTTTGTAATCAAATTTATCGTTGTTCTTTTCCAGAAGTTCTACTGCTTCTGTATAAGTTACGTGACCGAACTCAGAATTTAATACATGGTTCAGTCTGTCAAGAAGACCTTTATCAATGAAAGAGTTGAAGAAGTTCATCTCTTCCGGTGCATTCTCAAGTACATAGCGGATGACATATTTCAGCATTGCTTCTGCAAGATCCATGTTGTCATTTAAGTCTGCAAATGCACACTCAGGCTCGATCATCCAGAACTCTGCTGCATGACGGGTTGTATTGGAGTTCTCTGCACGGAATGTTGGTCCGAATGTATAAACATTACGGAATGCCTGTGCAAAAGTCTCGCAGTTTAACTGACCGCTTACTGTCAGGTTGGTTTCTTTTCCAAAGAAGTCCTGAGAGTAATCTACAGCACCCTTATCATCTGTCGGAATATTGTTCATATCCAGTGTTGTTACCTGGAACATCTCACCTGCACCTTCACAGTCACTTCCTGTGATCAGTGGAGTATGAACATACACGAATCCCTGTTCCTGGAAGAAACGATGGATCGCATAAGCGCACAGAGAACGTACACGGAATACTGCCTGGAATGTGTTTGTTCTCGGACGGAGATGTGTGATAGTTCTTAAGTATTCAAGGCTGTGGCGTTTCTTCTGAAGCGGATAATCCGGTGCAGAAGTACCCTCTACGCTGACTTCTGTGGCCTGGATCTCAAATGGCTGTTTTGCCTGCGGAGTTGCTACCAGTGTACCTTTGACGATAATAGCAGCACCTACGTTTAATTTGCTGATCTCAGCAAAGTTATCCATTGTATCATGATAAACTACCTGAAGAGTTTCAAAGAAGGATCCGTCATGAAGAACGATAAATCCAAAAGTCTTGGAATCACGTACGCTTCGTACCCATCCTCCTACAGTAACCTCTTTGTCCAGGTATTTCTCTCTCTCTTTGTAGATTTCTTTTACTGTTGTTAACTTCATATCTATATTTCCTCTTTCTCCTCATCGTTGTGGATATTACACAAAAAGACGAAACGCTGTTCTCTCATAACAGCTGTCTCGTCCTTTAGTATAGACTATTCCCTGATTTCACGCAAGGAGTAATCTGGTATTTAACTGTGTTTTTTCTCTTAAGATGGTTGTCTTAATGAATCCATACATTTCGCATAAATGCGCTTATAAGTTCTTGCAGTATAATGCAAACCGTCATCTATCGTTCCAACACCATAATAATCACTGGCAAAACTGTATCCTGTTGATTTCAGATAGGAATACATATCAATATAGGTATACGCTGAACTCAGGTTTGATTTCAGATAAGCATTAAATAATCTGACTGAAGCTTCACTTCTGTCGGCTCTGTTGGTATTTGACAGCATCTGGCGATTTATTGGATTCACTGACATGAAATACAGATCACATCCTTTACTGTTCAGCATAGGTGCAATGCCATTATAATATGATACATATTCCTTATAATCTTTCAGATCATTTACGCCAAAGTTAAAGATAACCGCCGTTCTCTTCTCAAGAATACTGTTCTTTCCATTTATTACCATGGAGTAAAGACTCGACCATCCGGTTGTAGAAAGCCAGTCTAATCCTTTTCCTGCTGAGCAGACAAACTTCACATCCTTGATCGCAGTCTGACCCATAGACTTCAGAACATTCTCCATATATTCTGTACGGGAATCTCCTACAAAGATCACCTGCTTGTATTTATAAGTATTTACCTGTGGAAGTTCATCTTCTGAAAGATCTGTCTCTGAAGATCTGTTAAATACCACTGCATACAGATCCATGTTTCCATTTACTGTGATCGTATCTTCTGCCTCATATTCCGGACTGACAGTCTGCATTTCTTTGGAAGACCATCCCATAAATGTATAACCTTCTGCATCTCTGACTCCCGGCAGTTTATAGGTAGACCCCTGTGCCAGAGTCGTCTTCTGCCAAATCGTTCCGCCAAACTTGTGAAGCGTAAGCATAACTGCTTTCTTCTGTACTGCATAAAGAGCAATATTTTTCGTCACTGTATGAGTTGCTTTGGCAGTTGCTTTCGTGGAATTCTTGGTACTGGACCATCCCAGATTTACATATCCGGTTCTGGCTGGTACCTGCGCAAATTTGACAACAGTTCCCTCTTCTACAGTCTGAGTAAGTTTCTTATAAGCTGCATTGGTATTTCCATTTCCCAGATAATAGGTAACTGTGTAGTAATTACTCTTTCTGCGTACTGCATAGAATTGCGTGTTCTTGGTAATCTTTACGCTTGCACCAACCTTATACAGTGGCGTCGTTTTTCCTTTTACAGTTGTCCATCCAAGATTAGTGTATCCTTTTACCTTCGGCACCTCAGGCAGAGTTACCATCTGATTCTTTGATGCATATAAAGTTAATGATGTATAAGTCTTACTTGTGCTTGTTCCATTATTGTTATTAAAACTAACCGTATACGGCAGTTTCTTATAAACTGCATATAAATTCAGAGCGGCACTTACCTTTACCTGCTGATTTACTTTATAAGTGGCAGAAGATGCGTTCTTGCTCTTGGACCATCCTAAAGCCTGATAACCTGTTTTTGCAGGAACCTGCGGCATTGTTATGGTAAGTCCCTTGCCGATCTTCTGATTCAGTGCAGTAAACTTACTGTTGCTTGCCCCGGTATTCGTCATAAATTTTACCTGAAGTGCTGTACGGCGCACAATGTAGAAATTCATATCACCCGTTACCGTATACTGGGTATTCAGCTCATAGTCCACATTTGAAGAACCCTTGGTAGCAGTCCATCCATAATTAATATACTTGCTTGACGGCATATCCGGCAGTGTAATGGTGTTCGTCTCGTAAGCTTTCAGTGTACCTTTGGAAAATACACTTGTACCCGAATTGTTATAAAGAGAAATTGTACATTTCTTCGGCATATAGAAATCCAGCTCACCATTCTTAATAAAAAAGTCCCAGCTCTCTCCCTTTTTCAGGGTAAGCAGATCTCCTCCTTTAAGTGTGATCGCTTCTCCCAATGCCTCATCCTTCTCCAGTTTCCACATATTTGGAGCTGTCGAATCCGGTACACTAGGCAAAATCAGAGAATCATTCCATGCCAGTACAGCTCTTAACTGTTCACATTCATTCCCCTCTCCATCCACGAAGCGAAGCATAACTTCTTTCTCCGGGTTGATCGTCGGTGTCACAGATGGAGTCGGCGTTGGTGTTGGTGAAGGAGTCGGTGTTTCCGTTGGTGTCACTGTAGGCGTTGTTGATACCTCTGGTGTCGGAGATGCTTCCGGTGTCGGTGTTCCATCCGGCTGAGGTGTCACCGTCGGTGTAACCTCCTGCTGCCCGACTGCTGCCTGTGCAGCTGCACTCTCCGTTCCTGTGTCAAATTCGTCTACGGAGTCTTCTTCTCCGGAACTGAAAATCTGTTCGAAGCTATCCGGAGAGCAAAAGTCTGCTGCCTGCGCCGGAACCGCTGTAACGATCATCGCCGCTGCCAGAACCACACTGGCAAAACGCCTTCCTCTTCCGTGTTTCTTTCTGTACATAATTACCTCCATTTTATTTGCAAAACTTTGCAAAAACGCCCCGCTGCCAAATGTGCGGGACGTTCTCTGTGCATTCCCAAACATTCGAAATCTGAATTACTTTGCAAGTCCCCACCCACTGTTTATTGCTTTTCGCAATTGAAGCAGTGGACTTACTTGATTTGGTTAAATAATGTCATTTGGTTTTATAATAACAAATCTGTTTTTCTGTTATGTAAAATCCATCTTTCTTATGTTCGGTAAATAATCTCTTATAATTTATCAATGAATCTCATAAATGCATCTCTGCCTTCTGCAGTGCATTTATATACACCGGCATCTTCCAGTACATGAACAAATACATTGCCGACTTCTTTTCTGAGAACATCCTGAATGTTATCTTTATCAAGGTTGTCATATTTAGGAAGGAATTCTGCAACCCATGCTGCATGTTTCTCAATCTTCTCATTAGAAGAAATATCTTTTCCCTCCAGAATATATTCTGCAAGAAGTTCCAGTTCCTCTTTTAATCTTGCCGGAAGTACCGCAAGTCCCATTACCTCGATCAGACCAATGTTCTCTTTCTTGATATGATGGTACTCTGCATGAGGATGGTATACACCAAGCGGATGCTCCTCTGTGGTAATGTTATTTCTCAGGGTAAGATCCAGTTCAAACATATCTCCTGATCTACGGGCAATCGGTGTGATTGTATTGTGCGGTTCTCCGTCTGTCTCGGCAAAAATAAATGCGCTCTCGTCTGTGTAACCTCTCCATACTTCCAGAACATGTGTTGCAAGTTCTATCAGTCTCTTCTCGTCTTTGTGACGGATTCTTAAAACAGATAATGGCCATTTGACAATGCCTGCTTCCACATCTTCATATCCCGGGATTGTCACATGTTTCTCAATCGGCGCTTTTGCCATCGCGAATGTATAGTGACCACCCTGGAAATGATCATGGCTTAAAATAGATCCACCGACGATTGGAAGGTCTGCATTAGATCCAAGGAAGTAATGTGGGAAAAGTTTTACAAAATCAAAGAGTTTGATAAATGTATTCTTCTCGATCTTCATTGGAATGTGACTGCTGTTAAATACGATGCAGTGTTCATTGTAATATACATATGGAGAATACTGGAAGCCCCAAGGACTGTCATTTACAGTAATCGGGATAATTCTGTGATTCTCTCTGGCAGGATGATTGACTCTTCCCGCATATCCTTCATTCTCCGGACAAAGAAGGCATTTCGGATAGCTGCTGGACTTTACAAGTTTGGCAGCTGCAATAGCTTTCGGATCCTTCTCTGGTTTGGAAAGGTTAATTGTGATATCGATTTTTCCATATTCACTGTCTACAGTCCATTTCTGGTCTTTCTCTACACGATAACGGCGGATATAGTTACTGTCCTGGCTGAGTTTGTAGAAATAATCAGTTGCTTCCTGCGGATCTTTCTCATATTTGCTCCAGAACTCTTTCTGTACCTGACCTGGACGTGGCATCAGGCAGTTCATAAGTCTGGTATCAAACAGATCACGGTAAACGATACTGTCTTCAATTAGATTTCTCTTTACTGCTTCATCCAGAAGCGCATTTAAAACCTCTTCCAGATTAATGTCTGTGTATTCTTCTTCAGGTTCCACATATTCATCTTCCTTAAAGACATCCAGGAGAAGATTGGTTGTGTAACTCTTCTCGCAGGCAGGTGTGAGCCCTGTTTCAATTCCGTACTGTACTAATTTCTTAATGTTCTCGTATAACATTGGTACATTTCCCTCCGTTTCGTTATTACTGTTCCCTTTGTTCCCAAAAAACGCCTCGCAGGATATTATCCGTGAACAGCAATTATTCAACAGCTATATTTTGTCATATAACTCTCATTTCCTTTTAAGGATACTCAAATATCGTTCAAATGTAAATAACCATTTGCACAATTTTTCTTAATAATAACTGACAGGTTGCTATTCACACGCCACTATCCCGCGAGGTGTTTTGACATGAATATGTCAAAATCCCGAGACATACAGCGCGAATTTATGCGATCAGCATAAATTCTGTGCATCGCGAAGCGTGTTACTGGGCACGGAGTGAACAGCAACCTGTCTGATTGTCGCGAAAGCTATATCAGTAATTAACAGCTTCCACATATGTGATAAATACATTTCCCGCTTTCTGGAATAAATCTGTACTGTCATTCATTCCATACGGATAAGTTTCTTTCTTGACCGGATCATAGAGATAAGTATTGTACTCGTCATACCCCACGATCACCACACTGGTATTGGCTCCTGTCTTGGCGATCACAGGACGCTGTGCACTTACTTCATATAACACGCTATCCAGACTGCACCCGGAAAGGTCGATTACTGTGCCGGTCTTCTTCAGGCTCTTCTTCAATGTTGCCACATCCAGGGTTCCCTGAAGAATAATATCCGGAAGTTCTCCTGTATCCATCTGTATCTTCGTCTTCTTATTCCCACGTTCCCAGATATACTGCTGCGCACGGTTCAGTACCACACCGCCCAGATTATCTGCACGCAGAACTGCTTTTGCAGGATCTGTATAGATACTGTCCAGTCCTCCCTGACCATAAACATAATAAGTAGTTTCCTGCGGGATCTGTGTATCCAATACAATATCCTTCTGCCTTGCACTGCTTACCTTGGCATACATAGCAAGCGGTGAATCTGTCTGCGTAGATGTATTCAATGTCAATTTCACACGGACACCGGTTCTGGATGCCGAAACCAGCTCAACCTTAACTGTATTCACAGCATCCTTTTTGTTGTTCATAATATTGTCCTTCTTTTGGGCAACATAAGCAGTATCTCCGGATTTTGCGGAAAGTTCAAACTCTATCAATGTACTTCCTACAGAAATATCCGTGATGTACAATCCCTCTTTCTGATATTCCTTCTTTACATTTCCTTCAAAATCTTCAATACGCAGAACACGAATACCTTCGGATTTATGTCCGTCTTCATCTGTAAGGATATCGGATTTATTCAGGATTCCATAGATCAGATCCTCATTCATAAATCCTACTGTGCGAAGTCTCTGTCCCTTCTCCGGTGCAATCAGACGGGTTTCACAGGTATCAAAATCAATTTCCTTGATTCTTCCCTTCTCATCACCTTCTGAAACCAGCCAGGCTGCATGATCATTATTATCAGAAGAAACAAAGTTTGCATTCTTAATTCCCTTTTCCAGTACTTCACTTGTATTCTCTTCAATATTAATCTTGTAGAGATTCTTTGCCAGAAGCAGAAACAACTCATTGTTTTCATTGACATAGGATAATTTTTCCAGATCCTTCTTCAGGAACTCAAAGGATTCTGAAACAGGGATAAATGCCCGCTCCTCTGCCACATTCTTATCATGGTTGTAATGATAAACACCGATTCCTTCATATCCTTCGTGGTTTCCTCTGTTCATATATCCATAAAGTACAAAGTCAATGTCACCCTCATCTGTCACCCGGACAATCTTGATATCATGCTGCGTTCTTGAATCGCGGAAATCTCCGTCCTCAGATTTTCGGAAGCTGAAAACCTGGTTTACTTTTCCGTTGTCCGGTGAGTAAGACCACAGATCTCCCTCCTGCACAAATGCTATCACTGTAGCGCTGTCATTCATCATATATTCCACATTCTTGTCGCGCACACCCAGAGTCAGTCCATCATCTGAATAAACCGGAAGTGTTCCGTCGAATACCTGACTGGCAGAACGTTGGAAATCAAGCAAATAAATTCGTGTATCCTGATATTTCATCCTGTAAAATTCTTTTACATCATACAATTCTGTATCGCCGTTATCACTTTGAGATGTAATCTGATACTCAACAGAAATACTGGCAGTTGTTTCGTTGATATCTTTGATAACCGGAATACCTCCCTGATATAACTGCGGTGCAAGAGTTCCCCAGCTGATCTCACTCAGAGAAGAATTAATATTAATTCCTGCATAATTCGTAGCAGCTCCCGTGGTCTCCGGCTCCAGATAACTTCCTAAGTCATCTGCTGTATTCTTGTCCAGACAGGCCTCATAAAAATATTTGACAAAAGCTGCATAATCAGATGCATGTACCTGTGATCTGGAAACAACTCGGGTATAATAATATGCTACGCTCTCATCTGTCTCCAGCGCGATCTGCATGGAATATTCCTGATTCATTCGCAGATCACTGGTGATTTCCACATCTACCGTCAGATAAGAATCTTCTTTCTGGAGATTCTTGATCTTCTTATTTTCCAGAACTTTATTTCCATCTGAAGTACGGATTTCATATGAGAAACTTTTCACATCCGCATTATATGGATTTACCTTGAATTTGAGTTTCTTTGTAGTATCCAGAGGTGTTACACTGTCCCTGGTAAAGTCCGCCTGCATAGGTTCTGCATAACCGTACATTCGGTTGATCAATGTACCATCCATGTCGATCATGACTTCCGGAAAAGTAGCGTCATTAAAATCAGACCTGTCATCTGTAGACTGACTATTCAGAAGCAGCGCAGTTCCTGCTACACCAATCAGAAACACAAGAAGGAGAATACCTGCTCTTTTTAGTATTCCTCTCATTGTCTGCCCCCTTGCTGTTCTTTTTGGTCCTCATTCAGAAGTCTGGCAAGAGTTGGATGAATATTCAATGCTGCAAGCATGTCCTGTGTGCTGGCAATATCTGATTTCTTTCCTGTTTTTACTGCACGGATCAGGAGATTCTTCGGTGTGTGCTCCATATCTATAAACTCCAGGATCTGTGTCTCATAACCTTTGCTTCCCAGCAGATTTGCACGTACTGCATCTGTGATCAGCGCTGACAGTCTCTCTTTCAGGATGCCATATCGAAGGACGGATTCCAACATCTCATTTCTGATCTGTTTATTCACTTCATGCTGACAGCAAGGTACAGAGAGAATTACTTCTGCTCCCCACTCCACAGCTTTCGCAAGCGCATAATCTGTAGCTGTATCGCAGGCATGAAGTGTCACTACCATATCTACAGAGGATACTCCTTCATAATCTGCAATATCACCATGATAGAAATGCAGTTTCTCATAGCCATATCTGAGTGTCAGAGAATTACATTTCTCAATTACATCTGTTTTCAGATCCAGGCCAATAATATTCACATCATAGCCTTTCAGCTCTCTCAGATAATAATACATAGCAAATGTAAGATAGCTCTTTCCACATCCAAAATCCAGTATCGTTACTTCTCTCTCTCTGGAAAGTCTCGGAAGAATATCTTCAATGAATTCCAGGAAACGATTGATCTGTCTGAATTTGTCATATCTGGCATGGACAATTTTTCCCTGATCATTCATAACACCCAGATCTATTAGAAACGGTACTGGAACTCCTTCTTTGAGAATGTACTGTTTTACACGGTTATGTGCCTGGATCTGAACTTTCTCTACCGGCGCATGGTGCTTCTGTTTAATTGTCATTTTGCCCTTTTTGCTTACAAGGACTACGCCATCTGTCATTGCTCCCTGCGCCTGAAACTGTCCAAAGTTCTCTGCAAGTTCTGCCTCCAGATACTCTATCAGCTGCATGCGTTCGTAGTTCTTATGAAGGACTTTCGTCCCTTCTGTGGCAGATGCCTGATAACAGATCTGTCCCTTGAGCCGGATCGGACGTATCTTCACTTTTGAGATACCATTTTTGTTTCTGCTGGCACTCAGAACAGCCTGTATCAGATTTTCATTTATCTGTTCTTCTAAATATTCTCTTAAATTCTTCATTATTCTTTCTATAAAAATACTATTTGATTGTAACTATTCGGCAATCCACTACTCAAAAATATCTCCGACAGCGATGTCTGCGACATCTTCTTCTGGATATCTCCTGATAAAGCATTACTTGGATCAGTTCATCCAGGAAACTTTCCCTGACTGCCTCACTGCTGATCTCCGGCTGTATGCTTTCTTTGATCCTGCTGCTTAAATGATAAAGCATATATTTATCCGGATACTCATCATACAGGCGGCTCCCCTCATAATCCAGGAGATCGCATTCCTCTTCTACCCGCTCCTGGATACGCTGTACTGTCTGTGGATAATAAGACTTCATCAGCTTAAACTCTTCTTCCTGCATCCGTTCTCCTTCATACATAAAAGGATTGGAATATGCCGCGTGAAACGGAAAATATGGTTCGAAATACATATTAAAATCCTGCATTCTTTTTCGTTGTCTATTTCAGTATATGCAGAATATCTCAAACCGTTCGCTTCAGAGATATTACTGTTTTCTCCGTGTACAGCAGATCAGAAATCTGTAACCTGAATTACAGTTCCTGGATCATTCTTACAGTTAATTTTACACTGTGCTCAATTGCTGCCATCTCGAATTCTGCATAATCCATGTTTGCACTTCCGTCTGCTTTGTCAGAAATTGCTCTTACTACAAGGAATGGAATGTGATTCAGATAAGCGGCCTGACCGATGGCAGCGCCTTCCATCTCTACTGCAAATCCACCAAACTCTGAAATAATAGCATCTTTTACACCTTTATCAGAGATAAACTGATCTCCGGAACAGATTCTTCCTTCGAATACACTGATCTCAGGATTTACTTCCTGGCATACCTTTGCTGCCAGATTACGAAGTTTCTCGTCTGCCGGGAAAGAGAAATCATCCATCTGCGGGATCTGTCCTTTCTTATAACCAAACCCTGTTGCATCCATATCATGATGCAGTACGTCTGTAGAAAGAACAATATCTCCAATATTTACATCATTATTCAGGCTTCCTGCGATTCCTGTGTTGATCACAGCTTCTACGCCAAACACATCTGCAAGGATCTGTGTGCACATTCCTGCATTTACTTTTCCAATTCCGGAACGTACAACTACAACTTTCTTGCCTTCAAGAGTTCCTTCGTAGAAATCCATAGACGCTCTGGATGTAATTGTAACATCCTGCATTTTTTCTTTAATTTTGGCTACTTCCTGTTCCATTGCTCCGATAATTCCGATACATTTCATTATTAAAACACCTCTTCTTTGTATATTTGTATTTTTATTTATTCTATCTGGCTGTCCTAACTGGCGGCCAATTTCAGGTTACCTTTCATTCGAAGATTGATAACTTTTTTGTTGCATTCTTTTCTATTATAGCAAAACTTTAATTTATATGGAAACTTTTTTTATGTTCTGTTATAATATGATTACAAAATAATGGTTACTGGCGATTTTTATGTCAGTAATCTGGTAACCTTATAAACTATTTTACACAGGAGGAATCATATCATGACATATAAAACAAAAGGTGTCTGTGCCAGTCACATTGAGTTTGAATTAGATGACAATCATAAAGTTCACAACGTACACTTTATTGGTGGATGCAGTGGAAATACACAGGGAGTTGCCTGTCTTGTAGAGGGTATGGATGCTGACGAAGTGATCAGCAGACTGAAAGGAATCAAATGTGGTTTCAAAAATACTTCATGTCCGGATCAGCTTTCTATTGCACTGCAGGAAGCGCTGAATAAATAATTCCCAATATCCCCCGAAAGTTACACTTTATTCTAACTTTCGAGGGATATTTTTATTTCATATTATTTTTGTACTATTCTGTTTCACATAGAATAACTGCTATACGTCTGTTCTGTCCCACTTGTCGCACAATGACTGCACCTCTCTGGAAAAGCGTTCCAGATCCTTGTTCGGGGTTCCTTCGTTCTTTTTGATTACCGCCAAAAGTCTGTAACCAAGTGCCAGAAGTTTCTCAAATGCTCTGGCAGCTCTCGTTGCCTTAGGAGATGCAGATGCTTTCTGAATTTTCACCCCCTTAGCTTCATAAAGACATACATTATTAGCCAGATCATATTCCGTTCCACTGAAAGGTGCCATTGTATCATATCCCAGATCTTCTTTCAGGCGTTTTGCAAAAATTTCTGTCACAGTATCCTCACCATGGGTAACAAAAACTTTCTGCGGCTTCTCTTCAAATGCCTTCGCCCAGTCCAGTAAACCATTCACATCTGCGTGACCGCTGATTCCCGGCATCTGACAGATATGTGCTGCCACATGAATCGGTTCTCCGAAAAGCTTTACATCTGTTGCACCCTCAATCAGAGCTCTTCCAAGTGTTCCAACTGCCTGATATCCCACAAAAAGAATAGTGTTCCGTTCATCCCACAGATTATGTTTCAGATGATGTTTGATACGTCCGGCATCGCACATACCGCTGGCAGAAATAATTACCTTCGGTTCTTCATCATAATTGATCGCTTTGGAATCATCACTTGTAACTGATACCTTCAAACCAGGAAAACTGATCGGATTAATTCCCTTCTTGATCAAATCCATGGCTTCTTCATCAAAGCAGTCATACTGATGCTCTGAGAAAATAGTAGTCGCCTCATTAGCCAGAGGACTGTCTACATATACTTTGAATCCATTATGCCCGTGTACCAGGTCATCTGCCTTAATCTGTCTGATAAAATACAGCATCTCCTGTGTACGTCCTACTGCAAAGGAAGGAATAACAAGGTTGCCGCCTCTGTCAAAAGTTTCCTGAATAATCTTTGCCAGAAGCTGTACATAATCTGGTTTCTCCCCGTGACTACGATCACCATACGTAGATTCCATAATCACATAATCAGCACGATGCAGATATTCCGGATCCTTGATCAATGGCTGATGAGTATTTCCAATATCTCCGGAAAATACAATTTTCTTCTCTATTCCTTCTTCTCTGATAGTCAGTTCAATACTTGCAGATCCCAGCAAATGGCCGGCATCTATAAAACGTACTGAAATCCCCTCTGCCGGAGTGATCACTTTATTATACGGACACCCTACACAATTTCTGATCACGCCCATCGCATCTTCCATAGTATATGCCGGTACAAATTCCGGTTTCCCCTGTCGTCTGCCTTTACGGTTTCTCCACTCTGCCTCAAACATCTGGATATGTGCACTGTCTCTGAGCATAATATCACACAGATGGCTGGTTGCATCTGTCGCATATACAGGTCCTCTGAATCCCTTTGCATAAATGGCAGGAAGATTACCTGAATGATCCATATGCGCATGTGTAAGAAGAACAAATTCAATTTCTCCCAAAGCAACAGGAATCTCTACATTCTCGTAATAATCCGGTCCCTGCTCCATACCACAGTCTACAAGAAATTTATGCCCCGCAGCCTCCAGATAATAACATGATCCTGTAACTTCGTGTGTTGCTCCGATAAATGTTATCTTCATATGAAAACCCCCTTTCGAACTTTTAGACCCCATATATTATTATATTTATTATACAATACAATGAAACAGATTAATAGTATTTTTCTGAAAATAAAAAACAGAAACAGTTCTTGTTCGACTGTTTCTGTTTTCTCTGCGCCTGCCACGTAACGATATAATTAGCTGATATTTTGTCGTTTCCGATTTACGCATCACATATTTCAGCATCACTTACAGAGTTTTCTATCGCCTCTGTGTTCCCCTGTCTTCATGGTATGTTATAAACATCCCATTTTGAGTTACAGCTTATAAAAGTGTACTCGTTAACTCTCTTTACATATATAATGCGAATCAAAATGATAAATATCACAAAAAAATTTAAAATTCTTTTATTTTTCTTCAGAAAATGATGTATCACATGTCTGCACTGTCTCATCCTCAAACTGCAAATCTGCTGACACAGTCATTCCTGCCAGGGCAGTCAACATAACAGCTGCCACTACTGCTGCTACAGGTTTCAAAAATCTGTGAGTTCTATTCCACTCATTTTCATAATTCTTCAGGTGCTCTTTTGTTTCTTCAAGCCTTTCTGTTCTGATGTCCGCTACTGCTTCCCGATATTCACCTTTTGCTTTCAATCTGGCAACCAGCCTGTCATATTCTCTTTGAACCTTCTCCTCTGGTTCCTCCGGAAATTCTTCCCAGGAAGTTTTTCCGGCTGCCTTCAGCAGTGCTGATTCAAGTATTTTCGTTTCTGCAGCATACTGTTCTTCCAACAGTTTATCCATCTTCCGTTTTTCTGTTTGTCTGTTTATTTTATTTTCCATAATCTTTAACTTTCCTTGACAATTCCTCCCCTTGGGTTCATATTAAATATAACTATCGTTACTGTTCACACCAAAAGGAACAGTAACTTATTTTTCAGAATGAAACAGGAGGAATCTCTATGAAACATATTGTGCTCACCGGTGGCGGTACTGCCGGACATGTTACCCCCAATATCGCATTAATCCCACGTCTGAAAGAACTTG
The DNA here is from genome assembly GCF_018919065.1 of Blautia sp. MSJ-9. Lineage (GTDB taxonomy): Bacteria > Bacillota > Clostridia > Lachnospirales > Lachnospiraceae > Blautia_A. Next base: position 88,293 of record NZ_JAHLQG010000006.1, on the reverse strand, counting down.
GATACGAAATCTCCTATATCGGATCCTATGATGGAATTGAGAAAAAGCTTATTGAAGAAATGAACATTCCATATTATGGTATCTCTTCCGGTAAACTGAGACGTTATTTTGATGTTAAGAACTTCACTGATCCATTTCGTGTGCTGAAGGGTTTTGGCGAAGCCAGAAAATTGCTGAAACAATTAAAACCTGATGTAGTCTTTTCCAAGGGTGGTTTTGTAACTGTTCCAGTTGTTATTGCTGCGGGACAACGCAAAATTCCTACAATCATCCATGAATCAGATATGACACCAGGACTTGCAAACAAACTTTGCATCCCATCTGCAACAAAAGTATGCTGTAACTTTCCTGAAACAGTCAAGAGCCTTCCCGCAGACAAAGCAGTTCTTACAGGAACACCAATCCGTCAGGAACTATTGAGTGGAGACAAAGAGGCCGCCCTTAAGTTCTGTGGCTTTACAGACGAGAAACCGGTTCTGATGGTCATCGGCGGAAGTCTGGGTGCAGCCTCTGTGAACGAAAATATTCGCAAGATCCTTCCTGAACTTCTGAAAGAATTCCAGGTTATCCATCTGTGCGGCAAGGGAAAAATGGATGAAAGTCTCAAGGATACTGAAGGGTATGTACAGTACGAATACATTAAACAGGAACTTGCCGACCTGTTTGCTTTGGCAGACATCGTTATCTCCCGTGCAGGCGCCAATGCAATCTGCGAATTGAATGCACTGAAGAAACCAAATCTTCTGATTCCTCTTTCCGCAAATGCCAGCCGTGGTGACCAGATTCTTAATGCGCATTCATTTGAGCGCCAGGGATTCAGCATGGTACTTGAGGAAGAAGAAATTACTGAAAGTACACTTCTTAATTCTATCCGTGAATTGTATCAGAACAGACAGTCGTACATTGATGCCATGTCGGGAAGCAGTCATATGAACTCTATCGAAAAAATCACCGGTCTGATCGAAGACTGCGTAAATAAACGGTAATTCATCGCCGTATTTTCTTATATTCTCTGGCAAGCCAGCGTCTCGTCCTCATAACTTTATTGTTTACATTATTTTCTGTGATATGATAATGTTTGGCAACGAGACGCGATGGTATGTCATATAACGTTACACTGACATAGATTTCATAATCAATTCTGTTCTTCTCTCTTAGTTTTTGAAATATCGTCTGTAGATATCCGGCAGCTTCCAAAGTCAGAATAATTTCATCTACATTACCACCGCTCTTCACACCCATATCCGTCATTGTCATAAGCACATCCGAATCCACATGTTCATATTTTCGAAATGCGATCTTGCCATGATCAGTTGCTTTATGAAAACTAATTCTGGTAATAAGGTTACTCAGTTTCTCTTCATCCATAAAGTCTACCGTGTCACCCATATTGTACAGAGTTTCAAATACATCCTGACAAACATCTTCTGCTTCATCAGCATCATGCAACATAGCCTTAGCAATATTAACTACACGTGTGCGGTATTTCTTGTAAATGTCTATAAAATCTACATTCTCCATCTTTTGTAATGTCAAAATATCAGGACAGCTGTTCTTTTACTTTTGACAGAATCTCCTCTTTATCCTTATCACTCAGTTCACCTGGTGTCCATGTGATTCCTACATTATCACCTTTATATCTCGGGATTAAGTGCATATGGAAATGAAATACAGTCTGTCCTGCACATTCTCCATTGTTCTGTACAATATTAAATCCATCACATTTCAGAGCTTCTGTCATTGCTGTTGCCATCTTCTTTGCAAGAACCATTGCCTTTGCAGCCATCTCATCCGATAATTCATAAATATTGGCAGCATGAGACTTAGGCAGGATCAGGGCATGTCCCTTACTTGCCGGACCCAGATCAAGAATCACGCGAAAATTCTCATCCTCATAAAGTGTTGCAGCAGGAATCTCTCCATTGGCGATTTTACAAAAAATACAATTATCCATTTTTAAGTCCTTCTTTCCTAAATAATTCGAATAAGCCTCTGCTCTTGTTCTGAAGGCTTATCCAGACGCTGTTCGCAGACATTATTCCGCAAGCAGTAACTTTGTCGGCGTGTCGTTTTAGTGCGAAATTTCCATGACGAAATCAGTTGCGGTGAAAAATTCGCAATGATACACTTTTTTTGAGGTGATGATATGCAGATTGAAACAACAGAACAATTAAAACAGGAGTTTAGCCTTACTCTTTCCAGGCTGTCACATGAAATCCGTAATCCGATCTCACTGATCAACAGTGAACTCCAATTAATGGCGTCCTCTCATCCGGAATTATACAGTTACAGTCAATGGGATAGCCTTATAGATAATCTGGAATATGTCAAAGAACTGTTAAATGAGCTCTCCGATTTTAGCCATGCCGGAACTGTAAATCTGATTCCCACAGATTCCCGGAAGTTCCTGGAATCTGTTCTATCCTGTGAGAAAAACACATTACATTATCTTGGTATTACACTGGAAACACACTTGGAAAATATTTCCACATCAATACTTCTTGACCGTGTAAAAATGCGTCAGGTTCTATTTAATCTGATAAGAAATGCCTGCGAAGCAGTCTCTCTGCCCGATGGCAAGATCTCAGTCAGACTTTTTCAGGCAGATGAAAACATCTGCATTTCAGTGGAAGATAATGGCTGTGGAATGACTGAAACTCAGCTACAGAATATCTTTCATCCATTTATTACATACAAAGCAGACGGAACCGGTCTGGGACTTGCAGTAACAGCCGAGATCATAGCTGCCCATCACGGCCAGATCAAAGTCTCCAGTTCTCCCGGACATGGTTCCAGATTTAACATCTATCTGCCTGTTTCTTCCGAAGCGTGAATTTGTAAGCGAGAAGGATGATAGAACAATACTGCCAGTATAAATCCACAGATAAGGCCTCCCACATGTGCTGCATTATCCACACCTTCACTTGTAAATCCAAAATAAAGGGAAAATGCAGCCATGATTACAACCTGTCTGGCAGAAAGATCTTCAATATATCCCCTGCCTCTAATCACAGCATAGATCATAGCACCCATTACAGCAAATACTGCACCAGATGCACCTGCGGATACTGCAAAATCTCTGCTGTTTAATTCCAGGAATATACACAACAGATTTCCGCCCATCCCGCCAAGAAGATAAATCAGCAGATATTTCAGCCTTCCTACTGTACGTTCCAGTCTTCCGCCAAGTACAAAAAGTACCAGCATATTATTACCAAGATGCTGCGGACCAAAGTGCAGAAACATACTGGTAAAAATCCTGTAATATTCCCCCTGCATGACAGATGGTGTATACGCAGCACCACACTGAAGCATATGCATGGTATCTTCGGATCCTCCGGTCAGCTCTACTGCAAGAAAAACAAGAAGATTGACCAGAATGAGAAACACTGTAACCGGCTCTTTTTTCATTTCTTCCAAGATTTACCTCTTTTCTGTCTGTTTTATTCTGTTTTGTTGTTTTTTCGTAACTATTCAGCAGTCTACTATTCCGCGAGGTGCTGAATAGTTACGCTTTTCATACACAATCATCTTCAGCAATTCACATAACAAATTCTTCTATAAAGAATTAGCAATATTTTCCTGAATTACTATTCTTAATTGTATCAGACATTTTGTATTTTTTCAAAACATTTATGCCAGAAATATGTATCTTGCCTGTGCAAAGTCCACTTCATCTTCCGGTTGCAGCTGATATTCTTCATCTGGAAGAAGAAGTCTTCCGTTTACCGCTGTTCCGTTCCTTGAATTCATATCTGTAAGATAATATTCTTCTTCCCGCTTTCGGATTTTCGCATGGATACGGCTTACTGTCGGCAGACTGATCACTGCATCACAGGCAGTCTCCAGTTTTCCGATCACAGTCATATCTTCATTCAGATAAATGGTCGCCAGCTCTCCCGGTTCTTTGCTCACCAGACTAGCCGGACCGGATACTGCTCCCGCAGACAAAACTACAGTTTCTCCATAGTCCGCATGAGGCTGCAAAGTTTTGGAAATCTCTGGCTTTGAGTCTGGATATCGATTCGGACTTTCCAGTTCTTCTTTCATGGTTTCATAGAATCGTTTTTCCCATTTCTCTTCTTTTTCGGTTTCAGTTAAATTCGGATACTGTTCAAAAATTTTCCAATCCGCTTCTTCTTTCTTTACATTTGCAGAATTTCTAATTGAAATTCGACCTTTTTTCTCCGCAGATCTCTGCTGTAAAGTATCCGGTTTCTTTCCCCTGCGTACAATACGTACGACCAACATTGTGCATGCTGCCAGTACAAGAATTCCTCCCATAACAACTCCGGTTTCTATATATGGCAGATATCCCATCAGAGTAACTGCCGTTATTCCGCAGAGCAACAATGCTGCCAGTATTATAATCACTCCCTTCTTTATCATTCCAGGCTTCTCTGTCGCTTCACCTTCTCTTATAAACTCTTCCTGTACAGTTCCAGCTTCCCAGAGTCTTTCTTCCTGAAGTCTTTCTTCCATTGAAAACTCCTGAAAATCTTGTTTTTGTCCTGTCCTGGCTTCTGTGTTCTCTTCTTTTGGCAATGTCGATGTTCCCTGAACTTTATATAGTTCTTCTTTAATGTGTTCCAGATGAAAACTGTCTTCCATCGCTCTCTTATATACACCGTATCCCAGAATCACAGCCTCCCCGTCCTGATGATCAATTTTGGGAAGGATATACTCCGTCAGACGCTGAAACTGTTCTCTGATATCTTTTTCGTATCCTGGCATCATGCAGAAATAAATCTGCTGTTTTTCAATATCTGTATAAATATATTCCGGCGCTATAATAAACTGTCCGGGGTTCATCAGATATTCCGCCGCATCCTCCATAGCTTTAACAAAACCACCAAAAATCAGACGGAGATCTTCAATCTCCATCTTTTTCTCTTCATATAAAACGTTCAATGCCTGTTTAGAGGTAATATCAAAGTACACAAGAAATCTTCCATCCATTCCCTGAATCCTGCATTTCAGAAGAGAGGGGATTACATTTCCCACCAGCATTCTCACCTGATAGGAGTCTGTATTAATCTCCTCTTCTCCGTAAAGGATCAAATAATTGTGGTTCATATCTCTCTTATATTCTGTCCGCATCTTAGTCCCCCATCCCCTTTAGAACAGCTGCTGCCGCTCTTAGTTTTCGAATATGTTTTACAGGATTGATAATGGCAGAAGTTCCTTCTATCCTTAAATGCCAGCTCAGATTCCCATATGAAGAAATCGTATCAAGATCATAGGTTACCTGCACTTCCTTCCCCACATTTGTCTGTGTACTCAGATTCTCTGCCCCAAAGAAGCCTGTACTTCCAAGCTCTTCACTGCGCATTCTGGCAGTCTCATACACTTCTCCGTTCTTTCGGATTCCTTCCATACTTCCGCTGATTGCTGATTCATAAGCAGCCGCTGTAAGCCAGGCTCTGTTATGTACAAAGAAACTCAGATAGATCAATCCCATCAACACCAGCAAAATCAACGGCATAACGCAGGCAGTTTCTACTGTCAGGCTTCCCTTACTGACCTTTTTTATTATATTTCTATTTCTCATAATGATTTTTTTCATAGCAAAATCCCTCCAAGATATCCTGCCAGCAAAAATGGCACAAACGGGATCTCCATGTGGCCTTTCCCACGAAATACCATCAGCATAATTCCTGCAAATCCAGCACTGCACAGCATTCCCACAAAAAGCATGGTGAAAAATTCCGCAGGACGCATCATAGTTCCCAGCGCCATAAGAATCCACCCATCTCCCATTCCCACTGATCCCTCCGTAAAAATGCTGATTCCCACAAATCCAAGTCCAGTCCCCGCACATAGCAGGAAATCCAGTGCATCACTCCCGGTGCGTATCGTCCAGATTATCCCTCCCCCGGCAAATACAACAGTGATTAGCAGAGAAATCTGCTTTCTCCGGATATCAATCCAGGAATTCACTCCCAGAAATGCCAGTATACATGCTTCTTTTATACAGTTTACTTCCATATCCCTCTCTCCTGATTCTTATCCACTTTACTTCTTATCCGCTTTAATTTTTATATGTTTTATCCACATCTGCTGCATGCACTCATTCCGGAAACTGTGGAAGATTTTACCAGTTTTACTGAACGCTTCAACCCACTGCAGGACTCCAGATTATGATATCTGTTTCCCTGTTCCGTGACATACACTACCCCTGCCGGATTCTGATTTCTGCTACAGGTTTCACAGGCAGAATAGCGCTCTCCGTATTGATTACTTGCAGACTTTACAGAACTTCCCGGAATCTGTTTCAGAGAAACATTTAGATAACTACATCCAGGATTTTTGTGATAGACACTTCCAGATGCTGTCACATATACCATCTGTTCTACTTCTCCCTGTTCACCTCCATTATCAGGAAACTCTGTTCCAGTCCATGCATGAACTTTTACATGGTTATAGATCACAACACCTGGAAGAGGGAGCAGACCACCAAACGGCTTATAAGTATATATATCCGGCAAAGTAATATTCTCCGGGCCGTTATCTCCCGCAAGACAGGCATACATTCCTGTCTGTTTTGCTCTTGTACATAAGCTTGTCAGATGTTCTGTTTGAAGCTTATAAATATCCATAAAGGATATCAATGTGACCATTCCCAGAAAAAACAATGGAAGCGCCAACGCAGTCTCCACTGCCAGACTTCCCCTTTTCAAAGCACTCTTCTTAAAAAACATCCTTTTCAGAAAAGAGAGATCAAAAGGTGCTTTTACAGAAAGATTAGCTTTCCAATCAACCTTCAAGCTGTATTTATTTCTTCCTTTTTTCGGGGATAAAAAGGAAAAAATATTTCTTCGAGAGCAACTCCTCCTTTCATAATTTTTGTCATCTTTTTTTCTGCTTTCTCTAGTCCCTTTGCTTTTTTTCTGTAAAAGCATCTTTTCACACCTCTTTTCTGAAGCTTGTTTCTATGATCATTCATAGCAATATTGTCGAACCACATGAAATTCCTTTTTCTTATTAGCTTTGATATCTGCAAACGCTTCCAAAGCCACAATACAAGAATCCATACAAAAATGTGCTCTGCCATTATTTCTGATCGTATTCTCAACCATATCCATTCCTCTCATTACCTTCTTTTCCTTCGAAACTGACAAAACCAGCACCTGAATATAGTCTTCATAGGACATTCCATGATCATCGTTTTTTCTCATAGAATCCAATCCTTCCATCAGATTAGAGAGATTTGCCAAGGAAATCTGCCAATCTGCAGAAGTCTTTACCAGCGGAATCTTTCCTCCTGCAAAAAGTTCTCGTACATCCAGTACACTCTCTGCGAATGCCCAGCATAATAGCAGCGCTGTCTCAATCACCACGGCTGCCGGCGGAATCAGAAATCCGGCTGCAATAGCTGTGGCAAGAGCCTGCGCTTCTGTTCTCTTTGCACTGTCTGCCATCAGACTGGCAAAGTTTACACCCTCTCTGATAAACAAAAGTTTCGTTGCTACAGCTTTCAGGTTATCCATATCATTGTCTTTCCCTGCGAAAATATATTCCATCTGATATGCCAGACCTTTGTCTGACGGATTTATATAATTTCCCAGATGATTCATCATATACTGTTGAAATAGTACACCTGAAGTATAACTGTTCTCTGTTGTCAGTCCATCCGGCATCTCCATTCCCTGCTGCAACTGTCTCCCTGAAACCAGCGTATTTCTGCTGACTGTATGCGTGGAAATCCCACGTCCGGATGGCAGCACCAGTTCCAGAACTCCCATCTTCATAATTCTTTTAATAACAGTAATCGGATTATTCACCGGTTCCTGTGCAGGTACCGGCTGTGTCGTTCCATCTCCAAACTGCTGTCCTGAAGAATTGTCTGCATTATTTCCCTGCTGATTCTTTGCAGCTTCTTCCGCTGCCTGCTGGCTTTTTTGCGAAGCCTGATTCATTTCTGAATCATACCTGTCGATAGAACCTCCTGCTTCTGCCTGACTCGCCTTCAAATCTGCTTCCTTCGTTTTCTTCTCACGGTCAGACATTCGGTTAAGAAGGGCCTGTACTCCCTGACTGCCAAGAGTTTCCTGCATATACTGCACAATCTGCTGATAAAAAACTTCTCCACCATTATCTGTCAGAAGACGATAACCGGTCAGTCCGCTCTGATGCAGACTGAGTTTCTGGCTGTTCTGCTTAAGGACAGGTTTCATATAGGATTCTAGATTGTCACAAATCTTTGCAAGGTTCAACATCCCGCCTCCCATAGAGCCGTCAAGTGCAAACAAGTCATACTCCTCCAGGAGTTTCTTATCATACTGTCCAAATACAGAGTACAGTCCGATATCCATACTGTTCAGGATCTGTGTTCGGGCAGATGCCATACGCACAGATTCTATGCTTGTACACACCAGTGACAGAAGCAGACTGAGGATCAGTGCCAGAAATACAGTAATGCTTCCTTTTTTCTCTTTATGACACTTCATACAGGAAGTACACCTCCTTCTCTTTTTTGTATTCAACGGGTAAACTTTTATCAGATAGAATTACTCTGTTTCGCGATCTTTGAAAGAATGCTCTGTACCAGATTGGTCAGCTGCTCTTTGAAAATAATGACAAGTCCGATCAGGACTACAAGAATTAAAATGATCTCCACAACACCTACAGCATCTTCTTCCTCTGCAAATCTTCGCAGCAGTCCGTTTTGTCTTTTCACACTTTGCATCAATTGTCCCATATTCTTCCTCCGTATGTTTCGTTTATATCCTGTTTCACATCTTGCAAACTATAACTCTAATATTAATGTCTATTTCGTGCGCAACAGCATACTTTCCAATACAACACCATTTTCAGGCACTTCTTAGATCAGGTTCCTCCATAAAAGGACAGAAACGCAGGTATCATCACAATTGCCATTACGACCATCAACATCATGATCATCGGGATCAGAAGCTTCGTTGCAGCAGCTTCTCCCAGAACACGGGCTTTTCTCTTACGCTCTTCCCACGCTTCCATAGACTCCCGTTCCAGCATATCTGCCATCTGTCTGCTTCCCTTCTGGAGGTTCTGAATCAGAAGTGTAGCAAAAGTCTTATATTTTGCCTGTCCACATCTCTCTCCAAACCTTCTGTATGCTTCACTCTCAGAAACTCCGCTTTCCATTTCATAACAGATGACTCGTATCTCATCATAGGCAGGCCGCGGTTTTCGTTTCTTCTTTCTGCTATAATCCAATGCGATTTTCTGGAATGCCTTTCTTACTGTCATTCCTGCCTGAACAAGAAGTGTAAACTTCATGATCAGTCCGGGATAATCCATAAGCAGTTCTTCATACCGTTTCTGAAGCTGTACCTGTTCTTCTCTGCCTTTCATTACCAGGATTACCATTGCGGCTATAAGAAACAGCCCGGTCAGAAGCATACCGGAATTATCTGCAGGGATTTCCCACTTTACCTTTTTTCCATTCAGCGTATCCGGAAGATAATAATAGTCCGGATCATTCTGCTGCTCATTATATCGGGCCACTGCCTCTGCCAGATCTTTCTTTGCCTGCTCTTTTCTGGTCAGTTTCTTATCCTGTTTCGGTGTTTCCTGTTCTTCCTGTTCCTTTTCCGGTACCTGTATATACATGGAGACCGGTTTCTCTCCATCCACGGATACCATAAATTCCTTCTCATATGATCCTGTATCCTCCTTTTCCAGACGGTATCCCTGAGGATACACCTGTCCGCCGTTTCCTGCGGTAAGAATCATGCCAAGCAGATTCCCGGATATTGCTACTGCTGCAAAAAGTCTGATTCCTTCCTTTCCTCCGATTCCGGAAGATGGAATCCATCCTTTTTTCCATCCGATCAGTGCACACAGAATCATGACAAAAATGACAACATGTACCCACATTTGTACTGTCACACCTCAATATCTACAATCCTTCTGCCAAGCCAGTATGCAGTCGCATAAATTGCGAGACAGATACTCATTGCTACAATTCCAAAGGGATTTCCATAAAGAACACTTAAGAAGCCCGGTGAGGTCATCTGCAGATACAGAATAATTCCTGCAGGCATAAGACTCATGATCATCTGCTCAGATTTCTTGGCTGCCAGTGTCGCCTCTATTTCTTTCTTCACATCAATCTTATCTCCCAGCATACGTGTTACTTTCTGAATAACCCGGTTCATATCTCCGCCGGTACGCTTAGCTGTATAAAACACAGATGCAAAGTTTTCAATATCTTCTACCTGGCTTCTCTCTCCAAGATCCAGAAACAATTCTTCCAGCGGAACACTGATGTGCTGCTGGCTCTCGATATAGCGGAATTCCTCCACAATATCTGTACCCTTTCCATACAATCGTTCCAGATCCCGAATACAGGTTTTCACTGCACTCTCCACCGAATATCCTGCCTGAACTGCAACACTTAGGGACGTCAGTGCATCTTTGAACTGATAGTTCAGATTCTTTCTTCTCTCTCTGATCATCCGGTTCTGCTGCCATTTCAGATAAAATACAACCACAGGAAATGCAAGAAGCAATACCCACACACTTCTGTAAAAAAGATAATCTGCCATAATACATAATGCCAGTGCCTGACCTGTATATTTCAGAAACTCCCTGGGTGAAAAGCAATAATGCTCATAATCCCGCTTCAGATAACGTTGTTCTTTTTCTTTCCCTTTCATAGTTCAATCCCCGCTCTTTCCAGTTTTTCCACATGGAGGAGAGACGCAGTCTTCACAAGACCTTTTCCCTCCTGCCATTGATACAGCGGCCGAATCCGGATCTCACCGTTTTCGAATCCGCACACTTCAGTTACCTCCAATAATTTTCTTGACTTGTCCCTCATTCTCCCCAAATGTACCAGAATATCCACACCGGATGCAATCTGTCTTCGTATCGCTTCCAGCGGCAGATCAACGCCCATCAAAACCATTGTTTCCAGTCGGGACAGCATGTCTCTGGCAGAATTGGCATGGGCAGTAGACAGCGACCCTTCATGCCCTGTATTCAATGCCTGAAGCATATCCATTGCCTCTCCGCCTCTGACTTCTCCCACAATGATCCTGTCAGGGCGCATTCGAAGCGCAGACTTGATCAGATCTCTGATCGTAACCGACACCGCGCCCTCCATATTTGCCATCTTGGCTTCCAGACGAACCAGATTGTCAATTCCCCTGATGCGAAGCTCTGCATTATCTTCGATGGTGATCAGTCTTTCATCCTTGGGAATATATTCTGACATAGCGGCAAGAAATGTTGTCTTGCCGCTTCCGGTTCCTCCGCCTATGATCATGGAATATCTTGCCTTCACCAGTTTCTGCAGAAACTCTGCGCATTCCTGCGTAATGCTTCCCAGTGCGATTAGCTTCTCCATTGTAATGGGGTGTTCGGGAAAACGCCTGATCGTAAGGATTGGGCCATTTAAAGCTACCGGATAAATTACCGCGTTCACTCTGGAACCGTTCTCCAGTCTGGCATCCACGATAGGCATGGATTCATTGATCACACGGTTGCATTTACCTACGATCTGCTGGATCACATCCCCCAGCTTCTCCGCAGAAGTGAAACTCTTATGCCACCTGGTCAGTCTGCCGGCCCGCTCTACAAAGATGGTGTCAGGTCCGTTTACCATAATTTCAGTGATAGTCTCATCATCCACCAGTTCCTGCAATACATCCAGCTTGCGGACAGAATAAAACAATTCCTGACGAAGCTGTACTTTCTCTTTCAGTGCAAGGCGGACATCTTTTATCTGGTTCAGGATCAATTCATCGATCACATCCAGAATTTCTTTATCTGACAGTTCTCTGGACAGATCCAGTTCCTCCATCAGCATCTGGCGTAAGGTTCTAAATACATCTTTGTTCATCCTTTTTCCTCCGGCTTTCATTCCCACAACTGTCTTCAGATTTCTTTTTTCTGATTTTCTTTTCTCAGAAGATTCCTCACGTAATCTCCCAGTTCACTCCACACCAGTTGTTCTATGTAAGCTGGCGACGGATCGGTTACCATGTGAAAAGGCGGACTTATCTTCTCCGTTTTCTCCAAAATCTGAGGATAATCCCAGATCCGCACCAGATTCTCAAACTGGGCGATCTTGCACTGGGAAACAGCATCTGACAATACAGGCATATAGATTTTCTTACACAGATCAAGTAACTGGAAATTTTCATCAATCCCACATCCAATATCCAGTACGATCACTTCATAAGAACTGTCAAGCATGATCATCTGCAAAAGCCTCTCCCAGTCCTGCCAGGATGTTGTGCGAATGTCTGCCGGCATCTGCACAGGCGGAATATAATCCAGGTTATTGATGGTCTGTATCATACTGTTCATCTTATACAAAAGATTCTGGTTATCTTGTCTCACATAATAAAGAAGATCGCTCAGATTATGAGCAAAACCTCTTCCCATCAGCTCCTCAAATCCAGAATATTCTTCCATGTTCAGGTAAAGAACCGCCCGGTCTCTGGCAAGTATCTGACCAAGTGCCAATGCAAAAGAAGTCTTCAGACAACGTCCCAGAGGAGAAAATACGCCTATTATTTCTGTTGTCTTCTTTAATACTGCAAGCTGATCGGATACGGACTTCTTTTCGGCACCGTAACATGCCATTACTTCCCGGAGTACATCAGAAGAAGACTGATATTTATACACACTTGGATACTGGTCAAGTTCCGGAGGATGCACACCCTCCGACAGAATAATAATCTTACCGATATCCAGTTCCCGGACTTCACGGCACATAGCCCGCCCGGAAATTAACAGCAACTCTATATGTGTATGTTTTCCGTAAGCGATCAGGTTCTCTACTGCTGTAAATGCCTGTATCTCAAACGGGATATTCTTCTTCTGATTCATATAATCCATAAAGTTCAGCGCATAATCTACTTCCAGATCACATACTGCAAAAATATTTCTCTTCAATAGATACCTCCTGCATATAACAACACACTTATAAAAACAGGAATCGTAAAATGGAAATTCTCCGGAGCAGAAATGCTTTTTCTCCGATAGGGAGTAATCTTTCCCGTGCTGACCGTGTGCTCTACATATTTGATAAAATAAAGGATTCGTTCACAGAAATTGTGGTTGATGATCAGAAGTACAGCTGCAATACATGCACCTGCCAGAAAAGAAACAAAGATACATCTTGAAATGGCTCCGGGGCCCATGACCCCTCCCAGCGCACAGAATAATTTAATGTCTCCTGCGCCCATCATTCCAAAAAGAAACAGAATGATAAGAAGTAAAGGTACTACACTTCCCACAGCAAAAGAGCAGATTCCTGCAATGCCTTTTTGCCAGATACAGCCGGACAGTCCCAGAAACATAGAAAACAGAATCCAGCCATTATCAACTTTCGCAGTACGAATATCCATAACCATGGCTGTTGCGGCTACTGCTACAGGAAAAAGGTGAAAAAATACATATGATATCCCCTCCAGTCTTATAATTTTCGTCTTGCTTGATGGATTCCAAGTTCAAACGCCTTATCGTGCAAGCACGAACAGATTTTTGTCCTTTTGACCCTGATATCAATATTATCGTTAAGTAAAAGTGGAATTTACCGCCGAACTGACGGGATTGAATTACCAGAAGACCTCTGGTGAATATTATTATAGGACCAGACAATTGATTTGTCCAGTCCTATTTTTTGTCGAAATTATAAAATAATTATAAACTGATTACTATCACGGAAGCTTTTCTAAAAGATAATATGTACGATCTCTGGTTCTTGTATAACCTTCTCCATACACAGCTGCGTATGTTCCAGCACTTCCGTTAAAGTCTTCTTTTATCTGATTCATCGTCTGTTCCTTATCATTGATCCATGCCTTCTCTTCATCCCTTAACGCTTCCATAGTTGCCGAATCCAGACTTTCTTCCAAATATCCCCAGATAACATTCAATTCTCTGTCCCAGATTTCATATAATTCTGTATATCCGGAATTACTGTCTGCCTGACTGCCAGTTAATGCACGATTCAGTGGTTCCTCACTCTGCGCTTCTACCTGTGCAATCTCATTCTTCGCCTGCCAATACAGATCCGACCTTGTAACCTGCTGCGCCTCGCTTTCTGCCGGCGGTGGAGTTTCTGCTGTAGGAGTATCGACTGGCAGGTCTACCTGTACCGGAGCTTCTGTTGGTACTGGTGTGTCCGTAGGTATAGGAGTATCGGTCGGTGCAGGAGTATTCGTAGCTGCTGGAGCACTTTCTGCACTTTTCTTTTCCCCATTCCCGGATTTATTCGTATTCTGTTTCTTCTTATCTGTACTGCTGACTGTTTCCGTTTTTCCCTCAGGTTTCCGCTGGTGGCTGAACATAAATATACCGGAAGCTACAATTGCCGTTAGGGCAATGATAACAAGAATAATTAATCCTATCGGAGATTTCTCTTCCTGTTCTTCCTCTTCCATCTGAAATCCACAGCTTGTACAGAACTTATCGTCGTCTTTTAACTTATTGCCACATTTAGGGCAGTACATCTCGTATCCTCCTTCTGCTAAAAGTAAATCTCTGCTTATACACAGCAAGCTCCTGCAAAGTATTTATTCTCTGCAGGAGCATATTCTTAATTGTTACTGCTTACTCTATAAGCAGTAAATAATGCCTAATCTTCTTTATACCACAGACCAATATCCGTGATTGCGGTATCTTGCCATTCTATCCTGTCGGTATATACATCCTGAATCGTGATTTTTATATTACTTATATCCGTTTCCGGATTAAGCTGAACCAGAAATTCCTGTTTTCCATCAGGAAATGTAAGATTCCAACTGTTATTTCCAGAATCAATCTGCAGAGTTTTTGGCCTGCAGTTTCCCCAGTAATACTTATCTGACTTATCTGGCAGCCAATTGCCCAGTTTAAATGTCATGTAAGTTACAGGATAAGACTTATCAAAGGTAAATTCCAGATATTCACCAATACCAGGGCCATCAACGCCTTCCTGCCAGTCCGTACTATCATTATCATCAAATGCTTTAATCGGCTCATTTCCAACCAGATCCTGGTCAATGACTGAAGATGCATCTGCCTTTGTGATCGCACCGCTGCCAATTCTGGTATACGTTTTCTTTACGCTCTTTAATAAATCAGAATCTTCCAGCAGTTCTGCGGAAGTTATTTTTTCTACCTCTGCTCCTGCATCCTGATTTGCAGTTCCATCAGGTGCCGGTTCTGCATGATTTTCTGTGTCGGATGTGCCATCGGATCCTTCCTGTTCTACTGCATTTGAGGAACTGTCTGATTTTCCGTCTTCTCCTTCATTTGAGGAACTATCAGTTTTTTCCTTCTTCTCTGAAGAATTCAAATCTGCTTCCGTCTGTATTCCCCCATCTTTCTTTGTCTCCTTATCACCGTGGACCACAAAGAAAATAGCGCCTACAATCACTACAATAGCGATCACTTCCAGAAAAATGGTAAAAATCATAAGCCCTGATTTCTTTTTCTTCGGTTTTTCTTCCCCCGATGTATTTAAATGATAGCCGCAACTGCCGCAATATTCATCATTTTTTCCCACAGGTGAACCACATTTTGGACAATTCATACTTCTCTCCCCTCCTTTAATTCATTCTGTAATTATCCAACACTTGATGTGCCAACAAGTTAGTAACTTATCGTTACATTAACAAAATACTGAACAGTTAATAAGTTTCCAACATACATTCATGAATATAATCCACTGCCTTTGAAAATTCATCAGCTGCCAGATCTGCGTCTCCTCCATCTGACATCACGCAGACAACATACTGCTGTCCATCTGCCAGAACGATTCCAACCTCAGCATAAGTACCACTTCCCGGATTCGGTCTGATTCCATTCTGGTTGCAGAAAGTTCCTCCATTATACAATGTATCCGACTGAAAAATTCCATGTCTCTGTGCATTG
Source organism: Blautia sp. MSJ-9 (assembly GCF_018919065.1). Lineage (GTDB taxonomy): Bacteria > Bacillota > Clostridia > Lachnospirales > Lachnospiraceae > Blautia_A. The sequence goes on along the minus strand of NZ_JAHLQG010000006.1, from coordinate 72,435 downwards.
TCACAGATTCTCATATAATTCATCAGATAATCTCTATTTATCACACTGTATTTATTCATAAAAAGATCATATACCATATTTGCGGCATCCTTCGCAGAAATCAGATTGTCGTCTGCAGATGTACCACCCTTAACAATCTGACGACGCATCACAACACTCGTAAATTCATTTTCCTGGCATGTTTGCTGGATTCCTTCCAGCGTCAGAAAACTGATCAGAGAATTAGTTGCATTATTGTCGCTGTACATTAGCATCGCCTGAACAAGTGTATCAACAGACATCTGCTGACCCGCCTGTGCTGAAGTAAGATGTCCTCTGCCACCGCTGTTAGTATCATAAGTATACTGAAAAGTAACCGGGGTATTCAGAGTAATTCCACTGTTCGGATCATCCATTTTCACCGCAAGTGTATACAAAATTGGAACCGAAACCATTCCAGTTGCGGGCATAGCAGTATTTTTCTCATCAGTTCCACGGGGAGCATCCTCAATACAGTCACGCATGTACAGACTCTCCTGTGCTCCGGAACCTTTTGATCCAAACAGATTATCCTGAACATTATCTATATTAATTCTCGCAACTTTTGGAATCGTTGTTGGCGTCGGTATTGGCGTCGATGTCGGTGTTGGTTCCGGCTCCTCTTCAGATTTATCTTCAGTTTCTGAATTTTTCTTCTGATCAGAGTCCTTACTCTTATCCGTTGTACCTTCATCTACAGATTCTGTATCCGTCTTGTCTGCCTTCGCTGTTGTCTCAACAGAACCAGAAGAACTGTCTGAAGCCATTTTAGCTTTATAATAATTTACTCCAAATACTGCCAGAAGAGCAATCAGAACTACACCAAGAATTCCTGCCATGATCGGCAGCATATTATTCTGCTTTTTGGGATAATACTGCCTTCCTCTGACCTGTCCTTCTTCCCTGACAACACGATTATTACTATTGTTATGGTTATTATGACCATTATGATTATCAGAATCCTGAATACCCTCTGGTTGTACATTTGCTCTTCCATTATACAGGCAGTCATAAAGCTCCTCCATGGACTGCCAGCGATCGTCCTTGTAAACATTCAGACCCTTACAGATAGCAAAATTTACTTCCCGCGGGCAATCCGGCTGAAAATCTGTCACTGGTCTCAGATGATCCTGATAAGTACGTTCCATAGATTCCGGCGGTATCTGGCCGGTAATGCATCGATACATGGTCGCACATAATGCATACACATCTGTCCAAGGCCCTTGTTCTCCATGAGTACGATACTGCTCCTCCGGTGCATAGCCCGGCTTCAACATGATCGACATACTTCTGCCCCTGGCTGAGCCGAAATCTCTCGCACCGCCGAAATCCAGAATCTTCACTTCATAATTTGTGGTGATCATAATATTATCCGGACTGATATCACGATGAATCAGATTCATCTTATGTACCTGTCCGAGAGACCGGATCAGAGGTTTCATCATGTTCAGCGTTTCCGTTGCAGAAATCCTTCCGCCTCTTTCTTTCAGGTAGACTTTTAAAGTCTGCCCCTCAAGAAATTCCATTACAATATAAGCCGTATGATTTTCCTTAAAGAAATCCTTTACTGTAACAATCTCCGGAAGGTCAATACATTTTGCAAGAATCTTAGCTTCATTGATAAACTTCTCTCTTCCTGTCTCAAAGAAAGTCTGCGCTTCCCCGGAATATGACTGAACCGTACAGCTGTTGCCGCTTGTATCACGGATTGCGCAGCCATTCGGATAATACTCCTTAATAGCAACGCGCATCTCCAGATTCAGGTCCATACCGATATAAGTGATACCAAAACCACCTTCACCGATTGATTTTCCTACGAGATACTTTCCCTCAAGGATGACAAAGGGCGACAAATGATGGGGCGGAATCGTATCTTCTGCCGGATCATATCCGCAGTGCTCACATCTTCCTTCCGGACTGGCTTTTTCCTTCATGCATTTTATGCATAAATTTTCAATCTTCATTTACTCCTCCGACTGCCTGTCCTATTTCGCTTCTTTATTTCTGTATTTATCCCAGCTGAAATCCGGTCCGCAGAGTGGAATGAACATAAGACTTGTCTCTCCCAGAGTAATCACATCGTGACTCTTCAGAATCTCGCTGTTTAACACAACATTGTCATTCAGATAAAACAGTTCATGGGATTCTCCAGGCTGTGCATAGAAAATACCTGCACGCGGCTCAAAGATCACGCATGCGTGACGATGTCTTGCAACTGCCAGGTCTCCTCTGATCACAACGTCCATATCCTCGGCACGTCCGACAAAGTTCTTCCCTTCTCTAAGCTGGAAGCTCTGTCCCATGCACTCTCCCTGGATTCCCACCAGCCATCCGACAACCGGCTGTGTTCCTTTATTTCCGGAAATAGCATGTGAAAAAATTCCCACTGTTTTCTGGTCATCACTCGGAGTATTTCCGCCTGCATATGCAAAAGGCTGCTGCGGCATAGTCGGTGTAACTGACGGAGCCGGCTGATCATTTGGAACTGTCATTCCTATTGTTTTCTGGTCATCATTCATCTGCTGGCAGTGAGGGCATGTCTGATATTTATCTGCATCATAAAAGTGTCCGTTTTCGCATTTCTGTAAGTTCATAGTATTATCCTCCAATTTCTGTCTCTGTTCTGGTCAAGCGGCTAAAATCATCCGCTTCGCTACTTACTCATAACCAAATAACTGCTTCGCAGTTTGGTTAAACCTGATATCAAATCAGGGGCAAAATCTCTTTTAACCCTGACATCCTATCATTTCCTTACTGTAAAATAAACTCATTGCTTCCCTGTCCAAGGATGATCCTTGTTCCTCTTGAGCACCTTGTCGGCACTTCCCGTTCAAGCTGTACAGTGCCATTCATCCTTGTTCCAAGAGAAGAATAATCTGTCACATAATAGCAGTTCTCAGATGCATTAAACTGAACTGTGCAGTGACGTCTGCTGATATCTCTGTCTGAGAGAACCAGGTTACTTGCAGCACCATCTCTGCCGATGGTTACCATCTCACCATCCAGAATGTTGATCTCTGCACCCTGCATACTGCCTTTCGTGCAGACAAGTGCACCATGTGCCATTCCAATGGTCCATCCTGCCATCTGTGTAGTTTCCTCAGATTCCTGCTGTGCAGCTACTGATATCTTTTTCTGAGAAGAACCACTCTGAACAGAACTTCCGGAATTTCCGTATCCCCCAGCGTCATAACCATAAGAATCTCCATAGCCACCCTGAGCATATGCTGCATTATCAATAAACTCTTCATTATATTTACGGCAGATCTTATTCATATTCTTGAATATTAAATGATATGAAATAAAAACTCCAACTCCCAGCAGCAAACACCACATAATAAGTGTTGTTCCGCTCTCATCAACCCTTACTCCATAATCGTCACCGGATCTCTGGATCGTATTTCCCACTTTATAAAGCCAATACCAGCTATAGATACCACAGGTAACAATCGTGAGCAGGATCACTATGATAAAATTCGGTGATCTCCATCCGTCCGGATCTTTCGCAGAGCTTACATCATTCAGATCATTCGTAAAACTCCACATAAAAATCAGTCCATAAATCCCACAGGTAACTACTGATAACAATATATAGATCAACAACGACCTGTCTTCTTTTTTTCGTTCCACTTGCTCTCTCCTCCTTATTTCCCTTTGTTTTTATAATCTCTTTTATCTGCTGTCCTTCGCCACATTACGAAGCAGTAAAACACTGACAACAGTGAAGATCAGCATCATACCTGCCAGAATTCCCCATGACTGCATCAAATGTCCTTTCGTACATTCAAAGAAATCTTCTGCCGCATGTTCCAGTGTCGGAAACTGCTCCTGCATACGAAGCTGCATTCCATTCAGATCCACAATACTTCCCAGCGATTCCACAGACCATCTGCTTACAGTAAGGTAAGAAATCCATTCCCCAGTTCCCTCTAAATTAAACAGAATTCCTGAAAACAGAAGCTGTACGATCAGGATAAATGGTGCCACTGCCATCGCTTTGTCTCCTGTCTTCACAAGAGATGAGACGATAAATCCCATTGCCATAGAAGCCAGCACTGTCAGCCAGACTGTAAAAAATACTTCCAGGTAAAAAGAATCGAAAAAGATTCCAGAATGAGATTTTCCTACAGTTATAAGAAATACTGCCGTCAGCAAAATACTCTGGATCAGTCCAAGTAATGCCTGAATAATAAACTTCGAAAGAATGTAAACCGGAAGCTTCAGGTTTGCCATATATTCTCTCTTTATAATGACTCGCTCTTTGCAGATTTCCTGAATTGAGTTAAATAATCCCATCCAGATTGCCGAACAGCTTAGCGCAAACATCATAGATTTCGTAGATTCATAAATATCAAAGATGTCATCTTCCGAAACAATATATAGCAAAAATCCAATTAATATCGGCTGCAGAAATGTCAGGAACAACTTTGGCAGATCATTCTTGATCAGTTCTGCATATCTGAGACTCAGATACAAAAGCTGCCGCATCCACGAAGTCTTTCTCTCTTTTAACTCGGATTTTCTTTCTTTCTCCGGTTCCGGGAGATTGTCGGAGCCTACGCAGTGTTCATACTGTTCTTCCCAGAACTGCGGATCCTTCGCAATAATATTATAAACATTGACCAGACTGTCTGTCTGGAAAAACATCAGCGCCTGCTGTGCGGTTCCCACGAAACACAAACGCCCGCCCGGTCCCATGAATATGATCTTATCACACATATCCAGACTCTGGGTCGTATGCGTAACCATAATAATCGTCTTGTCCTTTGTCTTTGACAGTTTACTCAGAATGGTCATCAGGTTCTTCTCTGTTCCAGGATCCAGTCCTGATGTAGGTTCATCCAGGAAAAACAGTTTCGGATCTGCCAGAAGTTCTACGGCAATACTTGCACGCTTCTTCTGCCCGCCGGACATTTTTCGGATATAAGTGTTCTCATGCTCTTTTAGTTCCACCATATCCAGAACTTCTTCGATCTTTGCATCAATCTCATCTTTGGTGGTGTCTGCAGACATCTTTAATTTTGCTGTATAATAGAGCATTTTCCGCAGAGTCAGATTCTCGTAAATAATATCCTGCTGCGGCACATAGCCAATGATGCTTTTCAGATGCTGGAAATTCTCTCTCAGATTAATTCCATTGAGAAATACCGCTCCCTGAACATCCTTATCAAATCCGCTCATTGCATTCATCAGCGTTGTTTTGCCTGCACCGGAACCACCGATGATCGCTACAAATTCATTACTCTCAATCTGGCAGTTCACATGATTTAAGATGACTTTCTTCTGTTTGCCAACCCTCTTGTGGAGATTTCGTGTCTCAAGCGCCACGCCCTTTGCCACTGTCTTAAACAGCAAAAACTTCTCCGCAAAAATCATTCGATAATCCAGAATCTGTATCTCATCCTGATTCTTCAAAACAGCCGAATCCTGTACACCACGCCCATTCACCAGAAGGCCGTTTGTGCTCTTTAGATTATGTATCACGCATTTTCCATCCTCTTCCTGTATGATGGCATGCTGTCTGGATACATTACTGCTTTTTAATACCACATCGTTTTTGCTGCTTCGTCCGATCGTTAACGGAGCTTTTCCGATAGGAATTCGCTTCCACGTTTCCTCGCCCTGTTTTGTATCAAACAAAACCGTGATGGAATCATTTTCTAATCCTGCAGATATTCTCAGCAGCGCACCATCCTGAATTTCCACCCGTCTGGCAGTCTGGTGGAGAAATCCTCTTAATCCGCCTGACTCTACAATCGTCCCGTTGCTGCTGTTGAGATCTCTGTAATAAATTTTATTTCCTTCAAAAGTGATCTCTCCATGTCTCCCTGATACAAACCGGAAAGGAAGCTGCACAGTATTTGTACCCATTTCCCTTCCAAGACTGATCGTCCGGGTATTCTGAACTGGAATCTCACTTTTATTTATTCTGCCTTCCGGATCAATGACAGAAATAAAAACGCTTTCTCTCATACCTTTTCCCCTCATTTATTTTCTATGAAAAAAGCTTAAGAATCCTTTTTCCTCTTTCTCATTCTCTCCCAGATCCTTCATGATCTGCTTCTCCGTCTGTTTCGGAACTGTAATGCCCAACTCCGATACAGGCGGTAACTTCCGTTTCATATTTTCATTCAGAACACCATAGGGTTCTTCTCCCGTCAGCATCCTGTAAAAAACGGCTGCCATACTGTATTTATCTGTTTCAGTACTCTTCTGTAACGGTACTTTTCTGTAAGAAGCAGGTACATATCTACTCCAGAAAACAGTATTCTTTATATCATCCAATGCGTCACCAGACCATGATGGATCCAGCAGTTTCACTTCTCCATTCTGACACAGGATAATGTTATCCGGCGTAATGTTTCCGTGAATAATCTTGTTCTGATGAAGCCCAGACACTGCATCCTGCAGTTTCGCCATAATGTTCTCTGCCACCGGCAGACTAAGAGGATTCTGCCTGCTCAGAAGTTCACGCAGTGTCATTCCATTTACATATTCCATTACACTGTATACTGTATTATTTTCCCGAAAGAAAGCATACACAGGAATGAGTTGCGAAATATCCTGACGTTTATGCAGTTTCTCCATATGTGAAAGGAATACATCTTCCAGACGTTTCCATAGATCCTGACTTACCTCACTCTTCACCTGAATCTGTCCCTGAGCTCTGCATGCTGTTTTAACAGGAAACCACTCTCTGATATAAACTTTCTGTTCCAGAAGTGCATCCCAGGCAATATAAAGAAATCCAATCCTGTCTTTTCGCACTGCATCTCCGATAATAAAACGCCGGTTCAAAATGGTCTCTTCCGGAATCTGGTCTGTATAAACGGAGGCTACATCTCGTTTTCTACCACAATATGGGCAGAAATCTGTCTGCTCATATTCCTCCATACATTTCATGCATTTCGGCATATCTTTCTCCTCCTGTTATCCACAATCCTGACTGATTTTCAGCAGGATCACTGTCGTATTATCCTGACCATTTCTGCCCCATCTGCCTGCAGTCTTTCGTAGTCTCTCTCCCGCAATAGAAATATTGCCTCCACTTTCCGTGACGACTGCCTCAATCTGCTCCTCTGTCAGCGTCTTGTACAGTCCATCACTGCACAACAGAAGGATGTCCCCGTCCTGCAGTTGGAATGGAATCTCATTCGTATCTATCAGAATGATATTTCCCAGACCAAGATAACTGGTCAACGCCTCTCCTCTGCTGATCTCTGAATTATAGAAATCTATATCAACCTTTCCTGCTTTTAAATTCTCCCGCAGCATAGTCTTATAGTTGTGGTCTTTCGTCAGACGTGTAAGATGCTTATTTCTTAAAATATACAGTCTGCTGTCACCTACAGACATCCAGTGCAGAAGGCCTTCGCAGATCACTGCTGACACAATGGTCGTTCCTGCATCCAACTTATGATGTTGTTCATCTGTAAGAGTACTTACCAGACGATCCATCCTTCTGGCTTCTTCTTCCAGAAACCCGGGAATGTTCTGGATCGGCCAAGCCTCTTCCAGATCTCTCAGGAAATGCTGCACAGTCTGATCACTAGCCATTTCTCCGTGTTTCAGACCACCCATTCCATCACAGAGCACTGCCATGGCAGATCTGCCATCCGTGACTGCTTTGGCTGCGTCCTGCTGATATTCCCTTGTTCCCTGATCTGTCATCGTATATGTTTCAATTTTCCATAGATTATCCAGTTCCATACGCTTCCCGTTACTGAAAACTTATAAAAAGTTATAAACTTCTATGTTTCATTCCTACTTCAACGAGTATGCTTTTGAAGATATAAATATCTATCTACTCACAAGTTCTTGTACTCTCCATAGGCGTAAATTCCGGACTAACGTATCCGTACATATTTGCATTAACGTTTCAGTGTCAGCTTGCAAATTTTTCTCCATAAGTCTTGAGATTTATAGATGCCTGGAAATCTCTGTCAATCATATTCCCACACGCACATCTATAAACTCTGTCAGATAACTTCAGATCTTTTTTGATGTTTCCACAACAGCTGCAAAGCTTTGATGATGGATAAAACCGATCAGCCACAATAAGCTGAATCCCTTTATCGCTGCACCTATATTCAAGCTGTTTTCTAAACCAAAAAAATCCCTGTGCCTGAACTGCTTTGGATAAATGTCTGTTTTTCATCATTCCGCTGACATTCAGATCTTCAATACATATAAATCTTGGTTTTCGATTTATGATCTCCGATATGGTCTGATTTAAATGATTTTTACGGATGTTTGTTAATCTGTGATTTCGTTTTAATAAAAGTTTTTCCTTTTTGATTACATTATTTGTTTTACAGTAACTTTCCCCTTTCTTATTTTTCTCGTAAGAACGAGAGATACTACGCTGTAATCTGCGTTTCTGTTTTTCTAATTTCTTTATTTTCTGACTCTTATTGATGTTCTTATACTTAGTTCCATCAGAGCAGACAGCCAGATCTTTGATTCCCAGGTCTATGCCGACTCCGTCATCATTAAGTGTTTCCCTGCAGTCAGGAAATTCTACACATACGCTGATCCACCAGTTCAATCCGTCAAAGGATATTCTCGGGTTCATATATTTAGCATTTGTCGGAATACGTCCATGTTCTGCAAGTCTTACCCAATTCATTTTTTGTTTATTTGCTTTCCTGCTGGAAGAAAAGCCTTCAAATTTAACGTGTGTATTACTGAAGCGTATCTTAACGTTGTCCTGATAGAACTTCGGCATTGATCTCTTTTTTGACTTGAATCTTGGGAATTTCTGCAAACCCTTAAAAAAGTTCTTATACGCAGTACAGGCATCTTTGATCGCCTGTTTGGTTACATTATTTGAAATACTCAATAACCACGCATATTCATCAGAATGTCTAAGCTTTGTAAATTCTTTTCTGAGTTCTGCATCTGAAAGGAATTTTCCGCCTTTTTCATAGTTTTCTATTTCCCTGGCCAAAGCCCAGTTATAAGCAAATCTTGAAGCACCTGCGTACTGAAACATCTTAGTTTTCTGTACATTGTTTGGTATCAGCATTACTTTTATGGCTTTTACCATCTGTTTCCTCCTGTATCAGTTCACGGATAAGTTTCTTAGCTATATTCGCTCGTTTTCCTTGTAATTTACAACTGAATACTGTGATTATCTGAACCAGATCTTCAACAAGTTCCTGCTGTTCGGATTTTTCAGTATTATCAATGATCTCAATCTCACAATTATAAAGTGAAGTGATATATTCTATCAGCTCAAAACCAAATCGTAATAGCCGGTCTTTATATAAAACAACAACCTTTTCAACCTGATTTTGAGATATTCGCCTGATTAATTCCTGAAGTCCTTTTTTCTTATAATTAATCCCGGAACCGATATCACTTATTATCTCAAATGGCTGTCCTTTTGCCAAAAGATATGTCTTAACATTATCAATCTGTCGTTCCAGATCATCTTTCTGTTTATGGCTGGAAACGCGACAATATCCAATTGTAATGCGGTTTTTAGGCTTTACATTTATTACCTGGTTGAGTTGCTCATCAGAATAATATCTATAGCCACTTACTGTAGTATGATGCGGATGAAGTTTTCCATTGGCATCCCAATTTCGTAATGTCTGGGCAGATACGCCTATAATTTTTGAAAATTCATGTATAGAATAATATTTACTCAAAGTATCAACTCCTTTCAATAATATCCTATTCTAATATCTTATAAAACTCAACATATACTTATATGATTTTATAATTTATATTTAACTGTTAATTTCCTTCTATGTATAGTTACCAGACAATTTTTGCCTGGATATTCCCTGCTGTAATTTCATCATTCGGCAAAAGCTTTCTTCTCCTGTTCAGGCGAACTCCGTTAACTAATGTTCCGTTACTGCTCTCCAGATCTGTGATATAAACATCATTTCCATCTGTCTCCAGTGCAAAATGCTGTCTGGACATCTTTGGATCATCGAAGTAAATATCACAGTCATCGCTTCGTCCTGCCATAGCACTTCCATTGATCGTAATCTTCAGCTCACATTTTCCATTGATCTGATCTTTCATCAGGAAAGTAACTGTTTTCTGCGGAAGATTTACCACGGAAACATGCTGCTTCACATCCACATTGGATGCCAGGGTTGCTTTGCCATCCACATAGATTACGCCTTTGTTCTTCTTGACTTTCTTATAAGTCACCACAACTACAATAATCACGCCAGCTACTACCACTGCTGCAATTCCTGCGATCAGAATGATCCAGAACGTTGTAGATTTGCCCTTTTTCGCTCCGTCCAGATCAAAGCTGTCCAGCTTTGTGATACCGTTCTTCTCCATGGAGCAGTCTGTAATGCCGGAAAAATTAATCTGATAGTTTCCTGTATACAGTTTGTCCTTGAAAGTAAGAACTGCATAAGGCGTTTCTTTCTCTGAATAAAAAACAGAGTCTACGGCAACAGCTTCGCCGTCTCTTTCTACCTTATAATCTGCCAGGTTATCGGCATTCAGAACTTTCTCAGAGAATGTCAGTTTCAGTTCGTTATCGCTCTCTTTTTCCCACTGAACTACCTGTGGTGCTTCCGTATCCGGAATCCATCTTGTAGGGATTACCTCTTTTGTATCAGTTACCTGCTGATCCAGAAATTTCACAGTCAGGTCTTCTCTTGTGTTGCTTGCTACATTGGTATCACTGTGGAAGAATGCCACGTAACTGTCCTGGACTGTATTTCGGATCTGATTCATAAGATCCAGACAAGTTCCTGAATTAAAGATACTCAGGGTACCACCTGTATTTCGGGCAAGTTCTCCGAAACTGTTGATATATTCTTCTTTTCCAACGTCTACTGCAATGGCATACATCGGAATTCCCTTATGATTCAGTTCGCTTACTGCCTCATTGGAAGTCGCCTGTCCTGTCACACAATCTTCGCCATCTGTGATCGTAATGATTACCCGGCGTTTCTCCTCTGTCTGTGCCGCCTGATCGATCATGTCTGCAGTCTTGACCAGTGTCTGAAACAGTACAGTTTCCATATCGTCATTCTTCAATCCCTGGACAACAGCTGCTGCATCCTGTGGATTCTCAGAACCATTCAACACTACATTTGATTCATCACCAAAAGTCAGAAGAACACATTTATCCTTTTCACCTTCAGATGAGATAAAATTAATGATACCATCTTTGATATTTGCAAACTGACTGTCCGGAATGGACGCTGAGATATCCAAAAGAATGTAATAATCGACACCTTCATTCAGCTCGCTGAATTGTGCGGATTTATCATAGTTCAGAGCTTCCCCACCCAGATATGCTTCATAATTCTGCTCCTGCTGGTCACTGCGGTAATACACTCTTACATCCGGCATATGTAAGGAAATCTGCTCTATCTCACAGGACTGCGCATATACATTAAATGGAAGCATCAGACACATTCCTGTCAGCAGAAGTCCTATTATTTTTCCTATTCTTTTTCTTCTCTCTCCCATGTTTCTCCCTCCACGCAGAACGGAACAAATGTAAATTCACTCTCTCCAAGTGTGATCTTGTCTCTGCTCTTTATTTCTTTTGCTTTTACAAGCATCTCATGGTTGACCATTGTGATAGTTCCACACCCAGGTGAGAGGAAAAATTTGTTGGACCTGTGATCATAGACCAGCACTGCATGTCTTTCTCTTGAAATGGCAGGGTCATCTACGATACAGATGTCCATCTGGTAGCCTCTTCCGATCCAGTTGTTTCCATTATAAATGCGGTAGTCTCTTCCTTTTTCCCTTCCCTTCGTGCACACCAGCCATCCTGTCACGAAATCTTTACCTGACTGTCTGCCGAAAACGCCGATGGTTTTCTGGTCATCACCCTTGGGTGGCTCATACAGACCGACAGTCACAGACTCTGATGTTTCTGCACTATCATCCCTCTTTGGGATCATAATTGTCACCTGATCCCGCATCTGCTCTTCATACCGGTTTCTTTCGTTTTCCAGTTTCACACAATACGGGCAGGAAGTATATTTGTTGTTGTCAAAAAAATGCCCGTTTTCACACTTTACAATTGCCATGTTTCTCTTCCCCACTCAAACTTTTTTGTTGAAGAATATTCAAATTATTTTTTAATCATAGATTTTGATTATTCAACGGATAAATATTCTATGTTCAATTTCTATATTCTTTATAAATATAAGCATCCATAGTCTGATTCCTGTAAGTATTTTACTTAGAATCAATATAAACACAAATTGCAGAATAATTATCCATATCTTTGCCCTCACCATGCTTCTGCACAATCTTCTCCATCTTCTCAAGCCATTGTGCTACACTGTAGGACTGCTTCAGGGTTTTCTCCATCTCTTTCTCTGTGATCAGTTCCCAGAAACCGTCGGAGCAGAGGATAAATGCCTGATCGCCTGTTATCTCAATAGGGTCTGCCAGTGAATAAGCTTCGCCCTCCCAAGGTGTTCCAAGAACTCGCAGGACCTTGTTTCTGTCCTTATGATGCCGAATCTCTCCTTCTTTAATCTGGCCTCCCAGAGCAAGCATCTGCGGTACGCTGTGATCCAGGGTTCTGCTTACCATCCGGTCTTTGTGGAAATAATAGAGCCTGGAATCTCCGATATGTCCCCAGCGAATCTGTTTTTCTGTAATCTGGAGCACTACCATAGTACTCTTCATTTCTTCTTTCTTTCCTTTTTGTGCTTTCTTCTGCAGAAGCCATTGCTGTGCATTCTCAAACGCATGAGACAGATACTCACTGCTGTCTCTCTCCCGCCGGAATACATCAATTGCTTCTCCTGTCACACAGGCCGAGGCTTCGTCCCCGCCCCCATGACCGCCAAGGCCGTCTGCAAGTGTAAATACATAGTTTCCTTCCATCGTACACATCTCTACAGAATCCTCATTACACTGCCTGCTGCCTGGGCGGCTTATCATTGAATAACTTATCATACTATTGGTCCTTCCATTGTTTTAGTTATCTATTCGCATTACTTAGAATACTGGCTTTTCAAAGTGCTGATAATCTATCGGATTCGTCCAATTACCTCCCCAGGTGAATCCATATTTCTTAAATGTGGAGTAACAGATATCTTCAGTACTTGCTACGATCACATGTGGCTCACCAACATATCTGTTGTTCACATACTCGTCTGCATTTCTATGGCTATTTCCCCCATTTTCCACATAAGGGTTCTGCTGTGGATTAATGTCTATTGCTCTTCCATAGCCGTGATTGGAAATACTCTCGCCACCTGTTACCGGTCTGTAGCAGAAACATGAGGTATTATTAGCTTCAATAGAATTGTTATCTGCAATATTTCCACCACTTCCTATCTGCCAGTAATCATCAATCAATTTCATAGAATTTATCTCATATTTATTATTAAATAACTCTTTGAAAATACTCCGCACATCTTCCTCAATATCCTTGTTAACAATCATCTCTCCCAATATCACCTGCTGCTCAAAATTATAATATGGGATAGTCAGATATCTAAGATCTTCTAAGGCAATATCGTCATTGTCACGATAGGATTTCCCGTTAATTCTGTTAAAAATCTCATCGCCTCTTTCGATTACAGAGGAAGTAAAATATTTATCGATATTTATAATTTCATCATCACTGATTGGCTCGTTGACTCTTAGATGTACATCTGAAAATGCTGAATCTCCTGATGATGGAGAAAGCATTCCTTCTTCCTGCGTTATCTCTGTCTGTGCCTCCGCTGCCTGTGCTTCTTCATTCTGCTGGGCAACTTCTGTCTGGGTTTGCTGTAAAGTCTGCACCTGCTGCTTTAAATCTTCCACATCCTGTTCAAGCTGAGTTATCTTCTCATCCTTTTCACTTACCTGACTTTTGACTGCCTTATATTTTTGTTTAATTTCTGTCTTCTGCGACTGTAAATGATCATAATTTCTTTTTGTCTGTAAATACAAAAATCCTTCCGCCACGGAAATTCCCGCCAGTACAATACAAAGCACTGTAAGAATGATAAATTTCACACGGCTCTTTCTTTTTTCAAGCATCTTGTTCCTCCCTCGTACTTCTCACAAAGATTTCTATCTTAATCTTAATTGATTAAATTTTCATCCATATCCATCTTCCAAGAAAAATCAGTCCAGCTACCAGCAGCATTACATTTTCCTGTTTAGCTCCAATGTGAAGCCATTTCCGAAACTGTGTCCGGAACACATAATAGACTCCTCCCAGAATCACAATTGGAAATAATGGATGATACGCAAATGCCTGTCTGAAATCCAGTTTTAATACAGAAATTATTGCCCGTGTCATGCCGCATCCCGGACATTCGACGTGCAGAAATAACTTAAACGGGCATCTGTAAAACAGACAGAATAGAAATATCAGCAGTATTTCTCCTGCTCTCTTTCCAATTTCTTTTATATTCAATGTTTTCAAACTATTCATACGCATTTTCTGACAAGCGGATAAAATCATCCGCTTCGCTACGTGGCTCTACACCAAATAACTGCTCCGCAGTTTGGTTAAACTATATATTCTTACTCATTATAATACATGTTTTCATGTTTTTCCACTATGCAGACCATCATTTTATGCGCATATTTAGTTACTGTTCACTCCGTGCCCAGTAACACGCTTCGCGATGCACAGACTTTATGCTAATCGCATAAAGTCGCGCTGTATGTCTCGGGATTTTGGCATATTCATGCCAAAACACCTCGCGGGATAGTGGCGTGTGAATAGTAATCACAGTTATGCTATTACTGCTTTTATTTTGGGTTGTATTACAAGCATTTTGTGATTATAATAAAACTATCTAACACAAGGAGTTACATATGAAAATAGAAAATTTATGCATACACTGCATGCAGGAAAAAAACAGTGCCAGTGAAATCTGCCCTTTCTGCGGATTTGATCCGAAAACAGCAGAGATCCCACCTTATCATCTGCAGCCATTTTCCATTCTTGCAGGGAAATATCTGCTTGGTATGGCAATTGGAGAAGGTGGTTTTGGCATTACTTATATTGGTATGGATCTGAACCTGGAAATGAAAGTTGCAATCAAAGAATATTATCCGAATGGTTGCGCAACCAGAAACAGATCTGAAAGTAATACCGTCGTTTCTTATTCAAGTTCTATGCATGACATATTTGAAGAAGGACGGGAGAAATTCATTAACGAAGCACGGCTTCTGGCAAAGTGCAATAACTTACCTGAAATCGTTTCAGTAAAGGATTTCTTCAAAGAAAATCATACCGCATATATCGTAATGGAATATATCGACGGAATAACCCTGAAATCCTATCTGAAACAAAATGGAGGAAAACTCTCTGCTCAAAAGACGTTGCAGATGATGCAGCCAGTAATCCACTCTCTGGCAAAAGTTCATGATATGAATCTGATCCATCGTGATATCAGCCCTGACAATATCATGCTCTGTAAGGACGGATCAATTAAGATTCTGGATTTCGGCGGTGCCAGAGATTATATTTTCTCAACCGGAAAAAGTATGTCCATTATGTTAAAACCGGGATATACACCGGAAGAGCAATACCGTACCCACGGAAATCAGGGTCCCTGGACAGATGTCTACGCACTGTGCGCCACAATGTACCGCTGCATCACAGGAACCATTCCTCCGGAATCTCTGGAACGCGCCTATCATGAGAACCTGCAGCCAGTCCGGGAACTTGCTTCTGACTGCCCGCCTGCTGCTGCCTATGCAATTGAAAAAGGTATGAGTATTCATACGGAAGACCGTTTCCAGTCCATGCAGGAGTTATATTCTGCACTTTATGAATCAGAAAATTTCACAGAGATTCCGAAACCTGCACCAAAACCAGCATCAGTACCATCCGAATCTGGTAACACCAAGAAGAAAAAATCTAAAAAGAAAAAGAAATACAGAGGGCTTAAAGTTATCCTTATTCTTTGTATTCTTGTCATTATTTTTATGTGGGTCATGTATCTGACTCAGGATCAGACGATCAGCATAAATATAAGCGCTCAGAACGAAACTTCCGATTTTATAGAAAGTTGCAATGAATCGCCAGAGATTACAGTTGCTGCTGATACTGCTGAAGCTGATACAGAGGAAGATATGAATATTATTTAGGCAATAAAGAAAGAAGGAATTTCCACATGAATAAACTGTTCACAACGATCATATTGATCACCGGTCTTCTGGCGGCAGTCTGTCTGGGTGCTTCTGCCATACACAGCAATACTGCCGGAGATATTATAAAAAATAATGTTACCAGTCTTCTGGAAGATACCACATTAACGGATTCCGAAGATAGTGAAAACAGCTTACTGAAAGATCTGGTACATAGTCTGGCAGGCGAAACTGCCAAAGTTGTTGGAGATCAGCTTGTTGAAATCAAAGAAGTTTCCCGATTGCTTTTCATGTATAAAATCAGTTTTATTGTACCCTGCATTTTTTCTGTTTTATCTGTAGCAATTTCAGGATTATTAACAAAGCGGTGGAAATATCTGCTCAGTTACGGATTTTGTTTACTGAGTGGTATCTTTTTAGTTGTAACGGATTTTCTGTACATCCCATGGCGGATCAAATCCAGCATTCCGGATATTATTTCCGATTACATCCAGGATATTTCCATTACCTTTACTGATCTGTTCAAAATCATGGTACATTCCAGCGGCATCACAGTATTCCTTGGAATCATCTTTCTGCTTCTTACCGCAGTGATCAACTTAACCGCATATTTTGTAAATAAGGATATCTACTTATCAAAAAACAATTAGATTTTTGAGTAAAAAAACAAAGACAGGAGGTTCATCAGTCCGTCACTGACAAGCCTCCTGTTTCTTATTCCTGTTTTTCTTGTTTTTCTTATTCTTCTATTTCCATTTTATCCAATTTTCATCCAGGCCTGTACGCATTCATCTGAAGAATTCTGCTCGTTTTCACAGATTAGAATGTCACCTCTGTCTTAGAACCTTCTGCTGCCAGAATAATTCCATCTTCTGTATCCTTCACTACATTTCCACCTTTAACTGCTGAAACTTCATGAATATTTCTGAGCAGATATGTCATTCCCGGATTCTCTTTGGTTGTTTCCAGAGTCAGTTTATTTTCCTCTTTTACTGCATTCACTGTAAATGCAGATTCCCCTGTACGTGTCACTACTTCACAGGAGCTTGTTCCATTCAGTTCATAAACCTGGATCTGTACATCTTTCTCCAGCTCATAATCAACAGTAGTATCTACTGCACCGATCGGAAGCAGAGTATTTTCTCTTACAAATACAGGCAGTGAGAAGAAGTCATAATCTTCTTCATACCATCTTCCACCATCTTTTACCTCTCCGCTTAAGAGATGAGTCCATTTTCCGGCCGGCAGATAGTATTCTGCATGTCCTTCTTTATTGAAGATTGGTGCAACCAGAATGCTGTCGCCTAACATATACTGCATATCCAGATATTTTGTTGCCGGATCATCGTTAAATTCCATGATCATTGCACGCATGGACGGGATACCTGTTCTGTGTGATTTTACAGCCATAGAATACAGATACGGAAGTAATCTTAATTTCAGTTTTGTAAACTTACGGCATACATCTACAGCTTCCTCATCAAACAGCCACGGTACACGGTAGCTCTTGGATCCGTGAAGACGGCTGTGTGTGGAAAGAAGGCCAAACTGCAGCCAGCGTTTGTATACATCCGGTGCTGCTGTCATTTCAAATCCGCCCATATCATGGCTCCAGAAGGAGAATCCAGACAAAGTAAAGGACAGACCGCCACGTAAACTCTCGGCCATAGATGCATAGGTTGCCGAACAGTCTCCGCCCCAGTGTACCGGGAACTGCTGTCCGCCTGCTGTCGCACTTCTTGCGAAAAGGATTGCTTCTCCTTCTCCTTTTACTTCTTTAAGCAGACTGAACACAGCCTGATTGTAAAGGTATGTATAATAGTTGTGCATAGAAACAGGATCAGATCCATCATAGTATTTCACATCGATCGGTATTCTCTCACCAAAATCTGTCTTAAAGCAGTCAACGCCCATATCCAGCAGAGTTTTCAGTTTGTTCTGATACCATTTCACTGCATCCGGGTTTGTAAAATCAACCAGTCCCATTCCCGGCTGCCAGTTATCGATCTGCTTAATACCTCTTCCGTCCGCACGCTGTACCAGATATCCATTCTCCAGACCTTCTTTAAAGAAATTGGTTCCCTGTGCAATATACGGATTGATCCATACGCAGATCTTCAGACCTTTGTCTTTATATCTCTTCAACATTCCAGGTACATCCGGGAAGATTCTGGAATCCCATTCAAAATCACACCAGTGGAATTCTTTCATCCAGAAGCAGTCGAAATGGAACACGCTCAACGGGATATCTCTGTCTGCCATTCCCTGGATAAAGGAGTTGGTTGTCTCTTCATCATAATTTGTTGTAAAAGATGTGGACAGCCATAATCCGAAAGACCATGCCGGCGGCAGTGCCGGTTTTCCTGTAAGGTCTGTGTAGTTCTCGATCACACCCTTGATGTCATCGCCATAGATAATATGATATCTGATCTCTTCGCCTTTTACAGAGAATCCAACATTTTCTACTTTCTCACTTGCAACTTCAAAGGAAACATGATCACTGTGATCTACGAATACGCCGTAATGTTTGCTTGTTACATAGAACGGAATATTCTTATAGGAAATCTGGGAAGCTGTACCGCCATCTTCATTCCAGATATCAACAACTTGTCCATTCTTTACAAACGCTGTAAATCTCTCTCCCAGACCATATACACATTCTCCCGGTGCAAGGGAAAGCTCAGTTACCATATATGGCTGATACTGCGCTGCCATATAGTTCGGCTCCGGGAATTTCGTCAGAGTGGCTCTGTCATACTGCATATAACCAAGGTTACGGAATCCGATGTTTGTGAGAACTTTTCCGTCTGCTTCATAAGTAATCTTGAAATCTTTCAGGTTAACTCTTACTGTCATTCTTCCGGCTTTCATTACCGCTTCTGAATCCGTAATTTCTACTTCTGTTTCCTGTGGATCTTCATTCAGTTCGTATCTCGGCTCACCTTTTACGTAGCCTTCATAGTGATAGCTTCTGACACTGATAATATCCTTACGTATGGAAGTAAACTCTGTAGTGATGGTTCCTACGTCCAGAGCACCGCCTCTGTCATTGATCTCACGGAACGGAGAAACGATTCTCATTCCGCCCGGAATTGCTTCCGCTGTAAAAGCCTGCATCGCATAGGATGCGTTTGCACGTTCATTCTTCTCCCAGTAACCTTCTGTGAACTTCATTCCTGATCCTCCTGTTTTGATCAAGCGGGTAAAATCATCCGCTTTGCTGTTTGTCATAACCAGATAGATGCCTTGCTGTCCGGTTAAAATTAGGTTTCTATTGTCTCTTTGAGTTGTTTAATTATGAAGCAGAAACGACTCATTTTGTTATTCTCAATATAACCCGTTTTATGTGCAGTGTCAACATTTTATTCGCTATTTTCCATTATTTTATTGTAAGTTTTCTTCATAACCTTTAATAAAACAAAAAGCACTTTCCCAAAGCTTTTCCGTCCATTGAAATATTGTTGAATAATTTTCTGCTATAATAAAATAATTTGAATTTCAGTTTCTGCCATTAATGCAAAATGGACTGACGATATCATTACAAAAATGATATCCAGACAGCCCATTCTGACACTTCTCTATCTAGCTATATACAATTTATTTTTTATCACTCACAACTTCGATTTCAAACAGACGTGCACAGATTTCCTCTTTCATTCTCACGCTCAGAGAACTTTCTACTGCATTCCACTCAAATGTGACCGGACGATTCTGTGGATATGCGCAGTGGACTTTCACTTCTTTTCCTGCAAGTCTTGTCATCGGAAGTGTGATCCTGTCCTTTCCACCTCTGCGCCATACTGCCACATAGTGCTTCTTTCCTGCATCCAGAGCCAGTGCTGACCAGTCATCGGAGTAACTGGAGGTTCCGATCGGCCAGTACGGATATGCCTGGCGGATGTCTCCACGGATGGTTTTATAATAATCCAGCGCTTCCTTTACCAGTCCCTTCTGAACATCTGTGATCTCTGCCAGATGACCGCTCTGATGGATACGGAGAAGAATGGCATTTACCATATTAAAGATAGTCTCTTCCTCACTTGCTCCTGCTTTGGGATAAGACCAGACAGCAGCCTGTTCCATAGCAACTGCCAGAGGTGCATTGGCAGATATCGTTGCATAATATCTGTAATCTTCCTGATCACTGGTAGACTGAATACTATATCTGGAAAGCATCGCATAGTCCATACGCAGACCACCACTGGAACAATTCTCAATGATCAGATCCGGATATCTCTCAAAAACACTGTCCAGCCATGCCAGATAAGCTCTCTCATGACCAAGCAGTCCCTCGCCCGGGCATGCAGCATCTACTTCTGTGCCGATTCCTGGTTCAATATTATAATCCATTTTGATATAACCGATTCCATATTCCTGTACCAGACGATCAATTACTTCATTTGCATGCGCGATAACTTCTGGCTGACGGAAATCCAGCTGATATCTGCTTCTGTCATAAATTCGTTTTCCATGTCTATGGAAGAATGCTTTCTCCGGCATTTTCTCTACCATAGGACTCTTGATTCCCATTACTTCAAGCTCCAGCCAGAGTCCCGGAATCATTCCTTTTGAACGGATATAGTCGATCACTTCTTTGATCCCACCCGGGAAACGTTTCTGAGATGGTTTCCATTCACCTACCGCATCCCACCAGAATCCATCGGCATACCAGCCGGCATCAATGCAGAAATATTCACATCCTGCTTTCGCTGCTGCATCGATCAGCGGGAATTCTTTCTCTGTAGTTGGATCTGCCCAGAGACAGTTCATATAATCATTGAAAATAACTCCAAGCTTTTCATTATCCTGATTTTCTCTGCGGATCGCTCTTCTGTATTTCGTCAGTTCTTTTGCCATATTTCCGAGGTCACCAGTCACTGCACCTACACCTGCAGGTACTGTAACAAATTTATCTCCCGGTTTCAGGTCTTTAAACCAATGGGACTGCTGTTCCGTCGGACCGCTGAGCTGTACATACAGATGATTGGTAAAATCACTGACTTCCCAGTGCCAGGAACCGTTATGTTCAATCTGCCAGAACAGTCTGCTGCCTGTTTCTGTATTTCTCACGTACCCCATTGGAATGTAACTCTTTGCAGACCAGTTTCCTGTATTGGTGATCTCAAAAGCTTTGGATGAGCGGACAGGTGCATTGAGCTGTGCAAATTCCATGCCGACCTCTGGAAGAGAATATTCTTTTACCTGAAGTTCCTTCTGCCATGCATTATGTACCACTCCGATACGGATCTTCTCATCAGGAGTCAGGATGCCTTCCTTCTCTACTCCATTCAGATTAAATGTAGAAACATATTCCAGAGTCTGCACTTCCGTACCTGTATTCTCAACCTCGCACCAGCATCTTACAACTGCAATCCCGTCAAAGAACTGAAAATGATTGATTGCCTGTAAGCCGGACTCTTCATCTGCAGTACAGATTTCCAGTTTTCTTCCTGTTTCATTTCTCTCATCTTTGTGGCTCACATATTTCATCCGATAGCCCGGTGCAGTTACGATATATTTTGTTCCGTGGCGCTCTTCCGGTCTGTCGTAGCCTGCTGCTTCTAACTCTACCAGTCTACAGCCATTTTCTTCATAGTCATTCTTCAGTGTCTTCTCATCAAATGTCAATGCGGAAAAATGCAGCAGACGGACCCCGCCGTCCTCTCTGATCTTCCATACCATGTAAATTCCATTCTCATGAATCTTAAATACTTTCTCCATCCTCTTCCTCTTTTCTGCATATTAACTGCAAAACATTAGCTTACATTTTTCTTTATTTATCGGACGACTGCCAGACAATAACACCATATCTTTTAGCCATTATCCGTTTATACCAGAATACACAATCAATACCTAGTGTGCCGTCATATGTATTACTTCTGCAACATTCTTACACTTTCCCGCTCTATCAACTGCACTTTCGTTTTATAAATATAATCAGAACACTCTTCTCCCTGAATCAGTTTCATCAATATATCCACAGCCACATCCGCTTTCTCTTCCACATCAATCCTCATAGTAGTAAGTTCCGGATATACGATTGTTGCAAAGACATCGTCATCGATTCCCGCAACTGAAAACTCTTCCGGCACACGTATGTGATTTCTGCGAAGAAAAGAAATCATCTCTGCTGCATTTCTGTCCGTGGAAAAGAACAGCGCGGTATCTGTTCCTGCATATTTCAGCAATTCCCTGTATACTTCCTGTCTGCCTTCCATTTCTACCGGAAGCCATCTGGTATCCAGTTCACACCCTCTGTTCTCTGCCGCTATTTTAGTTCCCTGATATCTTCGGTAATCTGCGCCATGTTTATCATTTGCCAGATAAATAATCCTCCTGGCCCCGTGAGAAATCAGATATTCTCCCATTGTCATGCCCGCCTTTTCATCTTCAGAAGTCACAACATAGAACTTCTCTTCTTCCTTCGGCAATTCTCCCATATCAATGGCAACCATAGGTTTATCAGAAAGCCCTGCAATCTTTTTACAGTATGTAAAAGGCATAGAAATAGAAATGATCCCATCTACATTCCAGCCAAGAGTCATCTTCTCAATTTCTTCCACATTCTTATCTGAGAAGATCATAATATAATAACCCTTCTCTCGCAGAATCTGCTCCAGTCTGCCGATGATCCTTCCATAAAATGGGTTCTCATATGCTGATCCTTTTGCAAATGCCGGCGTGTTGATCAAAATGCTGATGATCTTTGAGCTCTTATTGGTCAGCGCATTCAGGCCCAGTCTGGGGATGTAGTTATTCTCCGCCAGAAGTTTCTCTATTCGTTCTATTGTCTCAGCTGAAACCCTGGCAGTCTTTTTATGCAGGACATTTGATACAGTCGTTGTGCTCACTCCTGCCATTTCTGCAATCTGTTTAATCGTAACCATGCGTATTCATTTCCTTCCATTTTATGAGCAGACAAAATTTCCCGACTGCTATTCCTGTCAAATATTTTGAAGTAATATCAGTATACTACATGTATACAGAGAACTGCCACATATATCTTGCATAAACCGGAAACTTTGTGGTAATATTCTCCAAAAATAAAACTATTACCTGCCGTCTTTCAGAAATTCATCTGATTCCACTTTTCAGTTAAACACTTTCATAGACGCAGATTACAACTTTAATCAGGAGGTATCATTATGTGTACAGCAGCAACTTATAAAACAAAAGATTTCTACTTCGGTCGAACCCTTGATTACGAATTTTCCTACGGTGATGAAATCACCATCACACCAAGAAACTACCCATTCCACTTCCGTCACTCTGACAAAGTTCTGGACTCTCACTATGCTATCATCGGCATGGCCCATGTAGCCGGAGACTATCCGCTCTACTATGATGCCATTAACGAAAAAGGTCTCGGCATGGCAGGTCTGAATTTCGTAGGAAACGCAGCCTATGCAGAACCAGTATCAGACAAAGAAAACGTAGCCCAGTTCGAATTCATTCCATGGATTTTAAGCCAGTGCTCCACCTTGGAAGAGGCTCGCCGGAAGCTCTCCGCCATGAACATCACCAACACTCAGTTCAGCGAGACCTTCCCCTGCGCCCAGCTTCACTGGATCCTCGCAGACGCCTCCGGCTGCCTCGTCATTGAATCCATGCAGGACGGTCTCCACATCTATGATAACCCTGTAGGTGTCCTCACCAACAACCCACCATTCCCACAACAGATGTTCCAGCTCAACAACTACCAGTCTCTCTCCCCACGCCAGCCAGAGAACACATTCGCCCCTGGATTAGAACTTCAATCCTACAGCCGCGGCATGGGCGCCCTCGGCCTCCCGGGAGACCTCTCCTCCGCCTCCCGCTTCGCCAAAGTCGCCTTCACCAAAATGAACTCCCGATCCGGTGACTCCGAAGCAGAAAGCATCAGCCAATTCTTCCATATCCTCGGCTCCGTAGATCAGCAGAGAGGATGCTGTGAAGTAGACGATGGAAAATACGAGATCACCCTCTACACCTCCTGCTGCAATGTAACCAAAGGAATCTACTACTATACCACCTACGAAAACCACCAGATATCAGCAGTAAACATGAACCATGAAAACTTAGACTCCGCCACCCTGATCCGCTACCCGGTTCTCACAGAACAAAAGATTCATTTTCAGAATTAATTTAACCAAATCAAGCAAGTAGCGAAAAAAAGCCACCACGAACACGCGGTGACTTTTTTGACCCAACCTGGCGAATCAGTAAAGTTAATACCCTTACACACAAAAACCCCTCGCGCTCCTAAAAAGAAGCGCAAGGGGTGTCCAGAGGGGACGCTGCTCAAGCGTCCCCTCTGGGGTTTTCGTACCATTTATCAAAATGTACTTAAATCTCTTTATGACTCGTAACTCTCAGTCGTGCCATAGCTCTGGACAGAGCCAGCTGATTCATATGATACTCCTGAATACTCTGCTTCTGTCTCATCTGCTCTTCTGCTCTTTCCTTCGCTTCCTGCGCCCTGCGGATATCGATCTCCTCAGGACTCTCTGCCGTCAGACAGAACAGCTTCACACGGTTATTGATCATCTCCACAAACCCACTGCTCACAGCCAGCACATGTTTCGTACCATCCGCTTCCTCGAAACGCATCTCGCCCGGAATGATGGCCGCAACAATATTCTCATGCTGTGCCAGAAAAGCCTGCTCACCGTCAACAGCCGGAATTGTCAGAGTCCTGCCACGTCCTGCAAACGCCAGCTTATTACTGGCATAAATCTCAAGACCAAATGTATCTGCCATAAAATCCGCTCCTTATTCCTGACCCATCTCAGTCTTTGCTTTCTCGATGACATCCTCAATTGTACCAACATTGAAGAAAGCATTTTCCGGATACTGATCCATCTCACCATCAACGATTGCCTTGAATCCACGGATGGTTTCTTTCAGAGGAACATATTTACCCTTGATACCTGTGAAGTTCTCAGCTACATGGAACGGCTGGGAAAGGAACTTCTGGATCTTTCTTGCACGGAATACAGTGCTCTTATCCTCTTCAGAAAGCTCTTCCATACCAAGAATAGCGATGATGTCCTGAAGTTCTTTATACTTCTGAAGGATTTCCTGTACTTTACGTGCTACTTCATAATGTTCTTCACCAACAACATCCGGCTCAAGGATACGGGAAGTAGATTCCAGCGGGTCAACAGCCGGATAAATACCCTGCTCTACGATCTTTCTGGAAAGAACGGTTGTTGCATCCAGATGTGCGAATGTAGTTGCAGGAGCCGGGTCAGTCAGGTCATCGGCAGGTACATAGACAGCCTGTACAGATGTTACAGAACCATCCTTAGTAGAAGCGATACGTTCCTGAAGTTCACCCATCTCAGTAGCCAATGTTGGCTGATAACCTACGGCTGAAGGCATACGTCCAAGAAGGGCGGAAACCTCGGAACCAGCCTGTACAAAACGGAAAATATTATCAATGAAAAGAAGCACATCTCTGTGTTCCTCATCTCTGAAATACTCAGCCATTGTCAGTCCGGTTTCAGCAACACGCATACGGGATCCCGGCGGCTCGTTCATCTGTCCGAACACTAAGGCTGTTTTTTCAAGAACGCCGGACTCTTTCATTTCTGACCATAAGTCGTTACCTTCACGGGAACGCTCTCCAACACCTGTGAAAATGGAGTATCCGCCATGCTCTGTGGCAATGTTCTGGATCAGCTCCTGGATCAGGACTGTCTTACCAACACCGGCACCACCGAACAGACCGATCTTACCACCTTTAGCATATGGTGCAAGAAGGTCGATAACCTTAATACCTGTTTCCAGGATTTCTACAGCCGGTTTCTGATGTTCGAAATCCGGCGGATCTCTGTGGATGACCCATTTCTGTTCTCCCTCAAGGGAAGGACCGTCATCTACTGTATCACCAAGTACGTTGAATAAACGTCCCAGTGTCTTATCACCTACAGGAACCTTAATGCCGCTTCCTGTGGCGATGACTTCTCTGTCACGCTGTAAGCCTTCGCTTGCGCTCAGCATAATGCAGCGTACCATATTGTTTCCCAGATGATGGGAAACTTCCATTACACATCTTTTACCGTTGTTCTCTACCTCAAGGGCATCCTTGATCTCAGGAAGATTTCCATCTTCAAAAACAACGTCTACAACAGGTCCCATAACCTGTACAATTTTACCTTTGTTCATCGTCGTCACTTCCTTTTTTGTGCTTTTGCACCGCTGACAATCTCAGTGATTTCCTGTGTGATGGCAGCCTGACGCGCACGGTTGTACTCAATGGATAACTCCCTGAGCATCTTCTTTGCACTGTCCGTAGAGGACTGCATTGCCATCATTCTGGCATTATTTTCACTGGCATACGCTTCTACAAGACATCCATAGATCAGACCGGTCAGGTAATTGGGAATCATGGTATTCAGAAGTACATCGGCTGATGGTGACAGCACAATTTCCTCCTGCGGCATGTCCGCAAGCATTGCCTGATTTGGCAGGAACTCTGCTTTCTTCAATGGAAGAAGCTGCATATTCACCGGCTCCATTGCAACTGCACTCTGCATCTCCGTATAGAAAATACGTACTTCGTCCAGTTCTCTGTCCAGGAACGCTCTGACAATCTCCTCTGAGATCAGACGCGCTCTGTGCATGGTCGGTTTCTGTACTGTATATGGAAAGTTCTCTGCGATATCCATATGTTTCTTCGTGAAATACTGACGGCCTACCATACCCAGCACATAAAGCTTGCAGTGCTCATGCTCTGCCATAAACTGTTCTGTTATTTTCTGGATATTATGGTTATAGGCACCTGCCATACCTTTATCACCGGTAACTACGATACAGCCGATCTTACGGTCTTCCTCTGCGATCTTATGACGGATACTGAAAAAAGGATGCTCTGTATCCGGCATATGACGCAGGATTCGGGAAATTGCCGCCTGCATATTATAGTAATACGGTTCTGTATCGGACAGGATTCTCTTGGCCTTCTGCATCTTGGATGAAGAAATCATATACATGGCATTGGTGATCTTCATGGTGTCCTGAATGCTTTTCATTCGAGTCTGAATCTCTTTCGTACTGCCCATATCAACACCTACCTGCTCTTATCTGCAAATTCTTCTGCCACTTTCACGATCTTTTCTGCCAGTTCATCCGGAAGCTGTCTCTTCTCCTCAATCTCTCTTCCGATTTCCGGATAAGCACTGTCAAAGTAGTCCAGCATATCTCTCTGATACTTCTTCATCTTCTTAGTTTCCACGTGCATCATTGCCTTGTGTGTTGCCGCACAAAGAGTGATGACCTGTTCATGAAGACTTAACGGGCTTGAAAGCGGCTGTTTCAGAAGTTCCATAAGTCCGCTTCCGTATTTCAGCTGCTGAGTTGTAGCCTCGTCCAGATCAGAACTGAACTGTGTAAAGATTTCCATCTCACGATACTGAGCCAGATCGATACGGACACTTCCTGCTGCTTTCTTCATGGCTTTTGCCTGTGCAGCACCACCAACTCGGGATACGGAAAGACCTACGTTAACCGCCGGACGCATACCGGAGTTAAACAGGTCACTCTCCAGGAAGATCTGACCATCTGTGATGGAAATAACGTTTGTAGGAATATATGCGGAAAGGTCACCTGCCTGTGTCTCAATGATAGGAAGTGCAGTGATAGAACCACCGCCGGCCTTTTCATTCAGACGGCTGGAACGCTCCAGTAATCTGGAATGGAGATAGAATACATCTCCAGGATAAGCCTCACGTCCCGGTGAACGTTCCAGAAGCAATGACAGTGCACGATATGCAACTGCATGCTTGGATAAATCATCATAAACCATTAATACATCTTTTCCCTTGTACATGAAGTACTCAGCAAGTGCAGTACCTGCATAAGGAACAATGTACTGAAGTGGTGCACAGTCACTGGCTGTGGAGGAGAATACTGTTGTATAGTCCATAGCACCATGTTTCTCCAGAGTAGATACAATTTTAGCTACTGTGGAAGCTTTCTGTCCGATTGCAACATAGATACAGATTACATCTTTACCTTTCTGGTTAAGAATGGTATCCAGTGCAACGGAAGTCTTACCTGTCTGTCTGTCACCGATGATCAGCTCACGCTGGCCACGGCCGATGGGGAACATGGAGTCAATGGAAAGAATACCTGTTTCCAGCGGAACTGTTACAGATTTTCTCTCAATGATCCCAGGTGCCGGATTCTCTACCGGACGATACCCGTCTGCCTTGATCTCGCCTTTACCATCGATCGGTGCTCCCAGAGCATTTACAATCCTTCCAATAAAAGCGTCACCTACAGGCACACCTGCCTGTTTCTGGGTTCTTGCCACCTTTGTTCCTTCTTTGATTCCTGTATCTTTACCGAACAGGATACATCCGATGCTGTTTGCACGGATATCCTGAACCATACCTTTCAGACCATTCTCAAAGGTTACAACCTCACCGTACATGGCATGATCGATACCATATACCGTGGCGATACCATCTCCGACGGAGATGACTGTTCCTACTTCCTGGTCCTTACTGATTTCGTCATAATTCTTTATTTCTTCTTTCAGAATCGAAATGATTTCATCTGGATTCACTGCAGCCAACTTTTATTCACCTCCGTGTCAATTTCTGTCTTAATTTCGTATAACGTCCGCGGAGACTCCAGTCATACTCTTTGTCTCCGGCAGAAAGAATGAAGCCACCGATCAAAGATTTGTCTTCTTTCAGAGTAAGAATGACTTCCTTTGCTCCGAATTCCCTGCGAAGGAAATCCTCCATCTTCTCTTTCTGGGCTTCTTCCGGTTTTGTTACATATGTGAGGACAGCTTTCAGGATACCTTTCTGCTTGCGGCTGTAATCACCGTACGCTTCCAGAATCTCCTCAATGCTGCTGATTTTCTGATATTTACAGGTTATCTTCAGGAAATTTTTCATCTCCTGTGGGAAAACCCTGTCAATTACATGTTCTTTTTCTTTTAAAGAAACCAGCGGATTCTCAAGGACACCCTTTAACTGCGGGGTACCCTCGAAAATCTTTTCTGTCTCCAAAACAGCTTCTTCCGGGACAGAAAGCTCATATAATGCTTTTGCATAATTAATGCTTGTTTCCGTCATTGGAATCACCTGCCTCTTTTATAAACTGGTCATAAAGGGACAAATCCTGCTGACTGCTGTTTTTCTCTCCCATGATCTTTGAGGCTGCATCCAGCGCAATCTCTGCCACTCTGCTTTCCATAGCTTTCATAGCATTTTCCTGCTCTGTCTTGATATCTGCCTTTGCTTTATTAAGCATTTCACCGACCTGTGTATTTGCATCTTTTACAATACGGTCAGCCTGTACTTTTGCCTCATCCTTCGCCTGGTTTACAATTCGCATGGATTCGTCTTTCGCAGATTTGAGTGCATCTTCATATTTGCCTTTCAGTTCGTATGCCTTCTCTTCAGTTTCTTTGGCACTTGCGAACTGCTGGTCGATCATGTTTTTTCTCTGTTCCATCACGTTAAGGATCGGACCAAACAGAAACTTCTTCATTAAAAGATAAAGAACAATCAGGTTAATAATTGTAAAGACCAGGTTGATGTTAATCTCGATCACCTGTCCCACCTGCCTTTCGTATGTATTCTTTATCCATCAATTAGCCAAGCATGATAACGATCAGAAGACCGATAACGAAACCGTAAATAGCTGTTGCCTCGGCAAGGGCGCATCCTAAAAGAAGTGCTTTACTGATCTTGCTTTCTGCTTCTGGCTGTCTTGCGATTGCTTCAACTGCTTTGGATGTTGCCATACCAATACCAATACCTGCTCCGATACCTGTCATAACTGCGATTGCTGCTCCAATTGCTACTAACATAACTTTTTCCTCCTGTTGTTTAACTGAAATAAACTAAATATTACAAATCTTTCTTCACAATATGCTATCCTGTCGATATTCCGATGAGATCATTTGATGCCTGTGCAGCAGATGTCTGTACCAACGGTTGTTTATGGCCGTTATGACCCACCGGATATCCGGACAGCATTTAAGCGCTGTTCATAACTGCTGTCTTATTCCTTATGTCCCGCGTCTCAGGTCTTATATAAATGTCATATTCCTGTATGAACAGTAATCTTTTTTATTCAATAGCTTCCTTAATAAATAAAGAAGTTAAGAATACAAATACATACGCCTGAATGAATCCGTCAAAGAAATCAAAATACAGGCTGAATGGGATAGGAAGAACTGCCGGGCATATAAACTCAAGAAGTTTCATAACCACATAGCTTCCTAACACATTACCAAAAAGTCGCATACAAAGTGATGTCGGACGAATGGCGATCTCCAGAATATTGATCGGCAGCATGACCGGAGACGGTTCTGCGAAGCTTTTGAGAAAGCCTTTCAGACCTTTCTTATGAAATCCTGCATACTCGATCAGGAAAATACTGGTAATGGCCAGTCCAATTGTACAGTTTAAATCCTTTGTAGGCGGTACAAATCCAAACACACCGAAAATGTTTGCAATTCCAATGTAAATGACAACTGTCATCAGATAGGGAATATACATTTTTCCCTCTTCTCCAAGGATATCCTTAAAGAAATCATGAAGAAAACCGACGCCTGCTTCCAGGAGAAGCTGTTTCTTACCGGGATTCTCCACACTCAGGTTTCTTACGAGCACCAATGACAAAATTAAAAGCACTGCCATGATGATCCATGTCACTGCTACTGATTCTGCAATCGGTATTCCTCCAAACACTGGTATGGTAAAAACTGTCTTACATTGAAGTTCTTCCATTAACGTGCTTGCTAAATTACCCGTTTCTTTTCCCTCCTTTTTCTATTTGAATCGCTGAAAGACATTCGCACTCTCTTATCATGTCCGTCTCAGATGTCTTTCCCCGGTGTCCGTCTTAGATGCCTCTTCCTGAAGTCTGTCCCTGCTGTCTTTACCTGCTGCCTGCCTTAGATGTCTCTTCCTGAAGCCCGTCTGTGATGTCCTTACCTGCTGTCTGTCTCAGATGTCTTAGTTTAGTCGAAAGTCTGAAAGCTCCTGACCATATATATGATCCGTGAGAAATATAAAATCTTTCTAAAAGTTTCATAAATTCTTTCAGCGATTCAAGATTTTGAGATTATTATATTCGAATCTGTTAAAAAGTCAACAATCATTTTGACTGTTTTAGACAAAAAAAGATTGTTTTTTTGTGCATTGTAACCATTTCTTTTTTTAATTTTACTTTTTTTCTCAATTACAATAGTGCATTTTCACGGAAAAAGGCTGTTTTTCGTTGACTGAACTGTGAAGCGATGATATTATTTTATATAGTTTTTATATAAATTTTATATTACGTCACTTACCAATTTATAGATTGGTAATACCATTTATTTATATCAGCATTCACTATTATATAAAAAATATAAAAGGGAGTTATACTATGCAGATCATTTGTCTTGGAGACAGCATTACCGACTGCGGTCATTTACTCGATGATTTTCCTCTGGGGAATGGATATGTGCAGATGCTTGCAGAAATGTTTCAGAAAGAAATTCCCGGCAGACGGCCAGATTCATATTCTGACAACTCCAGATCGTTTTTATCAAATACAGTACAAATTAAAAACTACGGATTCGATGGCTTCACCATATCAAGAGTCCTGGACAATATCCGCCAGCACCGGATTTCCCTGCACCGTTCTCCTGTTGTAACGCTGCTGATCGGCATTAATGATATCGGGCTGATGATGAATACAAACCGCACTGCTTCTCAGCAGAAACAAATGATGGCAGAATTCTCTGAGCATTACGATGAATTGCTGAAGCTGCTCACTGCAGATGCCAGACAGGTAATCCTTATGGAGCCATTTATCTTTCCGCATCCGGAAGAATATCAGACATGGATTCCACATGTTCGTACCATGTCTGACCTTATCCAGAATCTTGCTGCAAAATACCGGCTGCCATTTGTGCCACTGCATGATGATCTGAATAAAATAACAGCTGAACAGGGATTTGATGCAATTACTATAGACGGCATTCATCTTACCGCCCATGGACATGAATTGCTTGCCCGTAAATTATATCCCCTCGTTCTGGAGACAATCGCCGGATAAATGATTGTTCACTTCACGCCCGGCAAAGTGCTTCATAACGAATATTATAATAAACGAAAGTTTTCTTGCACATCGTTTCTAAACTCTGTATAATT
This sequence comes from Blautia sp. MSJ-9, assembly GCF_018919065.1. GTDB lineage: Bacteria > Bacillota > Clostridia > Lachnospirales > Lachnospiraceae > Blautia_A. Next base: position 40,207 of record NZ_JAHLQG010000006.1, on the reverse strand, counting down.
CTAAAAAGACACTTTTGCATGCCTGTGGATTTCTGTAAGTTTTCTATAACAGAGAACCGTTATGGCATTTTCATGCATAAACATGCATTTGTGGACTCATATTGAAAGGAGTCTTCCTTATATTATGGAAACTACAATTAAACAGATTGAAGATATGTCTCTGAACGCCTGGCCGTCTCACAAGATGGAACTGTATGACGGCTGGATCCTGAGATTTTCTTATTTTTATACACACAGAACCAATAGCGTAGAGCAATTCGGCAATTCTACTCTTACATGGAGAGAGAAAATCCCATACTGTGAAAGCGTATATAAACGCCTGGGAACACCGGCTGTATTTAAGATCAGCCCTCTTGTTTCTCCTGACTTTGATTATGTTCTGGAGAACCGTGGATATGCCATCCAGCATACCACCAATGTCATGGCGATGAGCATGAATGCCGCGCGTCTGGACGCTCCGTATCCGGACGTAACGTTCTACGATAACATTCCATCTGAATGGATTGAAAGTCTGTTTCGCTTAAAGAACACTACCAACCCCGTTCACCGCAAAGTCGTTCCATCCATGTATCAGGCGATCCTCAAAGAAACTATCTGCGCCTGCATCCGTATGAACGGCCAGATCATTGCAACCGGACTCGGCATTCTGGACAGAGATTACATCGGGATCTATGCCATCCATGTAAAAGAAGAATATCGCAAACACGGCTATGCACGCCAGATCTGTACCGGACTTCTGAAAGAAGGGATAAAGAAAGGTGCGCAGAATGCATACCTTCAGGTTGTAGAGGGAAATGACAATGCCCGTGCACTGTACAAATCGCTCGGATTCAACCAGCTTTATACTTACTGGTTCCGTGTACAGCCGGATGAGAACGGTAACTATCCACCAGAAAAATAAAATGCTCTGATCATGGCAGGCATGTCCCCGCCCACTGTTCATTGCTTTTCACAATTGAAGCAGAAGATTTACTTGATTTGATTAAGTTTCAGAATATAATAAAAACAGACTCACTGTAAAGTACTTCATATTTTACTTTACAATGAGTCTGTCTTTTTATATCATAACTTTCTTCTTTTTCGGGGAATCGATTGATATGTAATTAACATAGTCCGCGCAAAACCATGTTTTCTTAACTATCTTATCAGTCCATTATTCAAGTCTTAATTCTATCTCAATTATACGGTTTTGTTCTTCAGCACTGCAGGTGCCGCATTCTCAACAACCATTGCTGTCAGCGGGCTGAAATACAGCAGGCAGGTCAGTACACAGTAGATCGGGATCATAATTGCAAACTGTACCAGTCTTCCAGGCATGATCGCATAGAAGTTATATCCAAGCATAATTACAAGTCCTGCTGTTGTAAATACCAGAGAGCTGAGAACCGCTGTTACTACGATAGATACGCAGATGCCAACTGTCTTTCCTGTTTTCTTCTTGTTTGCAAATAACGGTTTTGCAAGAGCAGGAAGAACGCCCCAGAGAACTGCTGCAACTGTAATAAACGGGTTTACTGCATATCCTTTCATAAAACATCCGATGATATCTGCACATAATCCACAGACACCACCAGCTACCGGGCCAAGCCACAGACCTGCAAGAATTGTACTTACACTTCCTACAGAAATACGGTATGCACCGAGATCAATCACCAGAACTCGTGTGAGTACTAGATGCATAGCGATCAGAAGAGCCATGAACACTAATGTCTTTACGTTCCAATATTGTTTTTTCTGCATAATAAAAACACCTCCATAATGTGTTTAAAAAATAGAGTAGTTACATAAATAATAATCCCTCCACATTATGAGATGTCCTCATATGTAGCAACGGGTGCGGAAATCATATCGTAAGCAGCACGCTTTCTGCTTTTCGTTTCACGGCGACTCCCCAGCCTGTGAACACTTGACGCATAAAATCCTACTTCGCTATTATTTATTTATCGAAATTATATCACAATCCATAGAAATTTCAATATATTTTTCGTTATTATTTTGTCAAATTTATAGTCTGTTTATTGTACCTATTTCACGAAAACCAGTTACTGTCTGCTCACAGCAGCACACTTCCCAGAATCTTATCAGTTCTGTCAGATATTCGTAATCCGTTTTACTACTTCTCCATAACCCAATAACTCTTTCGCAGTTTTCCTTAAACAGCGGACAAAAAACTCACATAAAATAACCGCATATACTAATACTATCCATTATACAGACAGATGGATCGCATCTGCTATAATCATGGAGGTAAAAAAATGTCAGAAAAGCGTAAAAATAGCTGCCAAAATCCTTACAATGTATGTTATGATAATTACCTGAATACCAACGCCTGTACAGAATGTACCGGCCTGATATCTACTCCTGCCAAAGACAATGACGAATGGGAAAACTACCGCAAGATTTTTGATTTTATCCCAGATCCGTCAAAAGACAGAATCTCTTCTCATAAATAACTATGTTTCGAGATCCTTACACTGCATGCGGCAGGAATAATGCTCAAACGAATGATTTATCGGAGGTCCTGTCTTTATTATGAAAAAACTGCTTGCCGCATGTGCCTGTACCGTTCTTAGCTTCTCTATGACCGGATGCAGCCTTGGAACTGTACTGGAACAATTCACATCTACCGGAGATACATCTGTCCGAGAACTTACTTCTTCATCTGATACTACAACTGTAACCGAAGCCAAAGACCGCGTTTATATGGATGAGATTTCCGGTACTCTACAGGATTTTTCCGGAAGCCAGCTCATCCTGAATACAGACGATGCATCTTATGTATTCAATGTTTCCAACGCCACACTGGAGTGTAAAGGCGGAATGATCACCGGTGATGAGATCAGTATTATTTATGAAGGACAGCTCTCCAATACAGATACCAGCAGTGTTCGTGTTCTGAAAGTAGTGGATGAATTCCACAAGAAGAACAAACTGAAGAAACGTACTGCTCACGGGCAGGTCATATCTCTGACCTCCAATACGATCACCATAAAAAATAAAAAAGGCAAAACTGCTACTTACCCGATCACCGGAACGAAACAATATTATCAGAACGGCATCAAATCCGGCGACTGGGTCTACCTTACCTTTAAAGGTGAATTTCCGGATACTTCTGATGATTCCTCTGCGTCTTTAAACGCTAGTCATCTGAAAGTCCTGAGTATTTCCGACCTGAAAGACCTGCAGATTCCGGATCCGACACCTACACCTGAACCGACAGTTACACTGACACCGGAGCAGATTGCGAACCGTGAGAAACAGTTTCTGGTAACCATCCAGGCAGTAAATCTGAATATTCTTCAGGTTCTTCCTGCTGGCAGTGATACTCCGCTAAGCATTGATATGTCTGCAATTCCTGCTTATTTTGAGGGCGGAATTGCTCCCGGTTCTCATGCAAATGTGACTTATATTGGAAATCTGGAAGAGGACACTCTGGAGGGCATTCGTATCATTGCCGTAACCGGAGAAAATCCTGCCGGAATCGATGATAAACATATTTCCTTTACAGCAACCGGAACTATCATCGGAAACACCGCTAATACGATCACCGTTCAGACCGACGATGGTGCAGTCGACACTTTCCGCATTGAAAACGCTCAGGATCTTACTGAAAGCGGTGTGGAATACGGCGACTATGTATGTGTTACTTTCCATCCGTCTAAATCAAAATCTTCTAATATTTATACTGCAGTCAAGATTCAGTATGCATAAGCCAAAAGCAGTCCATTTACAGTTTGTACGCTGTAGAATGAACTGCTTTTGTTATTACCGTCTGATAAATTTCTTTTTAATTTCTGATTCACCATCTGAAAGCCAGTGACAGACAATATCACTTTCTTCCAGAATTTCTGTAAACGCTTTCATTTCATCCTGAATTCCTTTTCCATGAAGAACCCGATAAGCCCCTGCATCGCTGCCCGGAGCAACCTTTACTCCAAGTTTAAATACCTTTCTGATATTCTCTTCTGCAAATTCTATGATCGGCTTCAGCGTTTCATCAGCATAACGCCCGTCTCCCAGAAGATTACGCACTGTGACCAGCGTCGGAACCCATACTGTATCACTCTCTGCCAGCATGTTAAGACTTTCTTCATTCATGTAGTTCCCATGCTCCAGACTGTCCACACCGGCTTCCACTGCTGCCTGAACACCATAGTCCCCGTTAGTATGAGACATCACGGCCATACCCTCTTCATGTGCAATATGTACCATCTCTTTCACTTCAGCCGCATCCAGCGGTGTTCCCGTGACAGCTCCGTGTGCATTGAAATCCATGATTCCTGTAGTCATGATCTTAATAAAATCCGCACCTGCATTTATCGCCTCAAGCACACGACCATGAAATTCCCGCATTGTTGCAAAGCTTTTTCCAACAATGGAACCATAGTGTCCCTCTTTGTGGATTGCAAATACAGGAGTCCGGTAATCAATACCGTATTCCGGCGCAAGTTCTTTCGCTCTCGCGGAAACGCCCAGTGCATCGCCACCATCACGTACAAAAGTAATATCTCTGTCCTGATAAGCTTTCAGATGCTCTCTTATTATCTGGTCATCCGGACCATTCTTATGCATATCAATTGCCTGACGGTAATTCACACCATCCATAATTATATGCGCATGACATTCTCCAAACATTTCTCTTTTCTCTGCCTTTTCTTTCTTAGATTAAGACGCATGTGAATCTGTTGTTCGTTTTATGATTTACATATCTTATTGCTGTTTTGAAATCTCTGCCTTATTATCGTTTTCCTTATCTACCACATCTTATTTCTCAAAGAAATTACGAATTTCTGCCTCTGTCGCCTGCACAGACCCCTGTACAAAGAATGGCTTTCCTCCACCTCTGCCGTTTAATGCAGCATTCATTTCCTTTGTATACTGGCGTAAGTCTCCGTCAATTTCTCCCATCGCATACTTATAACTTCCATCTTCATTTCTGGAAAATACTGCACAGCATCCCTGGCAGGTATTCATCACTGCATCTGCAAGTTTACGTACAGAATCTGCTTCCAGACCTTCTTTGAAGATCAGGACACTTCCTGCCCCATCCCACTTCTTCGCTTCTGCCTGGAACATTTCTTCCTCCATACGGGCTACCTGTCCTTTCAGACGGAAGTTCTCATCCTGCAGACGCTGAACTGCATCTGCTGTTTTTTCCATCTTTGCAGAAAGCTTTACAGAAATCTGGTGGTTCTGCTCATTTACCATATTCAAATAGTCCAGAACACGTTTTCCGCAGATCATCTCCATACGGATACCATCACGGAACTTCACTACAGAGAGAAGTTTCACCATTCCGATTTCACCTGTATGTGTCACATGAGTACCGCAGCATGCACATACATCTACTCCCGGGAAAGTCACGATACGAACCTGTCCGGTCAGTTCCTTTTTGCTTCTGTAATCCAGAGTCTCTAATTCCTCTGCTGTCGGATAAGTGATCTGTACCTCTTTATCCTCCCAGACTCTCTCATTTACTTCCTGCTCAATCTCCGCCAGCTGAGCTTCATCCAGCATACCATTCAGGTCTACAGTGATCACATCACTTCCCATGTGGAAGCCTACATTGTCATAGCCATACTTCGCATGAATAATACCGCTGACCATATGCTCTCCGGAATGCTGCTGCATCAGATCAAAACGACGTGCCCAGTCAATCTTTCCTTCAACTTTCGTACCCACTTCCAGTGGCTTGTTTATATAATGAAGCAACTCTCCATCTTTCTCATGAACCTCTGTCACTTTCACATCACCCAGAGTTCCCATGTCACTCGGCTGTCCGCCGCCTTCCGGATAAAAAGCACTCTTATCCAGGATTATGGCATAGCCTTTTTTTCTCTCTCTGCACTCTACTACTATTGCTGTGAATTCTTTTTTATATACATCTTCATAATATAAACGTCTTGTTTCTGTCATTGTCTGCTATTCTCCTATTTTATTTCTAATTTTTATCCTCTTTTAATAGAATTTCTCTTTACATTTTTTTAAATCTAATGCAAGTATAAAGCAATTCCAGCATATTATCAAGACTATAGCCCATGCCAAAAATATTCTATACACCAGCAAAAAAGCTACAGCTTTTTGAATCTTATCAATTCACTAAAGCTGTAGCTTTAATAGTTATCTCTTAATAACAGAAGATGCCTCATATTTGCCATATGTAGTCCCATTCGTCTGTTTTACAAATGCTTTCACTGCATAATAATATGACTCACCTTTTTCGGCAGTTTCATCAGTCCAGGAACTCTTCTTTGCATCATCAATCTTAGCAATCTGTTTCCAGGAATTATTTTTTGTTTTTCGCAGAATCTGATAGCCGTCACAACTCTTCTGTACATTCCAACGGATATAAATTCCATCACTTTCATTTTTTATAGAGTTAATTTTAGTAACAGCAGGAGCCGTCTTTATAGCCGGGCTTACATTATATCTGCTGTAAACTTTGCTTCCTGAAACCTCTCTGTATGCCTGTATCAAGTATTGATAGGATGTTGCGGATGCAAGATTCTTATCATTATATTTCGTCTCAGATGATGATGCTGCTTTTAGAAATTCCCATTTTTCTCCTTCAGGTTTCTTTCGGAAAATATTATATGCCGTTACTCCAGAAACTTTTTTCCATTTTATCTGATTATATCCATCTGATAATGCCTTCACTGTAAATTTCGGAATATCAAGAGCACTCTTTGCTTCTGCCTGGTCTGATTTTTTACCATACTCTTTCTTTCCATTCTTTATTTTAAAAGGAATTATTGTATATACGTATGTGGTTCCTGTTTTAACAGAAGTATCCTGATATTTAACCGCCTTGGCATTTACATCTGCCAGTTTCTTTGATTTTTTTCCTTTTTCAGCTCTGTAAATCGTATAACCTTTTGCGTCCTCCACTCGTTCCCATGAAAGAACAATTCTATTGTATGCTTTAGGCTCTGCACGAAATCCGGAAACCTGCATTGCTTTAACTTTAACTGTAACAGTAGATAAAAGCTGTGATGAATCTGTGCTTTTACAGGTAATTACTGCTGTTCCATTCTTTTTGCCATTGATCACGCCATTTTCATCTACTGTTGCCACTTCCGGATTGCTGCTTTCATATAACAGATTAATATAACTCATAGAATCTGGTGTTATGGCTGCTTTTGTCTTGACACTTTCGCCAGACTTCAGAACTGTTTTATCTGTTGTAAAAGAAAGCACGGGAGTTACTGCATAATCAAGGGTTTTAGTATGAGCTTTGATTCTCGGAGATGAATATAAATCATATAAATCTCTCCAGCTTCCTTCTGCAGAAGCTCTGAAAAAGCTTTCACCAATGTTGCTTCCGGCTTCTGTGTAATACCAGGAAGCGATATTACCCACTTCACGTCCAATACTGAATTTATTGACACCAGTATTTGTAATTACAACCGAATACTTGCTTCCCTGTTGTAATACTACTTCTGGTATTCTTACTGTTTTTATTCCTGCCAGTGACTGATATGCTTCATACGGAACTTCATATACTGGAGAGCCGCTTGTAGGATTCTGTATATCGCTTAAATTTGCATAAATTTGTATACTGTAACAAGCATCATCACTAAATGTAATTATATTTACTTCTCCTAAAATTTCTGCTTTTCCATTTCCTGCTTTCGCGTTAAAAGCCACTGCCATAGACTGACCAGGAGAAAGGCTCCAACTACCATATCCTGTTGAACCATCATAAAAATAATTATTTTCATATTCTGTATCTTTTTCCATATCTACAGCTATTAGTTCTCGAATGTTTTTATCTTCATAGGAAATGTAAAAATATCCATTGTCACCCCAGCTATTTGACCAGCTGTTTTTTACAATCCATGCTCCATCCGAAGTAACCTCAGAAGATGCAATGAAATTTTTTGAAGAATAGTTATCATCCCATCCCACTACCACCACTGCATGATTTGTCGTATCTTCATAAACAGGATTACTATATGCAGCTGTATCAGGATTATAGTATTCATCTTTTCGATTCATACTGATTTTTACAGCTTGTTTTTCTATAAGCAACTGTTTCATCCTATTCACAGAATAGTCAGAAAAAATCGCATTTCTTAAGTATGCAACCGCATGATATTCTTTATCAGATGAAATTTGAGCTGAAGTTTCACCAGAATATTTCAATTCATTCGGAAGAGGCATATCATCTTCCGTTGTCAATCCAGAGTAGGTTGTGAGAAAAATAGTACCTAATCGGGTATTACCGTTCCATGCGTAAGGATTAACTCTAACATTTTTATCATTTGGTGTATTCCCAAGTGGATCATTACTTCTGTTTCCAAAAAAATATCCCAGATGCGCTTCTGAAAGATCATAAGTTCCTTTTCCCTGCGCAAGTAATGATGTTTCAGCAATTGAAGTCAGACTAAATGCATAACACATCGGAGATTGGTATTGATTTTTAACCGAAGTGATAATCCCCTTTTCTCTTGCATCATATTTAGATGGATATAGCTGATAAGTATCAATATCCAGGTTACTTCCAATAAACGGTACCTTTTCTGTAAATGTAGGATAATTAAATGGTTCCAGTTCTTTTTCCCGTTCTTCTTCTGTCAATGGACGGCCTTTTATGTATCGGATTTCTCCATCTTCTTGGCTTTCTTCATCCCCAGTTCCAAACACAGTTGCACTTTCTCCTGTTTCAAAACAATCCACTTCTTCATTGGAAGATTTATCCTGAAATTCTTCTACCATATCTTCATTATCCTGAAATATAAAAGTATCAGAAGTACCGGATTCGAACTCCTCCTGCGCATATACCACAGATTCTGTGCTTAAACACATAGTCAGGCACAAAAATACTGTGAAAATCTTTTTATAACTGTTCTTATTCTTTTTCATCCGTTTCTCCCGAACTTCACCTGTTTAATGCAAATAATTCATGTTTACATATCCTGTATCATTATATTTTGATGAATATACGAGCCAATAAGTCGGGTCACTGCTGTCACGAACTTCTACTACATCGCCTGTATACAGCTCACCTTTCTCATTACCTGAGTTAAAAGATTTTTCGCTTCTTAATGCCAGGTACCCTTTATCTACTTTTACCGTTTTATAGATTACCGGAAAATTGTATGAAGATGTGGAAGTATTTGAAGCATTTGAATCTTTTACAAGATAATCCTTGTTAACATATCCGTAATCCTGATATTTCGGTGCATATACATACCAATACTGAGTATCCGTTCCCTGTTGTAAAAAGACTTTATCCCCTGTATATAGCTGACCCTTCTCATTTGAATCATTATATTCCGGGTCGCTTCTTAATGCCAGGTACCCTTTAGAAACACTCACTTTGTAAGGAATACCAGAAAGGGCATCTGTACTTTCGTAAGTAACTCCACCAAACATTTTATTTTTTGTCTTATCTATATAATCTTTTACAGGCTGATAACTGTATCCTGCTACATCCAACTTATAACCACCGAGTTCCTTTTCTCTTTTTGCCAGAAGTTTAACGTTTGCAAGTTCATATTCATTTAACATACTTTCAGAAAAATCACCCGGTTCAACTGTTCCATAATACCAGTATTGACTGTTAAAATAATCCTGCAATTCCTGTGATGCAAATTTACGTCCATGCTGTGCATAAATTTCATTTTTTCCATAGCACAATACCTGTAAAGGCATATCAGCAATATCACTGTCAGATAAATACATCCAATTATAGCCCTGCACAATAATTGGATCATATGCCTTTACTTCTGCATGAGCTTTAAACGAAATTGCTATGCAAGAAGTCATAAATACAACTATGATTGCCATAATCTTCCAAATATTTTTCTGATAAATTCTTTCTGCTCTCTTCATACTGTTTTTCCATCCTTTCTTAAGTTCTGCTGTTTTTACTGTTTTCCGGGTTTCTTCTTTGTTTCTTTCGCCCCTTTCTTTTTGTTACACATATTTTATCTCACGTCTGCAACCCCTTTTTCGTATCCTTTCCGGTTTTGCAGTTATGTCTCATTTTTTTACCTGAAACGATGCTATAATTGTCTGGCTATCGCTTTTCATTTTTTCATATTCTGCACGTACTTCTTTGTCCTCTGTTGTACAGGTTACATCCGTAGGTCCGGCTATCCAGAACATGACCTGTGCATCCTCATCCTCTGCGGTCAATTGTGTATCATCCGCGTCATCTGGCCCATATCCCCATTCACACACAGCAATTCTCAAAAAAAATCCATTTCCCTGTGGAAAAAATGTTTTTTTCTGATAAAACAGATATTTTGTATATCTTTTACTTTTTTGAGATCTTATGATTACATTTCCGTCCCAGGATTCCGGCAGATAAAAACTGTAATTGTCATTTTCTATTTTCCTATTTGGAAAATCTGTTTTTAAATTCAGCGTCTCTAGAATTTCTTTACATCCTGCAAGTTTTTCCAGATATTTCCGTTCTTTTTCCTCATCTCTCGAAGCCAGCTCAGGATGTTTCGTATTAACCGCCATATAAATACTTCTGCCAAAAATAGTCTCACCATCTAACTTTGTATATTCGAATTCTTCGTCTCTTTGAAATTCTTCGTCATAAGTCAGAATCAAATGCATGAGAACACCATCACTATAAGAAAAATTTTCATCCACAAAATAGTAATAAGAAGTTCCAAGTTTTCCTCCTGAACCACTGGAATATCCGCCTTTCCATGAGTCTGGAATCTTAAATGAAAATTCATCCGTTTCAAATATTTCATCCTGTAATTCTGAATCACTTTGGGATTTTTCTTTTTTTGCTTCTTTACTCTCTGATAAACGCTGCGCCAACTCTTCATACTTGTCCATATATTCCGTCGCCTTACGTTCCACTGCCTCTTTATCATTTTCCCATGTAAATTCTTCAGAAATACATGACTTCAGTTCTGGCGTCACCTGTTCCTGTACATAATCAGTCATTTCCTGATTCCAGCCGGCAAACCAGTAATTAAAATTTTTATAATAATGATATCCTTTCCTGAATTCCTGCATTTCTTTGTATTCTTTCTGATCAGACACCAGTGTTTCATATCCCGAATCAGATTTTTCTACATAGCATAAATCATCGGATAATTCGGCAAGATTCGATATCATACATATCTCTTCATATTCCCGGCTAATTCCAAATTCGTTAAATTCGTCCGCACTGATTTCATATTTTTCAAATAAATTTTTCTGTTCTTCATTTAAGTAACTATAACCAATATTTTGTTCCTTACTCTCCATCAGTGAATTTATTGCTTTATTTACTGTCTCTGTTGCCTCTGAAAGATTTACAGTTCCCTGAAGATAATCGCCTACTGTATCCAGTGCACAATCATATTGATAACTAGCCTGGTCCAATGGAAGGAAAAAAGTTTTATAGTCTTCCACTACTTTTTGAAAATCATCCTGCGCAGATACAGAATAATTTGTCATTGTGCTGCCGATTGCAGTTATACAAATAGCTGTCAGATAAATTTTCTTTTTCATCTCTTTTCCCTCCACAAGTTTTCATATAAAACATTCAAAATCAATGTGTGAATTTTCTGTAAATTAGCACGTATTATATCTATTTATTATACATCAATATCTCCCATATTATCGTGCCAACCTTGTCCCGTTTTAGTTTTTCACCTGGAATGTCGCCATAATTGTTGTAGCAGCAAACTTCATTTTAAAATAATCCTCCCTCTCTGCTTCTCCATACGTTACCCCCGTAGGTCCTCCAATCCAGTACATTATCTGTCGATTTTTTTCTTCTCCCAGTACTCTGGCTCCATCTAAAAGGTCCGGTCTCTCTCCTGTTTTGCTGGGTACTATACTTAAAAGAAGACCTCCGCCGGAAGAAAGGCTTTTTTTATGATAAAAGGCATAACTAGTACAAGTTTTACCTTTTCTGGGGATCATAATTACATTTCCCTCCCATGCTTTCGGCAAATAAAAACTGTAATCATTATTTTCTATTTTTCTACATGAAAAATCCGTCTTCAATTTCAGGGTATCTGGAATTTTGTCACAATCTGAACGTTTCTCCAGATATTCCTGTTCGAATTTTTTGTCCTCCGGATCCATCTCTGAATGTTTTGTATTAACGGCCATATAAATACTTCTTCCCAAAACCGTTTCACCATCTAACTTTGTATATTCAAATCCATCTTCCTTTTCAAATTCTTCATTGCTGGTCAGGATCAGGCGCATAAACTCACCGTCACTTTTGTAAGAAATATTTCTATCAGAAAAGCTGAAATAAAAAGCTTCCGTTTCTCCTCCTGTTCCGCTGTAATATCCATTTACCCAGGAATCTGGAATTTCAAATGAAAATTCTTCTGTTTCAAAAATCTTCTTCTGCGTCTTTATATCTTCTTCAGGACTCTTTTCTTCTACCTCTTTCTTATTCTCAGACAGTTGCTGCATTCCTGCTTCATAATTGTCCATGTAGTCCATCGCCTTACATTCTGCAATATCCTTATCCTTTTCCCATACAAAATCTCCGGAAATAAAGGATTTCAATTCCGGCGAAACCTGATCCTGCACATAGGCAGTCATTTCTTCATTCCAATCAGCAAACCAGTAATTAAAGTTTCTATAATAATGATATTCTTTTTTAAGCTCCTGTAATTCTTTATATTCTTTTTGATCAGACACCAGTGTTTCATATCCTGATTCTGATTTCTTAACATAGTACAAATCATCTGCCAGCTCCGCAAGATTACATATAATATATACATACTCTTCTCTCAGACTGTTTCCAAATGTCTCATACTCTTCTGCATTAATTCCATATTCTTCCAGCAAACTAATCTGTTCATCTTCTAATTTACGATAGCTATAATTTTTCTCTTTTTCTTCCATAATTATACTTAACGTATCATTTACTTTCTCTTCTGTCTCCGAAAGATTTACCTTTCCCTCAATATAATCTCCTACAGTTTCCAGTACACAGTCATATTGATAGTTTATCTGATCCAGAGACAGAAAAAGTTCTTTATAATCCTCCACTATCGTCTGATAATCCTCCTGTGCAGACACAGAAGAACTTCCCATTATATTTATACTGCCTGACATTGTCAGGCAGATAATAAATAAACCTATTTTCTTTTTCATCTGCTATTTCCTCCATACTCTGCGTGTCTGTCATCTTGATAAGGTTATTCTTCCTATCGCTGAGCTATATGAATAAATTTTCTTTCCATTAATCATTCTGTATGCTTTGACAAAATAATAATAGCTCCTTCCATTTGTTATGGACCTGTCAATATAATAGTTTCTGGAGGATGATGCAGTCGCTATACGTTTATAAGTTCCATTTAAAGATGTCGCACGATAAACTTCATAACCTGTCACGGAACTAAGTTTTGTCCAGGTAATTATCGTTGAAGTTGATGAATATCTCTTTAAATTCTTTAAATTTACTTTTTTGGCAAGTTTAGCAGAATATGTTAAAGCATATTTGGAAATACTTCCAAAATTTTTAATTCCAATATAATACACACCTTTTGAAAATCTTGCACTGTATTCAAAGAAGTTAATTCCGTTCTTCTTGGAATAACTCCACTGTTTACTACCGTAAAATGATTTCAGAGTTTTTCCGTTGCTGCCATAAATCAACACACCTGCTGTTTTTGTTCCGGGAACTCCAACACATAAATTAATATCCATAGTTTCAGGAACAGAGATATAATAAATTTTTTCTCCTGTTCTGGTGAACACACCTCCCATGGCTGTTTCTGCCGGAAGCAGGGTTGCAGTATCCATCCACGAATAAGCTTTCGCATACGCATTTTCTGTGAATCCAAATACACCTGCTAACATACTGAAAACTAACGCTAAAACCATTGCACGTTTTCTTAACATTTTTTTCATACCATTTCCCATCCTTTCTTACATCCATTATTTTACTGTTTCAGGTATTTTCTCTGTATTCGTCCTCACCCCTTCCTTTTGATGAACATAGTTTAAGTTCTTAAACGCAACCCTTTTTCATATTCATTCTTCTGGTTATATTTGGAATATCACTATTTTCTATTTAAAAGTCAACATTCCTGGCATATATCAAAAACAACTGCTGTTGACCCCAATGCAATGCGATCTCCATTCCTCAGTCTCTGATAGACTTTGGGCTGAATCTTTATATTATTTACATATGTTCCATAGGTGGAATCAACGTCAGTAATAAATAATTGATTATTTTCACTTACAATTCTACAATGAGTTCCACTAACCCCCTGAGTATTATTCGGCAGACATATATCACATTTAGAAGACCTTCCAATTAATACTGTTTCCTTTATTGACAATTTATGTCCGGCAAGTGGTCCTGTAATTCCCTGTAATAAATATCCCCCAACTTCTGTATTTCCATTTGATTTCAAAAACTGAATAAACGACTTTTTTACAATTGTAAGTGAATTCATCCAAAGTACAATCGTAATGATAATAAAAACAGGAGTTCTATTAATACTATTCCAGATAAAATGACATACAAAGCTGGTTCCAAATGCAATTCCAAAATCTTTATTAAAGAAAGATTTTTCTGTAATTTTTCCGTTTTCTGTATGCAAAGCAACTGCCGCCGTATACGGTGCACAAAAAAGTGTATGCCCTGCCATCGCCCAAATTCCTCTTAACAATTGATTCTGAAAAAGAAAAACTAAATTGTTCTTATCTATTGATCTCAAAAATTCTACATGTAATATTTTCACATTTTCTACAATGCCATATTGAACAGACTCAAATCCACCAAAGCCTGCACCTACTGCTGCTCCAATTACTAATCCTGTTAATCCCCAAATTCTAAATTTAGGCTTCTTATTAAGCAGAACCAAAAATCCAACAGCAATCAGAAGCTTTGCCGGCTCTTCAATAAAAGGAGCATACGCCACCTCTTTTACAGGAATATCTTTACTCATAAATGCAGTTGCCACAAGCGAAAGAAATCCACCTGCTAAAAATATTCCTATCAATTGCAATAATGAAATATTTCTGGGAATATTTAATTCCCAGAAAAAAATCATTACTACAATTGGAGGTAATAAAGGAAAAGCCATAATCACAAACAAATTAATCGCCGGAATATTAATGCTACCAATATATTCTATTAACAAATATAAAGCCACATAAATTATGCCACAGACACCCAGACCGTATTTTAAAACCGTATAAAATAACCAAGGTTTCTGCCAAACACTAAGAAGATATTCTCTACTTTTGGAATCATACATTTCTCCAGCTGAAACAATTAACTCCTTATCAGATTTTGAATGTTTTTTATAAAAATCCGAGAAAAAATCCACCCACGTTACATCTTCCGGTTTATTTAATAGCTTATTATATAAGTCCTTAACTCCCATTCTTATTCATTCCTCATCCAGCTAAAGCGATATTCATAACTTCCCATTCGAACTTTACTGTTATTTGTAATTTCTGTTGGTTGATTTTTAATAAGTTTTACACCTTCTAATGCAATTCCATTTGTTGAAATATCAGTAATATACATCTCCGTTCCATTATAAACCATCTGACAGTTCTGACCGGACAGCTTCATATCATTCTGAATCAGTTTCATATCTGATCTGTCATCACGTCCCATGGTAAATGGTTTATTCATATCAAACAAATATTGGAATTTCACATTGCTATCACCTATAACTACTATTTGTAATCTGTATGCTGGTGGAATTATTTCTTCATTATTCGGATTTATCTCAGAATTATTATCACTTTCTTTCTCTAAAGAGTCTGTAATAGGAATATCATCCTTTTCTTCCTCTGATGGTTCTTTAATAGGAGGATTATTCCCTTTTTTCTTCTGTTTTCTAACGATCAAAATCACACTTATAATTAATAAAACCGCAACGCCTGCACAGATATATGTACGATATGCAGATAATAATGAACTATTTTCTTCTGATACTCTTATTTCCTCTTCTGCTTTTTCTTCAGGCACAGTCTCCGGCTCTTCCGTATCTTTTTCCTCTGGTATCTCTGCCTCTACCGTTTGTTCAGGTACTGTTTCTGGCTCTTCGGTATTCATTTCAGATACCGCTTCTTCTTCAGTTTCTACAGGTTTTATTTCTATTGTATCCCTAAAAATATTAATTGTATCTTCATAGCTCTTTTCTCCGTTTACAAGACAAGATAAACGTAATGTCATTGTATCTTCATTCTTCTGATCAAGCTTAAGCAGATCTTCATTTGAAAGATCAGATAAATCAAAAACAACCTTCTGAACTTTATGCATATTTTCAACAATACTCTTTCCAACATCTGATGCCGAAATGTTCTCAACAACCGGAACATAATGCTGTCCACCTAAAGAATCTCTTGCAAAGCTTCCAAGAATATCTGCGTATTCATTTGCCTCATTCGATGGATTATCATATAATGTTGCCACCGTAAAAACCGGAACTGTCTGCTCTTTTACAACACTTGTCGCTTCCTTCTCCGTAGAACCTTTTTTCTGATCATTATGACCATCTGAAAGAATGACCAGACATTTTTTTGTTTTTACTGAAGTATTGCTCGCCAGCTCCTCCATACTTTCTACAATTCCAGTATAAAGATTTGTATCTTCTTTCGTTACCTCTAATCCTGCAAGATATGAGGAAATCTCTGACTGATCTGTCATAAAAGAAGAGGGAAGAATTGTATCACCCATTGTTGCAATAACCATATTATCTTTATCAGTCATGTTATCAGTGATTGTCTGAATAATCTCCTTTGCACAATCAAACGGAGTTCCTTTCATTGAACCCGAAATATCCAGAAGGATATACCAGGTAACTGCATTCTTTTCTGTTGATTTTACCTTTGGTGCAGAAAGATTTATTCCTGAAAGATTTGCAGAATATTCTGCTTTATCTCCTTCCTCTACATAAGTATAAAGCTGTATTTTGCTTCCATCCGTAATGCATTCCTGAATCATTCGTTTGTTGGCTGCTGCTGATACTGGAAATGTAGTCACCAATAACACCATCACCCAAATCAGAATATATCTTATTTTTTTCATTTTCATCCCTCCTCATCTATAAACCAATATCTTGTGTTTCCAATCTCTAAAACTGCGTGATTATAAAGCGCACGAATCTCACCCTTTTTAAGTTCTCTTCCATTAAATTTTAACGGCTTTTCTGTCTGTTGCTTTTCAATCCAGTATCTTCCCTGATCATGCCACAATGTCATATGAATATCTGCCAATTCTGCATCTTCATCAAGTGCAATATCCGCTTTTCCTTTACTTCCAATTGTAGACTTTACCTTTTTGCGAACCGGAATTGCAATTCTCTCATTCTGATTAACTAAATAAACTGTTCCTATCATCTCCTGAGAATCTGTACTGGGTATTTTATTATTTTTTTTCTTACTTCTCTTTTTATAAATAATAAAACATAACAGAATAACAAATATTAAAAATACTACTACCAGATATCCTGAATATTTTTTTAGATTATGTACCTTTATACCATTTGGTTCTGTTTTCAATTCTATTTCGTTTTCTGTTTCTGGCTCTTTTTTCTGTTCTTTTTTAGCATTTTTTTGAGGTTTTGATTGATCTGTAGTTATAGTCTCATCAGATTCTGACAAAGAGTCCTGAACTTTCTCTTCATCCTTATCTTTTGTACTTTCTTCCGGAGCTTCACTGATCTGTTCAACCTGAATTTCACTAAATGCTTTTTCCGTTTCATCAGGCTTTTCTCCTGCTGCCAACACTCTATCATGCAGAAAAAGTATCTGACTCAACATTAAAATTAATGCAAAGATTATCAATACTCTTCTTTTTCTCATAAAACCCTACCTTCCTGTCAAGTCGTCACCAGTGCTAAAACAACACTATTTTGAAATCTGAAATCCCTGCTCTTTTGAACCAAAATATATTTTGGCTCCAACAGGAAGCTCTACATACACATCTTTTGGTATTCTATCTCCCTTTTCCAGAAAAGTTCCATAAGTTGAACCGTAATCTATCACAAAAAGTTTCCCATCTTTCACTACCAGCTTACAATGCATACCACTGACACCATTTGTGTCTGCCGGGTACCGTAACTGACAGTCATTTCCTCTTCCGACTGTTACCACATCTCCAATAGCAAATCTTCTCTTAACAAATACACCACTGATTCCATTAATTCTGTATCCGCTGTCTTTTTGTTTTACATGATTCTGCCATTCGTTCAGTTTCTTATTAAGTTCAGCTTCAAGTTTTTTTATCTCTTCTTTATGTTCTTCATTCATTTTCTTCTGTCTGGATATCAGAAAAATCCCGATAACTGCTGCCGCCAGAATAAAAATTCCCAATGGAAGTGCCCAGTCTGGAAAATGAAATGATGCTTTGTAAAGATCGTAAGAAATACCATTTGCATCCAGCATATCCATTGCATAGTCAATATAAATAGAAGTTGAATAGAATGACTCTCCTATACCATATGTATTAATTCCAATTACTGCGCCATCTTCTGTAATCAACGGTCCCCCTGAATTTCCATGGTTGATTTTTGCGGTACTTTGAATTACTTTGTTATTGTCAGCCCACGAAAGAGTAGTAAATCGTGAAATTGTTCCATCTGTAGAGATAATACTTTCAACTGCTCCAAATATGCTTCGCCTACATACCGAATATGTTTGTCCATCTGTATCGTAAGCATCTGAATACTCATCTGCATCACCTGGAAATCCTAATGCGTAGACTTTTTGTGCCTCCACAGTGTCATCTGTATGCATTAACGACAAAGCAACTCTTTCACTAATTATTTTCTCTGTTTTCAAAATTGCAACATCCGGATATTCGTCTGATATATCTACAACCGTACAGGCTTCCAATTTACTATAATCAATATTAATTTTTTGCGCATTCTGTATTTCCCCATTCTTATCTACATACTCTGTAAAATCTATTCTAATTGCATCATCACTTAAAATAATATATGTTGGTACAATATTACCATCCTCATTGACCACAACATGACGATTCGTAACAAATGTATCTGTTGCTTCGCCTGATTTTCCAACGCCAAATCCTGTACCTGTAGCAAAATAATTCTTTTCTTCATCTATCGCAGCGATTCGAACCACGCCATTTCTTGCTTTATTTACAGCCGATTCATCTGCACTTACAGAAACACTTCCCAAAACTGTACACAACAAAAATATAGTCAGTATTTTCCAAAATAAATTCTTTCCTTTTTCCATACTTTTATCTAAGTCCTTTCCGGTATCATCACAGCAATTGCAGAATGATTGTCATGCTTTTCCGGCATATTTTCTTCTACCGTTTGTCGAATAAGTTTTATCCACTCTTCTGCCGTAGATGACTTAGCAAGAAGTTCTGTTAACTTTTCATCTGACAATAGTTCCCACACACCATCCGAACATAGTAAAAATGCATGCTCGCCTGGTTCAAGTTGAATACATTTTACTGATTTCAACTCCTCTTCTGCTGTACCAAGTGCATGAAATATCTTGCTTCGCCCCGGATATTCCGGTATTTCATCACGACTAATCTCATTTAAGCTAACTGCTACCTGTGCAATACTGTGATCCAGTGTATAATCCACTAATTTTCCATTAAAAAAATGATATAATCTACTGTCCCCAATATGTCCCCAAATTGCACGACCGAGACTGACGCAAAGATATACAGCTGTTGTCTTCATGTGGTAATCATTCTGTTGTTGCTCAAGAATCTGTTCATTTGCTTCAGAAAACGAATGAATTAGTTGTTCTTTTGTAACTTCTTCATTATCAGAACCACATTGCACCAGCTGCTCGCATACTATTTCTGAAGCTTTTTTCCCATCTCCATGTCCTCCAAGTCCATCTCCAAGCACAGCTACAAGATTTTTCTCATATACACAGAACATACAGGTATCTTCATTTTTATTTTTTCCACCTTTTGAAGAATAACTTTCAATTGTTATCATTTTATAACCTTTCTGGTTTTATTTATGGTGCAGCCTGTATATACAAACTGCACCAAATTTACACCAATTCATATACTTCATTTACAAATGAAATCATCTGCCCCGTTGAAATCTGTTTCCACGTCTCTTTAGCGATTCTTTGATTGTCTACTGATACACCATTGGTAGAATCCGGATCAAAAATCCAAACATATCCCATCCAATCTACAAAAAGATAAAACTGAATCCTGCTGATTCCAACTGCATTTTGGGGATATTGAATATCTGCTGCACGCCCAACGGAGAAATTTTTTCCTTTTGGAATCTGAAATTTATTTCCTTTCAACATCCCATGTACACAGTAAATGGCTCTCTCTAAATTATGTTTCTCTACAAATTTTTTTCTGTCAAAAAGAGCATTTTCCAGTTCCTGTATCGTTTGAAAACGTTTTTCAGTTTCCACCCGAAGTCCCTTATGAACTGCATCAGACACATGAGACGGAACATCCTCAGTAACTTCGCTCAAATGGACCAAAGAATCTGCCTCCCCGCTTCTTTTATCTGCTGTACGTGCAAGAGCTATTGGAGGTAACTTTCCACTTAAACAATAGTAAATAGTGGCACATAACGAATAAATATCCGTGTATGCCTTTTGTTCACTATCATTTAAATACTGTTCAGGTGGTGCAAAATAATCTGTTAAAAGTTCTGTAAAATGATCTGCATGCGCAAAGTCACGTACATTTCCGTAATCAATCAAATATATCTTTCCCTGTCTCGTCAGAAAAATATTATCTGGCTTAATATCTCTGTGGATATATCCTTTTTGATGAAATACTTTCAATATGTCCAGGACTTCTTTTATCACAGGTGCAAATTGCTGCCATGTCATCTTACCATTATGAATCAGATATTCTTTCAGATTTTCCCCTTCAAGAAACTGCATAGCATAATATTCTGTACCTCCATAAGCAAACCGATCATAAACTTTTAATGTCTTAGGATAATTTCGAAGCTCATGCATAATGTCTGCTTCATTTTTAAATTTACCTTTGTACACTTCAAATACCTGTTCTCTTCCCTTCGCAGGTATCACATATCTGGTATATCTATCCCTATACACAAAACCACTTGGATACAATTCTTTTATTGCCACCATTTCATGATATTTTGCATCATACGCTCGGTAAGTATTCCCAAAGCCACCATGACCAAGAAGATTTAATATCTGATATCTTCCTTTTAACCAGCTTCCAGACAGCAATGCATTTCTTGTTTCATATTCACTCATTCAAAATCACATTCCCTCGTAATCCCAGCCGAGAATAACAGCAGTAAAATTATCCTGTACAGGATTGTTCTTTTTCAGAATTTCTTCCAGCATAATTTCTGCAGCCTTTTTTACATCACCTCCACGAATAACGCTTTCTGCAATTTCCTTTTCAGAAATTGTATTAAAAACGCCATCACTCATGAGTAATATCCTGTCACCAGGCTCCAATTCCACATCCCGCAAGCTGCCTTCTATATGTCTTAAACGCCCCATTCCCATATAACTGGTAAGGCATTCCGACTGTTCATCTGTATATGCGTTCTCGTAACTCATATCTCCGTTTACAGCTGACAACAGTAGCTCTTTTTTATAAACATGCTCTGAATTCATCTGAATCAGGTTTCCTGCGCGATAGAGATAAATTCTGCTGTCACCTACTGAAATCCACTGAAAATGATTCTGCTTCTGCCATACTACCAGAAGTGTTGAGCCACTATTCTGCCCTATATCACTATCTGCATTCACTACATCATTTGCAATACCGACAAGCTGATATAAAGGTGCTATGACCCCTTCCTTCAGAACATTTTTTGACTGACTCAATATCGTATAAACCAGAATCTGACTCACTTTATCCCCATCTGAAAGTCCACCCATGCCATCCGCAAGAACAGCTAACACAGTCTCATCTTCCAATGTCACCGTTCCGAAACTATCCTGCTGTGACTTTCGACTTCCAATATGATGCAGTTTTCCAACTGATATTTTCATTCCTCATCACTCCAGTCAAACTGTTCACCACATAATGCCACAAACATATATTTGCAAGAACCAATCGATAAAATATCATATGATTTCAAATCTGTGGAACCATTTACTCGTTTTCCGTTTACCCTGATAATATTTCTTCCATTATCGTGACCAAAGAAGAATTCTTTTTCCTGCTGGTCATAACCAATATAGCAGTCTTTTTCTCTGGAAATATTATTATCGTATTTAAGTACAATATCCATCGAAAAGCTTCTTCCTATGCTGTTATAGCCTGCATGAATTCGATAATCTTTTCCCTTTTCCGGACCTTCAATGCATACAAGCCAGCCTACTACAGGTAAAAATCCCGCCTGATCATTCATATATACACTTGTTGTGTTTTGAGGTAAAGTATCACCAAATGGATTTCCTCCTGGTACTGTGAATCCATAATTTTCCGGTGGGCGTGTTTCTCCTCCATTATTTCCCATCTGACTCTGTGAATTTACAGTCCCCATTCCCACTGGTGCTGTTGGACCATAATCCTCAACTTCAGGAAATGAAAAAGATTCTGTTGGTCTGTAATCAGATGCTTTCCCACCAGACTGATTAAAATCCATAGTTTCATTTGACTGCTCCATTGCTTCCCGTTCGCACTGTGGGCATCTGGTTAATGTACTTTCATAATAATGACCTTTCTCACACTGTTTAAATTCCATAATTATTCGTCTCCTTTTCTTTTTTATCTTTTATTTTTTGCAGCAACATTAACAACCCGAATTACATTTTTTTCTTCCGCAATATAAAATTCGCTTCCTTCGTGAAGTTCCTGTGGCTGTGTGGGTTCAAGTTTCTTTGCACCGACTTTCGTCTTTAGATAAGTTCCATAGGAAGAATCCTCATCTTTCAGATAGAGTTTTCCATTGAGGTAGAATACACTGGCATGAATAGTACTTACACCGGCATAATCTTTCGGATATTGAATACGGCACTTATTGCTACGACCAATCATAACCTTATCATTTCCTATCGGATATGCCTGTCCTGCCATATGCCCGCTTTCAATGTACAAAAACAGGTTTGCCGGTTCAAAAACATTCGGCTTAGGAGCTGGAGGAACAGGTCTTGGATTAGGAACAGGGGGTGGACCAGGAGTGGGTATAGGATCTGGCTCTGGTAGTGGAGGAGTCGGCTTATTCTTTTTGAGCATTTTTCTTATGAAGAATGCTGCAAACAAAATTGTTATAATAAACCCTCCAAGAATTTCTCCTATTTTTTCCCACTGGTCTTTCGCCTGAGCGTCCGTCTTCTTTTGGGACTGATCTTCCGTTTGCTTCTCCGACTGCTTCTCTGTCTTACTTTCTATCGTCCTTTCCGGCTGCTTTTGAGGTTGCTCTTCCACCGTTTTCTCTTCTGTTGTACTACTATTGAAAACACTGTCATCATATGATATTGGACACGCAATACCATTTTCTAAGATTACTCCTATACATTCCCCATTTTCATTTTCCAATGCTCCCAGAAAAGAATTCATGTAAGTTTCATTTTCAATTTTGTCAAATAAAATGGCATAGCCTGCATCAGGATTATCCTCATTTAATAAACAACTCTCATTAACAGTAACCTGCTGTCTGCCTATCTCAGCTCCATTATCACCTTGAAAAATATATACTGCAGCTGCCTGTTCACCTTTAATCGGAAGAGCTGTTTTATATACATTTACACATTGCTGTATGCTGTCTTCCTCACATCTCCAAATACCAATGGTGTTAGCATATGTTCCTATCATTTTTATAGGAAAACTTTTTTCTTCAGTTACAATTTCTGCCGAAATGCCCTCTTCTTCATTATTATTTAGGAAAGCCAACAATGATATCTGACCATCTCCCACATCCATACATACAGCTACATTTGCATATTGCTGTCCTTCATTTTCCCCTTGGTATACAACAAGCCCCTCCGTATCGGCTGCTCTTACCGAATATGGGACAAAGAACATTACTATATTGAAAAATATAAGTTCTACAAATATATGAATTACTCTTAAATTTCTTTTCAAATTATTTCCTCCTATCAACCACCAAAAACGGATTCATTATTGTCTGAAGAAGGTGATAATATACCACTTCCTTCCACAATTGGTATTGGGTTTGGATTGTCTTCGTCTTCTGATGCAGCATCACCATGATCATCTGGTAATGGAACTGGAGTTGGTGTTGGTGTAGATATTTGTGCGTGGTCAATATTGAAGTTCACCTGTTTGGTATCTTGTTTTTCAGTATTCTCCCATTCACTTCCGTTATACATCTGCTGAATAAATGTAACTGTCAGGGTATAAGTTCCTGCTTTTGTAATGCTAAATGACGCCGTATAAGGTGCAGTGTTCCAGCTACTTGTACTTACTACCTTCCAATTATATGGTATATAACGGACATCACCTTTTCCTGGATTTTCATTATCCATACCTGCTCCAACTGCTGTAAATGTTATTTTAGACTGTGTGGTATATCCACCTAAACTGATTCCTGTAATTTTATTATCTACAGAATCTTCATAATTTTCCTCAACATAATATTTCTCCGGACTTTTATAAGATAACTTTATTCCTACTGCTACTAAAACCACACCAAACAAAAAAACTGTCAATTTTTTATGATTTTTAGATTTTGGGGTTACCTCCAATTCTGATTTCTGCTCTATCTTCGGTTCTACTTTCTTTGAAGAAAAATATTTCTGAAGTTCTCCCATACTCTTAATTCTATCATCTTTAAGAATAGCAAGCCCCTTTTTCATTCCTTCTTTCGCGTTTTCTGGCATAGAGAGTTTATTTATTATATTCTGAACCGCATCTTCCTGCTCTTTGTCAAGACGATCCATCGGTGTAGGTAATATTTTCCCCGACATCAGGTAATATATGGTTGCTGTCATTGCATAAACATCTGTCCATGGACCGATTCCTCCATGTGTCCTGTACTGTTCCATAGGACTAAACCCATGTTTCAATACCATCTGTGTGGAGGCAGGAACTTGTTCATTTGCTTTTCCTTGTGTTCCATTTCCTCTATACAAATCCTTTGCTGCTCCAAGATCCAGTAAACGCATCTGTCCATTTGCTTCAATCATAATATTATCCGGACTGATATCTCTGTGAATAATTCCTTTTTCATGAATCCTTGACAAATCTTCCATAATTGGAAGTAAATATGTACAAACTTTCTCATAAGAAAGTGTTCCAGTTTTCATCACCAGATTCTTTAGCGTTTCTCCTTCGACATAATCCATAACCAGATATGCCGTCTCATTTGCCACAAGCACATCTCTTACCCTTACCAGAGTAGGCAACGTATCAATCTTTGCCATGTTACGTGCCTCTTTTATCAAACTATCCCGACTTTTTATTACATTCTGGACATCGGTTCTGGTACTATACCAATTAAGTTTTGCAGATTGTCTGGCATCTCTTCCTACAAATCCTTCCGGATAATATTCTTTGATTGCGACCTTAATGTCCAACGACATATCATAACCAATATAGGTAATTCCAAATCCGCCTTTACCTAACACCTTTCCAACAACATATCTTCCATGCAAGATTGTTCCTGGTCTTAAGGCAAACTCTGCTTCGTCATATTTCTTAATATCAAACCCACAATATGTACAAATCTCATCAGGCTTTTCCAATTTTTTCATACACCCAAAACATCTGTCGAATATCATTACCTCTGCCTCCTTTGTAACAACTGTATTTTTGATAAATCTATATATTTTTTATACATATTTTCTTTAGACAGAATTCTATACTATATCCCACCCCATTTTTCATGTTATTTCCATAGCACTATTCTAGAACTAATTTACCTTTCTGTGATTTGGAGTCCGATGTATTACTATCAGAGTCTAATTTTGACTGCACACGCTGAATAAGTTCTTTTGCATCATATCCTTGTTCCTCTGCCTTTTTATACCACTCTAACGCTTTTTTCAAATCCATTTGCTGACCACACTCACCAAATTCATAATTGTATCCTATATTAACCATCGCAGCACTCTCTCCCTCATCTGCTGCCTGTTCATAAAGTTCCAACGCTTTTTCGTTATCCTTGGGCACACCTTCTCCATGCTCATACATATACGCAAGATTATTCATCGCAGAGACACTTCCATTTTCAACTGCCTCTTCATAAAGTTCCAACGCTTTTTCGTTATCCTTTGACACACCTTCTCCATGCTCATACATATACGCAAGATAATTCATCGCAGCGGCATCCCCATTTTCAATTGCTTTTTCATACCACTTTACTGCTTCTGCATTATCTATCTCTTGTCCTAATAAACCTTGCCAATAGATTGTTCCCATTGTAGTCATTGCTACACCAAGTCCACAATCTGCTGCCTGTTTATAAAGTTCCAGTGCTTTTTCATAATCCTGTGATACACCTACTCCGCATTCATACATATATGCAAGATTATTCATTGCGGATATGTCTCCCTCTTCAACTGCCTTTTCATACCAACTTGCTGCTTCCTCATCATCTTCTTTTGTTTCATTGTTGCTCATAATTTTTCCTAAAAAATAGCATGCATCCATTACGGAGTTATCTTCTGCATCCGTATCTTCTGCTACAAGCTTATAATACTTGATTGCTTCTGTCTCATTCTTTGCATATCCATTCTCTCCAGTTCTATAATTATTTGCCATTTCATATATCGCTTTCAATACACGCTGAACACTTTCTTTTGAACCATCAACATTGTTTTCTTCTGCTTTTTTGTACCAGTTTAATGCTTTTACATAATCTATTTCCTGAACATAATCATTAAATTTGCCAGATTCATAAAGCATCCCCAGAAAAGAAGGCGTTGTTATTGCCCAATCTTCTCCACTATTTGCCACTTCTTCTAAAAGTTCTACTGCCTTTTTCTGGTCTTGTAATACACCCGTTCCCTCGCTATACATAATTGAAAGATAATCCTTTGAAAGCATATCTCCTTTTTCGCTCGCTTTCTCAAACCAGATTGCTGCTTCCTCATTGTCTTCCTCTGTTTCATTCTTAAGCATAATATATCCCAAATAATAGCAGGAATTTTTTTTAAGATCTTCTGAATTTGCATTTTCTGCTACTAATTTATAATACTTAACAGCTTCTTCCTCATTTTTTTCATATCCATTCTCTCCAGACAAATAATTATACGCTGCGTCATACATAGTCTGTGTTGTCTTTTTCACACCATCCTCATCTTTTTCCTGACGATAGGTTTCTAAAGCTTGCTCATAATTTCCTTCCTCATAATATTTCTCCGCACTTTTATGAGATAACTTTATTCCTGTGAAAGCCACGCCAGCTATTACAATTATGCCTACTAATAGGAAAACAGGCGATTTTTTTAACTTTTTAGATTTTAATTCTACTTTTAATTCTGATTTCTGCTCTATCTTCGGTTCTACTTTCTTTAACGAAAAATATTTCTGAAGTTCTTCCATACTCTTAATTCTATCATCTTTAAGAATAGCAAGCCCCTTTTGCATTCCTTCTTTCGCGTTTTCTGGCATAGAGAGTTTATTTATTATATTCTGAACCGCATCTTCCTGCTCTTTGTCAAGACGATCCATCGGTGTAGGTAATATTTTCCCTGACATCAGGTAATATATGGTTGCTGTCATTGCATAAACATCTGTCCATGGACCGATTCCTCCGTGTATCCTGTACTGTTCCATAGGGCTAAATCCATGTTTCAATACCATCTGTGTGGAGGCAGGAACTTGTTCATTTGCTTTTCCTTGTATTCCATCCACTCTATACAAATCCTTTGCTGCTCCAAGATCCAGTAAACGCATCTGTTCATTTGCTTCAATCATAATATTATCCGGACTGATATCTCTGTGAATGATTCCTTTTTCATGAATTTTTGACAGATCTTCCATGATTGGAAGTAAATATGTACAAACCTTTTCATAGGAAAGTGTTCCAGTTTTCATTACCAGATTCTTTAATGTCTCTCCTTCGACATAATCCATGACCAGATATGCCGTCTCATTTGCTACAAGCACATCCCTTACCCTTACCAGAGTAGGCAACGTATCAATCTTTGCCATATTACGGGCCTCTTTTATCAAACTATCCCGACTTTTTATTACATTCTGGACACCAGTTCTTGTATTATACCAATTAAGTTTTGCAGATTGTCTGGCATCTCTTCCTACAAATCCTTCTGGATAGTATTCTTTGATTGCCACCCTAATATCCAACGACATATCATAACCAATATAGGTAATTCCAAATCCACCTTTACCCAACACTTTTCCAACGACATATCTTCCCTGTAGGATTGTTCCTGGTCTTAACGCAAACCTCTCTTCATCATCTTGGTTAATGTCAAACCCACAATGCGGACAAATTTCATCTGGTCTTTCCAATTTTTGCATACATCCAAAACATCTGTCGAAAGTCATTACCTCCGCCTCCCTCTGTAGCAACTGTATTTTTAATTAATCTACATATTTTCTTTAGACAGAATTTTATACTATATCCACCCACATTTTTCGTGTTATTTCCATAGCACTATTCCAGAACTAATTTACTTTTCTGTGATTCGGAGTCCGATGTATTACTACCGGATTCCAACTCCGATTGTAGGTACTGAATATGTTCTTCTGCGTTGTCATAACCGTTTTCTTGCGCCTTTTTGTACCACTTTAATGCTTTTTTTAAATCTTTTTGCTGACCACATAGACCCCATTCATAAATCCATCCTATATTAGCCATTGCAGTACTAACTCCATCATTTGCTGCCTGCTTATAAAGCTCCATAGCTTTTTTATAATCTCTATCCACACCCTCTCCATACATATACATATAGGCAAGATCATTCTTTGCAACAGCATTTCCCTTTTCAATTGCCTGCTCATAAAGTTTCATAGCTTTTTTATAATCCTGTGATACACCTCTTCCATCTTTATACATATCTGCAAGATTATTCATTGCATCAGTATCTCCCTTCTCAATTGCCCTCTCATACCACCTTGCAGCCTCTGCATCATCTTCTTCTGTTTCATTGTTAGCCATAATATATCCCAAATAATAGCATGAAAGACTTTGCAGTTCCTCCTCTGCACTCTCATCTTCCGCTACAAGTTTATAATATTTGATGGCTTCTTCCTCATTCTTTTCACATCCATTAGTTCCTTTTCGATAATCCTTTGCCGTATCATACATTTTCTGTAATACATACTCAATATCATCTTTCGCATCCTCAAAATTATTTTCTTCTGCTATTTTAAACCAATTTAGCGATTTCCTAAGATCTACTTCCTGATTGCATTCACCATATCCATAAATTCTCCCCATATTGTACATTGCTGTACTATTTCCACTATTTGCTGACTGTTCTAAAAGTTCTATTATTTTTTTATTATCCTGTGGAACTTCTTTTCCATTTTTATACATATATATAAGATTATTTGCCGCATCAAAATATCCTTTTTTGATTGCTTTTTCAAACCACGTTGCGGCCTCTGTATCATCTTCTTCTATTTCATTTTTAGCCATAATTTCTCCCAAGAAATTACATGCATATCCTCCAAGACTTTCTGCATTTTCATCTTCTGCTACAAGTTTATAATATTTGATAGCCTCTTCTTCATTTTTTTCATATCCACTTATTCCAGATTTATAGCATCCAGCTATTTTATAAATCATTTTCAATGTTTTTTTCACGCCATCTATATTTTTTTCCTGCCGATAAGCATTCAAAGCTTGCTCATATTTTCCCTTACTATAGTATTTATCTGCCCTTTTATGAAACAACATGGTTCCAAATAGAGTCATACTTCCTACCAAAATTGCACCTAACAAAAAAAACGACCATTTCTTTAACTTTTTTAAATTTAATTTTGTTTTATCTTTATATTTTTGTTCAGATTTTAGTATTAATTTAGAATTTGATTCAATTTGGGGAATTACTTCTAATTTCGGTTTTAGCTCCACTTTTTCTGGACACAAATACTTTTTGAGGTCACTCATACTACTGATTCTGTCTTCTTTAAGAATAGCAAGTCCTTTTTTCATTCCTTCTCTTGCTTTTTCTGGCATAGACAGTCTGTTTATCATTCCCCGAACTTTTTCTTCCTGCTCTTTATCCAGACGATCCATAGGTGTAGGAAGTACTGTTCCCGACATCAGATAGTAAATAGTTGCCGTCATTGCATAAACATCTGTCCATGGTCCAATTTCTCCATGTGTTCTGTACTGTTCCATAGGGCTGAAGCCATGTTTCAGCACCATCTGTGTGGAAGCTGGAACTTCTCCATTCTCATTCACTTTATACAAATCTTTTGCTGCTCCAAGATCCAAAAGTCGCATTCTTCCATTTGCTTCAATCATGATATTATCTGGACTGATGTCCCTATGAATGATTCCTTTTTCATGAATCTTTGACAAATCTTCCATGATTGGAAATAAATATGTACACACTTCCTCATAAGAAAGTGTTCCTCTGTTTATCACCAGATTCTTTAATGTCTCGCCCTCAACATAATCCATAACCAGATATGCCGTCTCATTTGCCACAAGTACATCCCTTACTCTTACCAGAGTAGGCAGCGTATCAATCTTTGCCATATTACGGGCTTCTTTTATCACGCTCTCCCTGCTTTTTATAGCGCTCTGGACACCAGTTCTGGTGCTATACCAGCTAAGTTTTGCAGACTGTCTGGCATCTCTTCCTACAAATCCTTCTGGATAATACTCTTTAATTGCCACTTTGATATCCAGGGACATATCATATCCAATATAAGTGATACCAAATCCACCTTTTCCCAGAACTTTCCCAATAACATATCTTCCATGCAAAATCGTACCCGGTCTTAACGCAAATTCTGCTTCATTATATTGTGCAATATCAAACCCACAATGCGGACAAACTTCATCTGGTTCTTTCAGCTTTTGCATACACCCAAAACACCTGTCGAAAGTCATGCCATTCTCCTCCTTTGTAATGACTATGTTTTTTCTGCCTTTATTCTCCCAGCTGTCTTCCCAGTTCCTGCTCAATCTCCAGTTTTCTTTCCCGTGCTTCTCCCGTATGTTTTGCAAGAACTTCTATGTAATCTTCAAGGTCATCCATGTACCGCATAGCCTTACGCTCAACAACATCTCTGTCATTTTCCCATACAAAATCTTCTGAGATACAGGACTTTATCTCAGGTGTAACTTCTTTCTGTACATAGTCAGTCATTTCTTCATCCCATTCTGCAAACCAGTAGTTAAAGTTTGTATAATAATTGACGCCTTTCATATAATCCTGAATATCTTTGTACTCTTCATATGCCACTGTAAGCCTGTCATAGTCATCCTCTGAGTCTTCCGCATACTCCAGATACTCTGTCAATTCTTCAATATCGGATATTGTATCTGTAAACTCATCTTCCTGACTTCTTCCAAATGCTTCAAATTCTTCTGGAAGTATTCCGTATTCTTCCAGAAGATCTGACAATTTATCATCCAGTGTATACTCTTCCAGACTGTCTTTTTTCTCTTTAAGTGTATCTGTAATGTTTTTTACGGTTTCTACAGTATCTGAATGATCTGTTTTCTCATCAAGATAATCACCTACTGCAGCAAGCACACAATCATACTGATAACTTACATCATCCATGGTTAGAAATATCTTTTTATATTCTTCTACTATGCTCTGATAGCCTTCTTCTGCAGATACCGGGCAGACTCCTGCCAGGCTTCCTGCCATTAAACACAATGTAACTATATATATTTTCTTTTTCATTATGCTCCTCCTTTTTTCATATCATATCTTAGGTATCCCTTACTGTGATTTTCCTCTGACAAGTCTTATAAAATAGTTTTTCATCACGTTCTGTTTTTTCTCTCTTACTTATATTTTTCTTATTTCACACCTTCTATATTATAGTTCCAGCTCAGCATCTCAGCTTTTGCCGCCCGCAGTTTCTTATCAGCACTTTCCATACCGCGTCTGATGCTTTCAATATCCTGATTTCCAATCTGCACAGTCTTAAAATAATTGCGAAAAACCCTGGAATACTGGTTGGCATCCAGAATTTCTGCTGCCTGTTCAGGAAGTAAAAAATTTGATACATAATCCAGTTCATAAAAAATAAATTCCGTATATGCATTCAGATATCCTTCATAGACCTCTACAAGTGCTTTTCTGTCTTCATATTCCCTGTAAACACTGTCTTGACTGCACATTTTTTCCTTCAAATCCACCAACGCCGATTCCATAAAATCTGACATATCTACAGGCGCATCACATAAATCTACGTATTCTGTTATTGGAAAATCTGAAATCTCGATCAGACCATCTCTCACTTCTGGTTTCAGTTCTGAGTAATTATCCAGGTCTTTTGAAAGGGCAATATCTATCCTGTTTTCCATTTCCTCAACTGCCGTTGAATCCTGATTTAATACCCCTTCAATCTCGTCCATCTCCAGAACGCTTTTCTGATCGCTGACAAATCCGCTGAAAATTCCTAAATTCATTTGCATACATGCAGCCGCACGTTTCAGAATCCGCTGTTCCTCTTCGGAAGGTCCCTTATCATCAGAAATAATTCCTGTTTTATGTAAAATGCAGATAACAGACAGGCTCAGGATTACGCAGGCACCAGTTATTGCCGTTCCTTTTAAAATCGTGCCACGTCTCTGCCTTTTTCTGTATACCGTTCTGTTATGCTCGGAAGCCTCTGTCAGATATTTAATAAAATTATCATGAACCAGTCCATAATATCCGTTTCCTGTCTTCACCAGCAACCCAAGCTCTCCTGTAAGATGTTCCTCTATTGCAAAATCAAACCATTCCGATGCATCTGCAATTCTGTCCAGCATGATTCTGGACTTTCCAAGATATTCCGGAAAAGTTTTGCAAAATTCTTTCTTATATAGATTAGAATAATTCTTTTGGGCTATTTTATATACTTCATCTACCGACAGTAATGTTTTATTTTTCTTCTTCATTTCCCCGGCAATGTCCGGCAGCATATGATTAAGAATATACTTACTGCATAACTGTATTCCAGGTTTCCCGGAATGTACCCGCAATTGATACTTCAACAACTGTCCCAGATAAAGCTGGATCAGTTGTTCCGGACTGCTGATACTCATAATTTCTTCCTGTGTCTCAGAAGAATCCTTTCTGAGACCGCAGACTTTTGCATAAAGCTCTAACATCATAGGATTTCCCAGAAGATTTTGCATTCTTTTATCTGCCGGATAAGGAATTTGCATTTTTTCGGTTTCCTGCCGAACCTTCTCCTGATCCAGTGGAAGCAATTCTACACTTTGAAATCCCTGAAGTCCGTACGTCAGAACTTCATCTGATCTCTCTGTAACCAGAACACTGACTCCCTCTTTTGCACTTAATTCTTCAATTTCTCTTAAAAGTTTCTCTCTGTCTGTCCCGGTCTCATTTAATCCATCCAGAAGAAAAATAATATTTACATTTCCCCGGCGTTTTCCGTTAAAAAACTGTTCCAGTTCGTGAAGAGATTCGCCTGTTCCTATACTCTCCGTAGAAAAACAAAGATGTTTTAACAGATGTTTTCTGATAAATGCCGTTTCATTTGCTGTGTACTGATATTCTTTTAATGGAACAAACCAGACAACCGGCTCCGCTTCTCGGTATTGTCTTACATTGTTTTTCCATAATTCTTCCATGAATCTTGTTTTTCCCATACCACCGGAACCCTTTAAAAGGACTTTACTTCTGTCTTTAAGATCAGAATATAATTCATTTCCGGATATCTGCTTCATCATGTAAGAATTTTGAATATCCTGTAATATATAAGATGTATCACAATGCACTGTTTTTCTGTAAATATTTCTGCTGCTTTCCCAGATTGCACTGTGTGAAATGCCTTTTCCTTCAATTCTAAGTAAGAGTTCATCAAACTCTCTTCTCAGAGCCGCAACACTCTGGTATCTTTTTTCCGGAAGCATCTGTAAGCCTTTTATCACGATCTGTGCCGCCTTTAATACCGCACTGTTAGGTTCTCCCCGAAAAATACTCAGATTTGCCCGTAAGCTGCTTTTTAATCCGTTTCGTATAATTTCATTATCTGTCAGTTTATTTCCTGTAAGAATTCTGTAAAACACCGCACATACAGAATAAATATCTGTTGCATAGCTGATTTTTCCAGCATCACAAAGACGGATTTCCGGAGCTGAATAACCCTCTTTTTCACAAAAAGAAAAAACGCCGTTATGTTTATCCGATACACTCCATACACTGTTATAATCTATCAAAAATGCCTGTTCCGGCAAAAGAATAATATTGTCCGGACTGATATCCAGATGAAGCATTTCATTTTCATGAAAAATTTCCACTGCATCCAGAACTTTCTCCATGATCTTTGCCGCTTCGCGAAGAGACAGTGAATCCGTAGTTTCCAGAACATTTTCCAGATTCTGTCCTCCATGAACTGTCAAAACCGAATAATATGTCCCATATGCTTCATACGAATTTACATTTCCTGAAATCTGCGAAGGAAGAGTCTGTAATAACCGGAGATTAATCTCATTTCCCTGTTTAAAACGCATTTTGCAGTTTTGCATATATTCTTCTGCTTCTGAAACATAACTGATATTTCCGTTCTCATCTCTATATATGCCGCCTCTTGGATGATAAGGATAAAGTTCCTTGATCAACACCTCATGCTGCAGTTCTCTGTTCAGATTATCGTTATATATTGCATGATATACGACCGAATTTCCTCCGCATCCCTCTACATCCTTTATTGTATATGTACACCCTCCAAGAATCAGTTTATCTCCATTCTTTCTCAAACTGCGTATATTTCCCATGCAGGACACCTCCTCATATCTATGTTGACATTCTTAATGTCTCAAGTATATCTTTGTCCTGTTTCAGTATCCGCATTTCTTTTCCGCCCCTGGAGTCTTTCTGAACTAGATGTCTTCTGGCAACTGTTCTTCAGTCTGCTATTCTGTCAGTATATCAGCTTGTCGACGCACTAGAGTACAGAACAATTACTTTTTTAAAATGCGTTACGTTATTACTCAAACAGTAATTTTAATACCGATTTAAAACGTTCTCCCATATTGTCCTCTGCCCCGTCATAGCTTGCCTTCAGCGCATACAGTACAAAACAGTCAAACGCAGAGCCCGGGTCAAGCTGGTTCATGCCATATGCCTCAAGAAACAGATTCAGCTGTACAATCCTTCTCTCCATTCGATCATTTGCATCTTCCATTTCACCTAAATCATTGAGATATTCATCGTCGTCATCAAGATCTGAAAAAATATCATCTTCTTTTTCTCTGTTTATCAGATCTGATACTTCAAATTCTTCTGTCAGCAGAAATAGCAAAAGCAGTACCTTTCTGCTGACATCCATCTCCTTTGTTTTCATTTTCGAGATTGTGCTTTCACTCGGCCAGTTCTTTTTGATTACCCGCTGCAGATATGTATAATTTCGTTTTCCCTCACTGGTGTTTTTTCTGGATGTATTCTGCGGAACATACATACGCAAATACTCTTCTATAACTTCTTCAACGCTTTTTTTCTTCAGATCCTGCTTGATTTTCTCGACTTCTTTTTGTCTCTCTTCTTCCGTGTACTTTGTATTTTCTTTTAAATACTGCATCCAATAAGCCTCAAAGTCTGCTTCTGGATTCTGCAAAAGTTTTATCATTCTCATAAATTCATCATAAGCAGCCTCATGGATTTTTCCAAACACAGCGTTGTTTTCATCAAAAAACTGTTTCAAATCCTCTACTGTATGTACCTCATCCAGAAACTTCCGTTGAATCTGGCGGGTATAAACTTTTACTTCTTTATTCTCTTTTGATGATGAAGATGGTTTCCTGTTCTGAGCATACTGTTCCATAACTTCATTTTTCAGCTGAAGCGTTTCGCCATAACTCATTCTTTGCCTCAGGCCAAATGCATAAACCAGTTCTTCCGGGTTGCGATAATGAATTCCTGTATCCGAAATACTCGCCAAAAGCTGACTGGCCCGCCTTTCATCCAGTTCCAATGCAAAACACATCTGAAAGAGCTGTTCTCTGTGTGGTACATTCACTCCATTCATCCAGTTCCTAACATTCCGTGACATACTGTCATAAGAAATTTGCGCCATATCCGATAACTTGCCTGATAAAAAACGCTTTACATCTCCTTTATATTCCTGTTCTTCGCATTTTTCTCTCTTTTCTTTTTCATATTCTGTATAAAACTGCGCAATTGTATCTTTGAATGTGCGGCAAATAAAGCCATTTTCCATAAATTTTATCAATTCTTCGGGGGAAAGGGCCTCTGATTTGATCCCTGTCAGATTATTCGAAGAGATATACGTATACTCTCTTTCGCTGTCAAATTTTAAATTATTTTCCTTCGTCATACTTATTCTATCCTTCGTTTTGGGTATTATGTATATTTTTTATCTTTATTTTCGATTATATCCATCAATTTTCTTCAAACATATATTTAATAGTACATAATGCTCATTACAATGTCAATATTTAAAGGTTGATTCTATGTTTTTTCAGTTATTTTTATATATTGTTTCATATATTTTTTGAATCCATTCCCCTGTCTTCTGCGTTATAATTAAATGAACAGGGACAAAGGAGACAGTAATGATCACAGAAAAGCAATATCTGGAATATCTGATTACGCAATACCAGAACTTAATATACTCGATCTGCCTGAAGTCCGTCGGTAATCCATTTGATGCCGAGGATCTCACTCAGGAAGTATTTCTGTCTGCCTATAAGAACTTGTCCCGTTTTGATGGCACTTATGAGAAAGCCTGGCTAAGTAAGATTGCTGTCCGAAAATGTCTGGACTATTTGAAAGCCGCCGGGCGCCGCAGTATTCCTACTGAGGATACATACTTTTCTCAGCTTCCGGATCAGCAGTCTTCTCCTGAAGATGAATACATGCTTACAGACTCCGATGCCCGGGTAAGGGCATTATGTATGCAGCTGAAAAGTCCTTACAAAGAAGTTGCTTATGCTCATTTCTGTCAAGAACTGTCTGTATCCGAAATCGCACACCGTACAAACAAAAATCCGAAAACAATCCAGACCCAGCTCTACCGTGCAAGAGCTATGTTAAAAAAGATGCTTGAAAGGAGTGATTAGATGCATATTGATAAAAACGATTTAATAGAATTTGACAACAGTACTATGAACACTCAGGAAGTCATCGAGTTTCTATCGCATCTGGATCACTGCGATTCATGTCTCGATCAGATGATAGAACAGGAAAGCCACAGTTTGGCCACTGCTCCCTCCTATCTGACAGAGCAGATATTAAATAAAACTGATTCCGGCGAAATACAATTCGCAAGGGCTGCAGATAAAGCTTCGCGCAAGGTCCAGCTTTTGCGATACAGCCTGCAGACTGCTGCCGGTGTCGCGGCTGCACTGCTTCTTCTGTTCAGCATTCCGAGTGTAGATTTCTCAGAATTGAGATCAAATCATTATTCTACTCAGAGTGAACGTACCGTACCGGAACGCAGCGGCAACCAACTTTATGATTTTTCCAGAGGAGTGAACCAGAGCATCTGCGATGGTACCAGTTCTCTGGCTCAGTATATCAGTGATTTTTCCAGCAAAATAATGAATGGAGGCAAATAAAGTATGCAAAAACAAAAACGTGGATTCTGGCTTTTTATCTTTTCCTTAATCCCGGGCGCAGGAGAAATGTATATGGGATTTAAGAAGCAGGGACTCAGTATTATGCTGCTGTTCTGGGGTGTATTTGCTGTAGGCTCATTTACCGGAATGGACTGGCTTATCTTCCTGATCCCGATCATCTGGTTCTACAGCTTCTTTAATGTGCACAACCTGAAATCTCTCTCAGAGGAAGAATTCTATTCCATAGAAGACTCCTATGTCTTTCATATGGATGAACTGGCAGGAGATATCAGTTCTCTGGTCAGTCATCACAGGAAGCTGACTGCAATTCTGCTGATCATTCTCGGAGCTTCTATCCTGTGGAATAATATTGTAGATTTCTTCTACATGATCCTTCCAGGATATCTGGCCGATGTTCTTGGAACCTTCGCATATCATTTGCCACAGCTGGTAATTGCAGTATGTATTATTCTTGCAGGGATTTATATTCTTACCCGTAAGAAAGATGAACTGAATGATAAGCAGATAAACAGCCATAAGGAAGAAGAACATTACTGGACACCTTATCGCCCGTATCAGCAAAATATCAACGATATGCCTCATATGGACGTAAGCGCAAATACGCCTGCCACTCAGCAGCAGACAGAACCGCAGAATGCCGCACCTGTTGTTGATACTCTGTATTCGGAAATTACTTCCTCTGAACCAGAAGCAGAAAATAAAAATGTAGCTGAAAATCAGTCTGATTCTCTCAGTAATTCTGATTCCAGCTCAGACTCCCAGACTGCATGATAGTTACAGTCATAAAACAAAAAATCCGGTTCTCTTCAGATCAGATATCTATTTACCATTTACCTGATCCATTAAGACGAATGAATGCTTTCTTTTTACTGGACTAATTCGATTCAAACGGGAGTTCGCAATTGAAGCAGGGGACTTACTTAATTCGATTAAAAAATGCGACTCAGATATCCATCATATCTGAATCGCATTTTTCTTTTACACAGACACCGAAACTTCTCCAAAAGATAATATCGTCTCATGTCCGTTCTCTTCCCGTACTTTCAACCGTCCGTCGCTGCATATCTCTAATGCAAATGCCTTTCTGGAAGAGGTTCCATCTGTAATTGTAACCTGATGTCCCGGGATCATATTGTGCTCCACATAATCCGGGGACAGCTTCAAATCTTCGGTTTCTTTTCTCAGTTCGTTTACGATCATTGCCGCTAATCTGTTACGGTCTGTTTTTTCTGCATCCTCACGACTCTGATAAAGTGCTCCGGCAACATCTTTCAATGATTCGGGCAGCATCTTCGGTTCCAGATAAATGTTCAGTCCCATGCCCACTACTACAAACTCTATATTTCCACTCTCAAAGTCGGTGACAGCCTCTGTGAGAATTCCGCAGACTTTTTTTCCATTATAGAACAGGTCATTGACCCACTTGATATCCAGCTGAATCCCGCAAATCTGCTCAACAGCCCTGTACACTGCCACTGCTGCCGCTGTAGTGATCAGCAGACTGTCATGTATGGTTCCCTGAGGTTTCAGGATCACACTCATATAAAGCCCCGCATCCGCCGGTGAATAGAACTCCCGTCCGCGTCTGCCTCTGCCTGCAGTCTGACTTCTGGCAATTACAAATTCGCCGTGCCTTGCTTCCCCGATCATAGCCTCTTTCTTAGCTGTCTGATTCGTGGATTCCAGTTCATCATAAATATCGATCCTAACCTCCGGATCATCCAAGAATAACCGGATTGCCTCCTGAGACAACCGATTAGTATCTTTTGCAAGCATATATCCTTTATTCGGTCCTGCCTCAATATGATATCCTTCTTCCCGAAGTGCCTTCACTGCCTTCCACACTGCCGCTCTGGTACATCCCAGCTCACCGGCAATACTCTCACCTGAGAGCACTTCCCCTTTATTCTTCTCTAACATTTCCAAAAGACTTGATTTTACAGTCATCTTTACCCCTTTTATGATATGTTCCATATCCTGTTATGATATATTTTTAATCATACCATTTCTGACAACTTTTGTCTAATATTTAGGAAAAATCCAAGCTTTTGTTACTGTTCACTCCGCGCCCAGCAACACGCTTCGTGATGCACAGGCAAGTGAGTGGTATAGTTATTTTGAAAATGATGTATTAGTATTCCGACCTGATCAATTATCAGTCAGAATAGCGACTGCCCCTGAAAATACCACTATAAACCCAAAGATCAGGGCAATGATATCCGTGG
The DNA here is from genome assembly GCF_018919065.1 of Blautia sp. MSJ-9. Classification (GTDB taxonomy): domain Bacteria; phylum Bacillota; class Clostridia; order Lachnospirales; family Lachnospiraceae; genus Blautia_A. The sequence continues at coordinate 429 of NZ_JAHLQG010000006.1, read as the reverse complement.
AATGAAAATCAATATTAAAGATCATTCCCCCTGCGATCATCACCTCCAGAGTAACGATCACTCCCAGGATCACTGCCATTGTCTTTGAAAATTTGTGGTTCTTATTTCTTCTGATTCTCTGTGTGGTATTTGCTGTATTTGTCATTTCTTTCTCCTCCTTAAAATCTTCTCTGTTCGGCCGAAACCGAACATATATTCCGAACATATATTCGCTTTTGACTTATAATACCACACTCCATTCGAAAATGGAAGAGTTTTTTCGAACATTTGTTTTGTTTTTTTATAAATCAAAAGGACTGCCATGCTAATCGGTTAAATGTATTTTTAAATTCTACCTTGCAAGAGTAAATTCTATACCTGTAGAAATTACTTCTGCATGGATTTTTCCTTCTTCTTTTTATAAAATACTACTGCAGATGATCCCCTGCC